>CAIMWE010000222.1 GCA_903845115.1 uncultured Acidobacteriota bacterium | reverse complement strand
TGCCATGTTCGGGGGCTCCGCTCGCTTCGCTCCCTCTGCCCCCGTGCCCCCGCGTCGCGAGTTCCCTCGAATGCGAAAGCCCGGCGTCGCCGGGCTCTCGGTCTACTTATATTGGAGCGGGACACGAGGGTCGAACTCGCGACATCTACCTTGGCAAGGTAGCGCTCTACCACTGAGCTAGTCCCGCATCGCCGGGGAGGGGGGAATCTAGGAGAAACCGGGTCCGAAGTCAAGACCGCTGGCAGACCGCTCCCCGGGTCTGGGAACCCCCGGTCCCGCTGGTAGGATCCTCCCACAGGACGACGTCGCAACGTGGACCACGAGGTGATCAGCGCCGTCGGGCGCCTGGAGAACCGGGGCCTTCTCGGTCCGGGACAGGCGGCGTTCGTCACCCGGGTCGCGCGCCGGGAGCTGGTGTCCATCCGCCTCGAGCTCCGCGCGCTCCTCACCGCCGGCGTCCTGATGATCCTCGGGGGGACCGGGCTCCTGGTGAAGGAGCAGTTCGAACGGATCGGGCCGACCGCCGTCGCGGCCGCGATCCTCGCGGCCTCGGTCCTCTGCGTGGCGTGGGTCGCGCGCCGCTCGGAGCCGTTCTCCCGCGCCGAGGTCCCCTCCCCGGGCCTCGCAACCGACTCGATCCTCCTGCTCGGCGTCCTCCTCTTCGGGACCTTCCTCGCCTGGGTCGAGCTGCAGTTCCACGCCCTCGGTCCCGGCTGGCGACACCACCTGGCCGTCGTCACGGCCATCACCCTGGCGGCGGCGTTCCGGTTCGATTCCCGGCCGGTCCTCTCGCTCGCCCTCACCTCGTTCGCGGCCTGGCGGGGCGTCGACGCGAGGCTCACCCTGAGGACGGTCTTCGGCACTCCGGACGACGCCGTCCGCTGGAACTCGATCGCGTGCGGCGCCCTCTTCCTCCTCGCGGCCTGGGTCTGTACGCGGGTCCGCTGGAAGGCCCACTTCGAGCCCGTCTGGTCGAACCTCGGCCTCCTCCTCCTTCTCGGGGGCCTGCTCTCGGGCGCGATCGGGACGAGGGGCCGGGAGTGGCCGGCCTGGGAGGCCGCGCTGGCCGTCGTCGGCGGCGCGATCATCGCCGCCGGCTGGCGTGGGCGCCGGACGCTCTGGTTCTCGCAGGGAGTGATCGCCGTCTATCTCGGGACCCTCCGCCTCCTCTTCGAGGCCTTTCGCGGGGCGGGGGCCCTGCTCGTCGTGGCGGTCACGAGCCTCGCCCTGGTCGCCCTCCTCGTCGCCGCCCATCGCCGGCTCCGGGAGGAAGCGTGAACCCGGCGCGCCTGGAGGCCGACCGGATCCGCGCGGTCCGGGGCGCCGCCGCCGGATGGCGGCGCGCCGGCGTCGTCGACGAGGCCACGCTCCGGGCGATCCTGGACTTCTTCCCTCAGTTCCGGCGGGAGTTCGGTCCGGTCCTGACCGCGGTGGTCTTCCTCGTCTCGTCCGTCGCGGCCTGGGCCGTGCTCGGGACGTTCGCCCTGCTCGTCAGGATCCACGAGACGGCGGCCGTCGGGGGCCTGTTCCTCTTCGGCGCCCTCTCCCTCGCGACGGCCGCGGAGGCCCTCCTCGCGTCCGAGGCGCTCGGCGAGTCGGGGGCCGCGTCGGCCGCCGCGTTCTGGGCCACGGTGTTCTTCGTCTGCGGGGTGGTCGCCCTGACCGAGCCCCGCCTGTCCGGCTCGTTCGAGAGGGTCGTCTTCGGTGCCGGGGCGGTCGCGTTCGCGGCCGCCTCCTGGCGCTGGGGCTGGCCGCTCCTGGCCGGCGCGTCGGCTTTCTCTTCGTTCCTCTGCCTCTCGGGACCGACCTCCTCGCGGCTCCTCCTCTCCCTGCTCGGCCTCGTCCTCGCGGGCTGCTGCATCCCGTTCCTGGACAGGGTCGGCCTCCCGCGGGCCCGGCGAGAGTCCGCCCACGCGGTCCTCCTCGTCTCGCTCGCCTGGATCTACGTCCTGACGAACCGCTTCTCGGTCGATCTCCGGCTCGTCGAGAACCTCTTCGGACGGCACCCGGCGGAACCCGTCCCGCCCGCGTGGCGCGCCGCCTCGGCGGTCCTCACCGCGCTGGTTCCCGCGGCCGTCCTCGCCTGGGGAATCCGTTCCCGCCGCCGAACCGTCCTCGGGACCGGCATCCTGATGACGGCCCTCTCCCTCGCGACCCTCCGCGCCTACGTCCACCTCGCCCCGGCCTGGCTCGTCCTGGCCGGAGCCGGGGTGGCGCTGGTCGCCGGGTCGGTTGCCGTCGAGCGGTGGCTGCGCTCCTCGCCCAGCCGGGAACGTCACGGCTTCACCGCCGAGCCGCTCTTCGACGACGAGGTGCGTCAGCGCGCGCTCGGCGTCGTCGCCGCGGCCGCCACGCTCTCGCCCGAGGCGACTGCCCGGCCGGCGGGGGCCGGGAGCCGCTTCGAGGGAGGCGGCGGGGACTCGGGCGGAGGAGGGGCGAGCGAGTCTTTCTGACGGGCCGTCCACCCCTTCCCGTCAGTAGGTCTCCGCCGGGATTCCGGCCACGAAGCTCCCGTCCGACGTCACGTTGTCGTTCAGGACGCCATACGCGAAGAAGGTGTCGTCGCCCGTCACGCGGGTGACGACGGCGTAGGCCGCCGTCGTCGTCGCGAGGGCGCCGGAGAGCTCCAGCACCTTCGACCACTGGTACCAGTCTCCCGGCTGGAGCGTCACCGTCAGCACGGAGCCCGCGGCCGTGCCGGTCGCGGCGTCGAAGAGCTGGACCGCGAGACCGATCGGCAGCTCCGAGCCGCCGCCCGTGTGGACGACGGCGAGGTTGGACCGGACGGCGGCCGTCTGCGAGAGCGCCGGGACCCGGGCCGACGTCCTCGCCCCTCCTCCCCTCGCCACGGCCGGATAGAAGAGCCCGAACGAGCCCCCGGCGGACGCGTCCGGGTTCGGGGTCGACGTCCGGGCGAGGGCGACCGTCTGGGGGAAGTCGAGCGCGTCGAGGTACCGGAAGTGGACCGAGAGCGTCCCTGCCTGGGGCCCTCCCGTCGCCGGGTCGGGGATGTTCATCCCCTTCGCCCGGAGGTACGCGATCACGTCGGGGATCGTCTTCTGCTCGTGAGCCGCCAGGGTCACCGTCACCACCGGAACGCCCGTCGCCGACCCGAAGCCCGGTGCGGGCTGGTAGACGAGGTCGACCGGGGTGCCGATCGACCCGTCGTTCGCGATCGTCACCTCCGTCGTGTAGTGGGAGTTCGCCGCCCCGAGGACGTCGAGGACCACCGGCACCACCAGCCTCCTCGCCGCGGCCGCCCCACCCGGGCGGTACGCCGGCAGGTAGGAGCCGTCCGACGTCGCCATGTCGTTCACGACTCCGTAGGCGACGAACGGATCGGTCCCGGCTGTCCGGGTGACGACGGCGTACCCGTACGAACCGTCCGGGAGCCCCGCCAGGGCGAGGACGTTGCTCCACTGGTACCACTCCCCGGCGGCGAGCGTCTTCTGCAGCGGAGCCCCCGCGGCTGCTCCGCTCGCCCCGTAGACCTGGACCGACAGGTCGATCGATCCCCCCGGCCGGCCGGGTGCAGGAACGTGGACGACGGCCAGGTTCGACCGGAAGAGGCCGGTCACGCTCCGAAGAGCGTAGATCGTCGCCTTCTCCTCGGCCGCCTCGACGTCGGACGGCGCGTCGTAGAAAAGGCCGTAACTCCCGGACGCCGGAGTCCCCGTGTAGGTCCTGGCCACCGCGTAGGCCGCATCCGCCGGGAGCGGCGCGCCCTGCGCGGAGACAGGCTGGATCGCCAGGGTCCCGGCCACCGGATTCGACGCGTCGGCCGCTCCGATCGGGATCCCCGCGCTCCGGAGGAAGCCGAGAGCATCGGCCGCTCGCAGCTCTCCGGCTGGCAGCGCGACCGTGGCGGTCCCGCCGTCGCCGGGCCTCCCGAATCCGGGCGCCGGCGTGTAGGTCAGCTGGACCCGGCCCCCCGGAGCGGCCATCGTCAGCTCGGTCTGGAACCTCGCTCCGGTGGCCCCGATGACGTCGAGCACGACCGGCACGGTCCGGACCTGCGCGTCGGTCCGGGCGAGGTAGGCGCCGCTTCCGGAGGTGCCCGCCCGCACCCAGTTGACGAGCGGAGACGACCCGCCGCCGGTCACGGCGGTCCGCACCACGCGGGCGTCGACGCCGACCGGAAGGCCGGTCCCCTCCCGGGTCCAGCCGCCTCCGCGCTTGACCATGACGCCGCCTGTCCCCGCCGCCGCGAGGAGCTGTACCCCGGGGCCGTACGACGCCGACCCGGGCGTTCCGCCGGCGTCGAGGGAGAAGACCGGGGAGGTGCTGATCCCGGCGGCGTCGAGATGGAAGGAGCTTCCGTCTCGCCGGTAGACGCCGCCGGCGGAGAGACCGGCGAAGACCGGTCCCGGCACGGCGAGGGAGGTGACCGAGGCTCCCGCGGAGGGAAGCCCGTCGTGGATCTCCGTCCAGACCGTCCCGGACGTCCGGGCGAAGAGCCCCGAGCTGCCGGCGAGATACAGGCCCGCCCCCTGGGAGCGGAGGACGCTCGCCGAGGCGTTCGAGGGGAGCCCGGGCGTCGAGTCGGGGGTCCACCCACCGCTCGAGTACCTGTAGAGCCCCGCGTCCAGCGTGCCGGCGAACGTCCCGAAGGCCGTCTTCGCGAGCGCCCCCGGCACGACGCCCGAAGGAAGTCCAGAGTTCATCGCCGCCCAGCCTCCCTCGCCGCCGGTGAAGATGCCGCAGCTGGTCGCCACCAGGAAGGAGTCGGCGGAGCCGTCGGGCGCAGCGGACGAGGAGAGGACATTGCCGCACGGCGAAGGGACCTGGCCGAGCAGGAACCCGGCAACTCCGGCGCCTCGCGTCGCGGCCAGGACTCCGAGACCGAGAACGGTCTCGACTCCTTTCGAGGCGATCTCCGAGACGGTCGACCCGTCGAGGGCCGGTGTCTCGCCCCACGTCGAGCCGTTCCAGGAATAGACCGGCCCGCCACCGGTCCCGAGATAGAGCAAGACTCCGTCGGACGCGAAGGCCCTGGCGAAGAGGGTCAAGAAGCTCCCGTTCGCGGAAGCCCACGCCGCGCCCGCCTTCCGGAAGACGCCGGCATCGGCGCTCGCCACCCAGACCGCCCCCGACGCGGAGCGGATCGCCCGGACGTCGTGGACGCCCAGGGCCTGGTCCGCCACCCACGCAGCCCCACCCCAGCTGTAGACGCCACGGGAGGTCCCGGCCCAAAGGACGGCTCCGTCCCAGAAGAGGGCCTGCACCGGCTCGCTCGCGCCCAGCCCGGCGGACATCGCCGACCAGGCTCCTCCGGTCAGGCGGAGGGCTCCTCCGCTCGAGAGACCGAGGACGAGGTCGGGGCCGGCGAGCGTTCCAGAGACCGCGATGCCGGAGATCGCCGGCAAGGCCGACCAGGCGCCGCCGCTCTTCTTTGCGACCGTCCGGCCCGCGGCCCAGACGGTCGATCCGTCGGTGACCAGGACCGTCCGGAACGTGTCGGTTCCGGGCAGGGTCTCGGCCGTCCACGTGGCGCCTCCGCCCCACAGCCAGACCGCGTCGCCCGTCGCGGCGTAGACGGCGCCTCCGGCGATCGCGATCGAGCCGACGATCCGGTCGGTGAGACCGGCCTGCGTCCAGGTCAGCTGCTCGAGCTTCCAGACGCCGCGGTACGTCCCCGCGAAGATCCGCGACGAATCGGCCGCCAGGCACCGGACGTCGGCGCCGTTCGGGCTCGTCGTCGCCTCGAACCGGAGGCCGGCCCGCATGGGCGAGGCGAGGAGCGCCGCGGAGACGGCGAGGAGGGCGGCCGCCGACCGGATCCCCCCGGGGACCACGGGGCGGGCGTTCTTCTTCGAGCTGATCACTTCGGTTCCATCCTCCATACCTGGCTTCTCCACCGGTTCCGCTGTCCGTCCGACGTCATCGGTCCGTCGCGTCGAACGCCCCGGGGACCCACTCGATCGACCGGGTGTCGTCCTTGAGAGTGACGACGTCGAACCGAATCTCCCGCCGTTCGTCGGACCGGTTCCGGGCCAGCCACCGGACGGCTCCGCTGACGATCCTCTTTCGCTTCGTCTCCGTCACCGCCTCCGCGGGCGCGCCGAACCTGTCCGACCGGCGCCGCTTCACCTCGACGAAGACCAGGGTCCCCTCGTGGAGCCCCACGATGTCCAGCTCGCTCCCCTGCTCCCGGACGTTCCTGGCCAGGATCTCGACGCCGTGGCGCTCTAGGTATCGGGCCGCCTCGTCCTCCCCCTCGAGACCAACCGCCACCGTCGAGCGGGATCCCGCCGGCCCTGCCGGGCGCGCCGGTGCCGGATTCCGCTTGCGCGAGAGGCCCAGCCCCTTCAGCCGCTTCTTCCAGTCCGGAGTGTCTTCGGCCATTGGCCCCACGAGCATAATGGAATGATGAGCGCTCCCCTCAACATCCACTGCCCCGAGTGCGAAGCGGTCCTCGTCGTCGACCCCGATACCGGCGCCATCCTTCGCCACGAGGCCGCGGCCCCGAAACGGAAGGTCGGGTCGCTGGAGGAGGCGGCCCAGGAGGTCGTGCGCCGGAAGGAACGCGCCGAGGACCTGTTCGCGGCCACCGTCGAGCGGGAGAAGCACAAGAAGGAGATCCTCGAGAAGACCTTCCAGGAGGCTCTGGAGAAGGCGAGGAAGGACCCCTCGGCCAAGCCGCGCGGGATCTTCGACGACGACTAGCCGGGGAGAGCCGCCCGGTCGGGCCGGGCTACAGGTCGCTCTTGTTGATGTACCAGAGCATCCAGCCGATTCCCGCCGCCAGGCAGAGGGCCATCGCGCCCCAGACGAGACCGATCGGCCAGCGGTTCTGATAGACGGACTGGATCCGCCAGTAGGCGTAGGCGAGACCCACCACGAGGACCACCCACCCGACGGTCTTCCAGACCCGCGTCCACCCTTCCCGGGCCTCCTCCTGGAGCGTCTCCTGCTCTTGGCGCCACTCCCGCCGCTTCCGGTCGACGTCCCTCTGCCTCGCCAGCATCCCTTCCGTCACCAGCGGCCCTTCGCCTCCCGGCGGGCCGGAAGAGGACGGGGTCGCGCCGGCCGATCTCCGGACCGTCCCGGGGCGGGGAGGAGGGGTCCATTCGGCCATCGTCTCGTGCCCCCTCGTCCCCTCTCGCCTCAGGCTCCCGCGGCGGCGCCCGCAGCCGGCGGGCCGCCGGCAGGAAGCGCCTCGGCCGCGAGCTCGAGGACGTCGAATGCGTCGGCCCGCCCGTTCGTCTCCGTCTTCGCGTTCCCCAGCATCACCATGCAGAACGGGCAGGAGACGCCGATCCCGTCGGCCCCGACCGAGTCGAGCTCGGCGTACCGGACCTGGTTGATCCGGGTCCCGATCTTCTCGTCCAGCCACATCCTTCCGCCGCCGGCGCCGCAGCACATTCCGGTCTCGCGCTTGCGCCCGACCTCCTTCAGCACCACGCCGGGGATCGCCCGGAGGATCGCCCGCGGCGGGTCGTAGATCTCGTTGTGCCGTCCGAGGTAGCAGGCGTCGTGGAAGGTGACGGTTCGCTCGACCTTCTCGCTCAGCTTGATCCGCCCCTCCTCCACCAGCTTCGCCACGAGCTCGGTCCCGTGGACCACCTCGAAGTGGCCGCCGAAGTCGGGGTACTCGTTCTTCATCGTGTTGAAGCAGTGCGGACAGTTCGTGACGATCTTTTTGATCCCGTAGCCGTTGATCGTCTCGACGTTCTGCTGCGCGAGGGTCTGGAAGAGGTACTCGTTCCCGAGCCTCCGCGCGGCGTCGCCGTTGCAGCTCTCCTCGGATCCCAGGATCGCGAACTTCACCCCCGCCTCGTGCAGGAGGGTCGCCAGCGCCTTCGACACCTTCTTGCCGCGGTCCTCGTACGACCCGGCGCAGCCGACCCAGAAGAGGACGTCCACGTCCCCTTTCTCGGCCTCGGCCATCGTCAGCACCGGGAACGGCAGCTCCTCGGCCCACGCGCCGCGGTCGGCGGCCGCCAGGTTCCAGGGGTTCCCCTGGCGCTCCATGCCGTTGAACGCGGTCTGCGCCTCCTTCGGGAACTCGCTCCTCTCCAGGACCAGGTGCCGGCGCAGGTCGATCAGCTTGTCGGTGTAGGTGATGGTCACCGGGCAGGCGGATTCGCAGTAGCGGCAGGTCGTGCAGGCCCAGATCGTCTCTTCCTCGATCCAGCCGCCGATGAGTGGTTTCCGGTCCGCCTGGGCCTGCTCCGTCTTCGCGTCGCCCCGCCCGGAAGCCGTGTCCACGATGGCGTTCGCGTCCGTGTAGAGCGCGTGCCGCAGGTCGACCATGAACCCTTTCGGAGAGAGCGGCTTTCCGGTCAGGTGGGTCGGGCAGACCTCGCGGCAGCGACCGCATTCCGTGCACGTGAAGATGTCGAGCCGCTGCTTCCAGGTGAAGTCCTCGAGCTTCGAGACTCCGAACTTCTCCGCCTCGGCCGCCTTCTCGATGTCGAACGTCCGGAGCTTCCCGGGCGCCTCGAGCTTCCGGAGGAAGATGTTCGGGAGCGCGGTGATGACGTGGAAGTGCTTCGCGTACGGGAGGTAGTTGAGGAAGACGAAGATCGCGATCAGGTGCGCCCACCAGAAGAAGCCGTACGTCGCCTGGAGCGAGGCGGGCGCCATCCCCGCGAGGAGCGTGCCGAACAGTCCCGTGACCGGCTCCCAGGCGGCCGACTCGTGGCGGAAGAGGTTCATCCGGGCACCGCCCGCGAGGAGGTCGGACAGCATCAGGAATCCGATCAGCCCGAGGATCAGGTCGGCGTCGACCGAGGCGTCGAGCCGTTCCTTCTTGAAGAGGTGGCGGCGCCCGAGCGCGAGCAGGGCCCCGGCGAACGTCGTCGCCAGGACGACGTCCTTCAGGAGGAGATAGGCCTGCCAGAAGCAGGGGGAGAGGAACGGCATCCCCGCCTTCGGGAAAAGCCCTTCGAAGACGAGGGAGAGGGTGCGGACGGAAAGGACGACGAAACCCGAGAAGATCAGGATGTGGTAGAGGCCCGCGTACGGGTCCCGGAACATCTTCCGTTGGAGCAGCCCGAGCTCGATTAGACCCCTCAGGCGCTCCAGTGGGCGATCCCACCGGACGTCGGGCGGACTTCCCGCGGTCATCAGCTGCCATCGGCGGGAAGCGGTCCAGGCGAAGAGGACGACGGCGAGGGTCAGGACGAGGAGGAAGGCGAGGCTTCCGGGGAGTCCGAGCAACGTCGCATCTGTCGGCATCATCGATGGCGAGAATAGCGCAAGGAGACGCAGCCGGGAGCGCTTTCATCTCGTGCCCGGTGTATGATTTCGACCAAGTACCGAGATGCCAGGAATCTCGAAGGATGGGAGTTTGACGATGAAAGGAATCCGCCTGACGGGCGCTGCGTCGTTGGCCGCGGTCCTCTTCCTCTCGCTCCTCGCGGCCTCGCCTCTTGCGGCAGACGGTCCGTTCGCTTCACAGGGAACCGACCTCTGGGGGGGACCGGGCGCCAAGGGGACCGGGGCCGCCGGATCGCTGTTCGACACCATCGTCCACGTCAGCTCGCCGTCCGCCGCGACCGGCACCGTCGAGTTCTGGGTAGGGGGCACCCTGGCCGGGACCGGCTCCTTCTCGATTCCGGCGCAGGGAGTGGCCAACGTCCCGACGCCGGACGCCCTCTCGGGGAGGGGGCCCTTCCAGTACCGGGTCCGATCCGACGCCGGCGTGAGCGCCTGGTCCGAGACGTTCAACGACACGGCCGCGGGGCGATTCGGGGTCAGCTTCGTGGCGACTGGCTCGGCCGATCTCCTGACCGCGGGGGACGAGGCCGACGGCGGGGGGGCGGACGCCTCGACGTCGACCGCGCCGGGCCGGGCCCGCACCAACGTCGGAGTGCTCTGCAACCCGGGCTCGGCAGGGAGCTGCCAGCTGGAGGTGACCGCCTTCGACGGCGGCGCTCTCCTCGGCTCCGGGACGATCACCGCGTCGGCGGGGGCCGCGGCCCAGAATTCCCTGGCCACGATCGTCGCGGCCTCGGCCGAGCGTTCGGGACTCGGCCTCAGGCTCCGGTTCCTGGCCGGCACCGGCGCCCCCTACGTCATCCGCAACGACAACCTCACGAGCGACGGCACCGCGATTCCCCTCTCCGTCGCGCGGGGCTCCTTCTCGACCACTCCGTCGATCACCTCCTTCACCGGGACCCCCACCAGCGGCTGTGCTCCCCTCTCCGTCGCGCTGAGCTGGAGCACCGTGGGCGCCGTGCGCGTGGCCATCTCAGGCGTCTCCGGGGACCTCCCTCCGGTCGGCACGGCGTCCGGCACGGTCCAGACGACGACCGACCTCGTCCTCACGGCGTTCTCGGCCGGCGGGCTGACCGCGACGCAGCCGATCCACGTGACGGTCCTTCCGCCGACCGCTCCTCCGACGCCCACCCCGGCCTCCGGCACGACCCAGCCCGGAGGGGCGATCTCCGGGATCCTTCCGTTCCAGGCGACGGCGGTGACGGCCACCTTCACGCGTCACGACTCCACCGGGTCGACGTTCGTCATCACCGGGAGCACGTTCAAGTACACGGCGGGGACGACGACCGGCACCGACGTGGTGCAGCTCGCGAACCAGGGGGTCTGCGGAGCGTCCACGGCCTTCTTCACGGCCACCGTGAGCGCGCCGGGGCCGCCCCAGATCATCTCCTTCTACGCCGACCCGGCGTGGTCCTGCCAGGCCAGCAACAACATCTTCCTGAACTGGGCCACGGCGAACGCGACCGGCGTGACCCTCAGCAACTGCCCGGACCAGCTGGGCCATCCCCAGTCGGTGGCCATCACCGGCTCGGTCGTCTGCTTCTTCCCGCCGACCGATGGGGCCTCCTCCAAGACCTTCGACCTGATCGCGAAGGGACCGGGCGGCAAGAACGCCACGGCCTCGGTCACGGTCCCGGTCGACACGGCGGTCGAGTACCCCGTCGTGACCCCGACCAGCGTCGTGCTCACTCCGTTCGACGGCGTGACCGTCAAGGTCACCGGGGTGGTCAAGACCCAGTACCTGAACTCCTACACCGTCCAGATGCCCAGCGGCGGCTACTTCTATTTCAGCAGCGACGGAAACTGCTACTACCACGCCGGACCGAACTCGGACGTCACCGACATCGTCTGGATCACCTATCACAACGGCTGCGGAACCACCCACACGGAGTTCCGGGCGACCGTCCAGGCCCCCTAACCTGCCGCTTCGGGGGCGTCTCCGGAACGCCACGAACGAAAGTGGCCGGCCCGATCGGGCCGGCCACTTTCGTCTCCGGGACGGGTGGGGAGTTCCGGGGGACCGCTAGGCCTTCATCTTCTTCGCGGCCTCGGTCATCGCCGGCACGATCTGGAACATGTCGCCGACGATGCCGTAGGTCGCCACCTTGAACATCGGGGCCTCGGGGTCCTTGTTGATCGCGACGATCACCTTGGACGACCCCATGCCGGCCATGTGCTGGATCGCGCCGGAGATCCCGCACGCGATGTAGAGCGACGGCGAGACGACCTTGCCGGTCTGCCCCACCTGGTGCGAGTGGCTGATCCAGCCGGCGTCGACCGCGGCGCGGGAGGCGCCGAGCGCCGCGCCCAGCTCGTGACAGAGCGCCTTCAGCATCGGCCAGTTCTCCGGCCCCTTGATGCCGCGGCCGCCCGAGACGATCTTGTCGGCCTCGGCGACGTCGATCTCGCCGGTCTCGGCCGCCTCGATCTTCGTCACCTTCGCGCGGATCTTCAGCCCCGCGAGCGCGAGGGGGACGGCCTCGCCCGCGGCCGGGGCGTCGGCCTTCGACGCCGGGAAGACGTTCGGGCGGGGAGTGGCGATCTGGAGCGCGGCGGCCGGGTCGGCCGAGACGGTCGCCCGGGCCTTCCCCGAGTAGACCGGGCGCGTTCCGACCAGCCGTCCGTTCTCCACCTCGAGCGTCATGACGTCCGAGAGGACGCCGACGCCGCGGCGGGCGGCGAAGCGGGGGGCGACGTCCTTTCCCATCATGCTACCGGGGACCAGGACGATCGACGGGGAGAAGGCCGAGGCGGCCGCGTCGAGGGCGGCCGTGTACCCCTCGCACGAGTAGAGGGCCAGCTCGGGAGCGTCGGCCACGAAGACCTTCGCGGCGCCGTAGGCGGCCAGCTCCCCGGCGAGGCCGGAGATGCCGGAGCCGGCGACGACCGCGGCGACCGTGCCGCCGGTCCTGGCGGCGAGGGCGCGGCCGAGGGTGAGCGATTCGAGGGCGGCCTTGCGGACCTTCCCTTCGCGCTGTTCGACGAATACGAGGATGTTGCTCATCGGTCTCTCCCTACAGAACCTTCGCTTCGTCGCGAAGCAGGCGGAGGAGTTCTTCGGCGGCCTTGGCCGGGTCGTCGGCCGGGATCAGCTTCACGGCCTGGCGGGCGGGCGGGAGCTCCAGCTTCGTCCAGCGGACCGCCGCCTTGTCGCCCGAGACCGCGGCAACGTCCACGCCGAGGTCGGCCGGGGTCTTCACGGCGATCGTCTTCTTCTTGGCGGCCATGATCCCCTTGAGCGAGGCGTAGCGCGGCTCGTTCAGCCCCTTCTGCGCGGCGATCAGGGCCGGGAGCGGCGTCTCCACGACCTCCTTGGCCCCCTCGATCTCGCGCCAGCAGGTGACCGCGCCGTCCTTCCACTCCAGCTTCGTCACCAGGTTCACGTGCGGCAGGTCGAGGAACTCGGCCAGCATCGGGACGAGGGTCTGCGCGTCGGTTCCGACCCCCTTGTTGCCGAGCCAGAGGACGTCGAACGGCATCGGTTTGATCGCGGCGGCCAGCAGCTTCGCGACGCCCAGGGAGTCGACCTGCGCGAGGCCGTCGGCGGCGATCCGGACCGCCTCGTTGGCGCCGCGGGCGAGGCATTCACGGAGGCCGACGTCGGCCTTCGCGGGGCCGAAGGTCACGACCGTGACGGTCCCGCCCTTCGTCTCCTTCGTCTTGATGGCCTCCTCCAGGGCGTACTCGTCGTAGGGCGAGACGATCCACTTGACGTCGGATTCGTCGATCGACTTTCCGTCCGCGCCGATCTTGATTTTCGTCTCGGTGTCGGGAACGTAGGCAAGGCAGACGATGTGGTTCATCCGTGCTTCCTCTCGCTGTTTGTGCCGGTGGGCCGGCCGGGTCGAGAGAAGCTACCACCTTCGGAAATCTCCGTCATCGGAAAAATGAATGATGGCTCATTCTGTTCATTCCGGAGGTATCCGACAGGCTTGACTTGCGCCTCATTTACGTCCACATTTCTCTGGCCACCATGTCCGCTCTCCCCGCCTCCGCCGCCCCTCTCGACCTCCTCCGGGCGAGCCTCCCGCGGGAGGTTGCCTCCCGGGTCTCGAGCGCCCGCGACCTCCCCCGGCCCCGGGGGGAGGAACGGATGGCCACCGGCCTCTTCGGCTTCGACTCCCTCCTCGGGGGAGGCCTCCTCCGGGGGAAGCTGGTCGAGCTGACGGGGCGCCCGTCGGGCGGCCGCTTCTCCGTGGCGATGGCCGCCCTCGCGGTGGCAACCGGGATGGGAGAGACGGCCGCCCTCGTCGACCTGGGGGACCACCTCGACCCGAAGCTGGCCGCGGAGGCGGGGGTCGACCTCCCCCGCCTCCTCTGGCTCCGCCCCCGCGCCTTCCGCGAGGCGCTGGAGGCCGCCGAGATCGCGGCCGGGACCGGGTTCGCCCTCCTCGTCCTGGATCTCGGCCTCTCCGTCCGGCTCCCGCGGGGGCTGGACGCCGCCCCCTGGCTCCGGCTCGCCCGGCTGGCCGGGGTCCACGGGACCGCCCTCCTCGTCTCCACCCCCTTTCCGTTGACCGGGCTCGCCGCCGAGGCGGTGGTCCGTGCGGGCCGGGGGGCGGCCGGGTTCCAGGGCCTTGGAGGACGGCTCGTCCTGGAGAAGCAGCGGCATGGAAAGCCGGGAGAGACGGGGAAACTGACGCTCAGGTTTCCGTGGAGCTGCCTTGCCGCAGGGGAACCCGACGCCCGGGTTCCCCTGCACCCCCTCCGCGGCCGGGGGGAGGGGATCCGCCAGGATCGAGAGCAGGAAATCGCAACCTGGGTTCCCGAGCCGCGTCGAGCCAGGCGGGCGTGAGGGGCGTCTTCCGTGATCGCCTGCCTCTCGGTCCCGCTCTTCCCGCTGGCGGCCCGTCTCCGGAGCGAGCCCGAGCTGCGGGATTCGGCCGTCGTCGTCTGCGAGGGGAACGGCACGGCCGCCCGCGTCGTGGCCGGCACCCGCGCGGCGCGGAAGGCCGGGATCCGGCCCGGGTTCACCCTCCCACAGGCCCGCGCCCTCCTCCCGAAGCTGATCGCCCGCGGGCGCGACCGGGCCAGCGAGCGGGCCGCGCAGGAGGCGCTCCTGGATGCCGCCGGCCAGTTCTCCCCCCGCGTCGAGGACGCCGGGGAGGGGCTGGTCTACCTGGACGGGGACGGGCTCGAGCGGATTTTTCCCGGCCCCGACCCGCTCCGGGACCTCGGGCGGGCCCTCATCCGGGCCGCGGAGAAGGAGGGCCTCGCCGCCCGGGCGGGGATCGCCGGCAGCAAGCTGGCGGCCCGGATCGCCGCCGCCCTGCCGGACTCCCCCGTCGTCGTCCCCTCCGGCGGGGAGGCCGCCTTTCTCGCCCCTCTCCCGCTCGTCCGCCTCGCCCCGGAGATCGGCGTCTCCGGCACCCTCGCCCGCTGGGGGCTCCGCTCCATCGGCGACCTGGCGAAGCTGCC
Organism: uncultured Acidobacteriota bacterium; assembly: GCA_903845115.1. Lineage (GTDB taxonomy): Bacteria > Acidobacteriota > Thermoanaerobaculia > UBA5066 > UBA5066 > CAIMWE01. The sequence continues at coordinate 80,576 of CAIMWE010000222.1, read as the reverse complement.
GGCCAGCGAGATCGCCGCCCGCCTGGGGCGCGGGGGGGAAAAGCTCCACGAGATGGCCCGCGGCCACAACCCGGAACCGCTCGTCCCTCGCCTCCCCCCACCCGTCTTCTCCGAGGGGATGGAGCTGGAGTGGCCCCTCGCCACGCTCGAGCCGTTCCTCGCGATGGCCGGGGCGGCGCTCGACCGGCTCCTCCCCCGCCTCGCCGTCGAGGGGCTCGGCTGCACCCGCCTCGAGACGGTGCTCCAGCTCGAGCCGGAGGGACACGACGTCCGCTCCATCCCCCTCCCCGCCCCGACGCGCGACCCGAAGACGCTGCTGCGCCTCCTCGAGATCGACCTGGAGCGGCGGCCCCCCGGCGCCCCGGTCGTCGGCTTCTCCATCACCCTCCACCCCGACCGGCCCCGCCGCGGGCAGATGACCCTCTTCGGCCCCCCGGAGATCTCGCCCGACCTCCTCGCCACCGCCCTCGCCCGCCTCCTTGCCCTCCTCGGCGACGGCCGCGCCGGCAGCCCGCGGGCCGTCGACGGCCACCTCCCCGAGCGGTTCGCCCTCGTCCCCTACGCGCCCCCCCCGCCTCCGGCCGTCCGCCGCCCCCCGAGGAGCGGCCGCGGCCTCCTCGCGGTCCGCGTCCTCCGTCCCCCTGTCCCGGTGGAGGTCCTGACGGACGGCGCCGGCGGCGCGGACGGCAGGCTCCTCTCCGTCCGCTCCCTGGCCTCCGCAGGCGCGGACCCCGCCATCCCCCCCGGCGAGATCGCGGGCCCGGTCCGCGCCGCCGCAGGGCCCTGGACCCTCGAGGACGGCTGGTGGTCCGAGACCCCCGCCGTCCGCGCCTACTGGGACGTCGAGCTTGCGAGCGGCGGCCTCTATCGCCTCTTCCGCGACGCCGCGAGCGGTGACTGGTTCGCCGACGGGGTCTACGACTGAAGGTGAACCGAGGGGACCCGAGACCCGCCAGGATGTTTCCGGTGATCACCCCAGCCCCCCCTTCACGGTCTCGAACAAGCGCGGATCCCGGGGGCAGGGCTGTGTTTTGTGTTGAGCCGCAGAAAACCTCGGTGCCCCGGCCGGGGGCGGGAGAGGGGGAGCCGGCGAGGAACGGGCCGGGAAGCTCGAGCTCGCGCTGCGGAACGTATGATCCTGGCGAGATGAGCGGCGACGATCGGCCCTGGATCCTCGTGGTCGACGACTCCCCGGCCAACCTGATAGCCGTCGAGGCGGTGCTCCAGCCGCTCGACGTCGAGGTCGTGACGGCCGGCTCGGGGGAGGAGGCTCTCTGGCACCTCCTGAGGCACGACTTCGCCGTCGTCATCCTCGACGTCGCGATGCCGGGGATGGACGGCTTCGAGACCGCCACGCGGATCAGGGAGCGGGACCGCAACCGGGCGATGCCGATCGTCTTCCTGACGGCGCACCGGATCCCGGCCAGCGCCGCCCGGGTCCTGGCCCTGGGTGCGGCGGAATACCTCGAAAAGCCGATCGACCCCGACCTCCTCCGGGCGAAGGTCGCGGGCTACCTTTCCGGGAGGCTCGCCTCCTCGCTCCCCTGATCGGGAGGAGGGGCGCATTCGACCCGGTTCCGGCCCAGTTCCTTGGCGCGGTAGAGGGCGGAATCGGCGGCCGCGAGGAGGCCGTCGACGTCCTGCCGGGGGGCTCTCCAGCCTGCGACGCCGAGGCTGCACGTCACCTCGACCGCCGCCTTCCCGGCCTGGACCGGCTGCGCGGAGACCGCGAGCCGGAGGCGCTCGGCGCTCTCGTGCGCTCCCGCGACGGTCGCGCCGGGAAGGACGACGAGAAACTCCTCGCCGCCGAAGCGGCCCACGGCGTCCGAGCCCCTGAGGGTCGCACCCAGGCGGCGCGCCGCCTCGCGAAGGACCTCGTCGCCCGCGGCGTGGCCGTGAGCGTCGTTGACGCGCTTGAAGTGGTCGAGATCGACCATGACGACCGCGAGCGGCCCCGATTCCCGCCGGGCACGGGACAGCTCCCGCTCGAGGTGCTCGGAAACGGCGCGCCGGTTGAGGATGCCCGTCAGGACGTCGTGGAGGGCGAGGTCCCGCAGGCGCTCCCGCGCCGCCACCAGCTCTTCCGACATCCGGGCGACGCGGCGCCCGGCCCGAATCCGCCCCTCGAGCTCCGCCGCGTCGAACGGCTTGGTCAGGTAGTCGTCGGCTCCGGCGTCCAGGCCCGCGACCAGGTCCTCGCGGGCCCTCTTCGACGTGACGAGGACGAGGTAGGGATACGGCTCGAGGGCCGCCTCCCGGACGCGCCGGCAGATCTCGGGCCCCTCCATTCCCGGCATGAGCCAGTCGAGAAGTGCGAGGTGCGGCCGCCCCGGCGAGAGGAGCGCATCGAGAGCCTCGAGCCCGTCCCGGACCGAGGTCACCTCGTACCCCATCCGGCTCACCATCAGCTCCATCAGGGTGCGGGAGGCGTCGTCGTCGTCCGCCACGAGAATCTTCACGAACTCCTCCCTTCGAACGCGGCCTCGATGGCCGCGGGCAGGTCCGCGAGGCGGGACTCGAGGGCCGACACGGCGGCGAGCCGCGCGGCGGTGGGCTCGGCCCCGGAGCCCCCGATCTCTTCGAGACGGGCGGCCAGGCCGGCCACCGTCTCGGCCCCGACGCTGCCGGCGCTCCCCTTGAGCTTGTGCGCGGCGCGCGCGAAGGCCGAAGGCTCCTCCGCCGCCTCGCGGAGCGCGCGAAGGGACTCCATCGCGCCCTTCAGGAACAGGCCGGCCACCTCGCGCGCGCGATCCCGCTCCCCGGCCACCCCCACGAGTCTCGCCGCGATTCGGGCGGCCTCGGCGGACGCCTCCTCGAGAGCCGGGGAGGGCGGGGGACCGGCAGGCAGGGGCACGGTGGGGGGGCCGACCCAGCGCCGGAGCGTCCGCTCGAGCTCCACGATCCGGATCGGCTTGGCGAGGTAGTCGTCCATCCCCGCGGCCAGGCACTTCTCGCGCTCGCCGGGAAGGGCGTGGGCGGTCGCGGCGACGATCGGCACCCGCCGGTCCGGCGTCTCCCTCCGGCGGATCTCCCCGGCCGCGGCGTAGCCGTCCATCTCGGGCATCTGGCAGTCCATCAGGACGAGGTCGAACCGGGAGCGCGACACCGCCTCGACCCCCTGACGGCCCCCCTCGGCGACCTCGACGCGGCAGCCGAGGCTCTCGAGCTGGAGCGTCGCCACCTTCAGGTTCACCCAGCTGTCGTCGACGACGAGGACGCGCACGCCGAAGCCCCACGCGGGCTGGGACCGGGACGGCTCGGGCCCGGGACCCGGGGGCGTGGGGACCGCGGTCTCGAGCCCCGCGCCGCCGTGCCGGGCGCGATAGGCCGAGGCCATGGCCTCCTGGAGGCGGGCCCCTCGGACGGGCTTGACGGTCCAGGAGTCGAAGGGATCCGGGCCGCCGGACCGGGAGAGCTCCGAGCGGTCGACCGAGCTGACGGCGACCACCCCGAGATCGGCGAGCCGTGGGTCGTCCCGGAGGGCTCGGGCCGTCCCGGGTCCGTCCAGGCCCGGCATCATGACGTCGAGGAGGACGAGGCCAAAGGGGTCCCCGGCGTCCAGCGCCGCCCGGACCAGGGCCAGGGCCTCCTCCCCGGAGCGGGCCGCCGCGTTCCGCAGGCCCCACGTCGCGAGGCGCTCTGCGAGAACGAAGCGGTTCACCTCGTGGTCGTCGACCACGAGGACGCGAACGGGCCCGAGGCCGGCCAGGACCGGCTCGGGCTCCGGCTGCTCCGCCCCGGCCGCCAGGGCCAGCGGGACCGTGAACCGGAAGACCGAGCCTCCGCCGGGGCGAGGCGCGGCGCCGATCGTCCCGCCGAGGAGCGAGACGAGCTGCTTGGAGATCGCCAGTCCGAGGCCGGTGCCGCCGAAGCGGCGCGCCGTCCCGGCGTCGGCCTGCGTGAAGGGGGCGAAGAGCCGGGGGACCTGCTCCTCGTCGATCCCCACGCCGGTGTCCTCTACCCGCAGCTCCACGAGGCAGATCCCGGCGGTCCCCTCGAGGCAGGAGACGTCGAGGAGGACCCAGCCCTCGAAGGTGAACTTGACGGCGTTCGACAGGAGGTTCAGCAGCACCTGCTGCAGGCGTCCCGGATCGCCGCGGACGACGCGGGGCAGGGAGGGCGCGACCCGGACGGCGAGGTCGAGGTACTTCTTCCGGGCCGCCACGGCGACGATCCCCGTCACCTCCTCGACCAGCAGGGGCAGGTCGAACAGGACGTCCTCGAGGGTCATCTGCCCCGACTCGAGCCTGGAGAGGTCGAGGATGTCGTTGACGATCGAGAGGAGCGCCTCGCCGGAGTAGCGCACCGTCTCGACGTAGTCCCGCTGCTGCGGGGTGAGACCGGACTCCAGGAGGATCCCGGTCATTCCGATCACGCCGTTGAGCGGGGTGCGGATCTCGTGGCTCATGCTCGCGAGGAACTGGCTCTTCAGGCGGGCCGCCTCCTCGGCATCCTCCTTGGCGCGGAGGAGGATTCGCTGCGTCTCGTGCTCGACCGAGACGTCGCGGAACACGACGACGCCCCCGGCCGAGACGAGGTCCCCGGAGCCGAGCCTCGCCTGGAGCGGGCGGCCGCTGACGGCGACGACGCGGTCCGGCCGTCCGCCGGCCCCGGCCACGACGATCTCGACGTCCTGGCTCGACTCGCCCCGGACCGCTCGAGCGAGCGGGAGCTCGTCCTCCGGGAACGGCGTCACCCCGTCGGGTCTCCTGAGGCGCGAGATCTCCACGGAGCCGTCCGGCATCTCGTCGCCCGGGGCCTCGCTCGCCATGAGGGCCCGGGCGGCCCCGTTGTAAAAGAGGTAACGGCCGCTGGAATCGGCCACGATCACCCCTTCTGCCAGGTTCTCGACGATCGACTCGACGAGCGCGGACTGCCGGCGGATCTCCTCCATGGAGCCCTGGAGCTTCTCCGCCATCCGGTCGAAGGCCTGGCCGAGCTCTCCGATCTCGTCCCGGCGCGAGAGGCCCGTCCGGACCGAGAGGTCCCCGGCCCCCAGCCGGCGAGCCGCGTCGCTGACGGCCTCGAGGGGCCTGATGCTCCTGCGCACGACGGCCGTGAGGAGGCCGAGGGTCACGAGGAAGAGGACCCCCGCACGGAGCGCGGGGCGCACTGTCGCCGCCGTCATCCGCGCGGAGAAGGCCGCGAGGGGCGTCTCGAGGACGAGGACCCAACCCTTGCTCGGAAGCCCAGGTAGCCTTTCTGCGGCGTCACGGTGACGAGGGACGGTCTCTTCTCCGGGCCCTCGCCCGCCCGGACCCCGGGCTCACGCATCGGGTGGGTCTCCCGCAGCAGCCGGCTCCGGTGCTCGGATCGCGTGGCGATCACCCGGTTCGCTCTGTCCAGGAGGACCGGCTCGACGGACGGGTCGACCTCGTCCAGGATCTCCAGGATTGAGGGCCAGCCCAGGCGGCCAAGCATGACGGCCGTCACCCGGTCGTACGGCTCGGGACCCTCGCGGACCGGGGCAGCGAAGATCATCGTGGGCCGGACGGCGCCGGCGGGGTGCACCAGCTCGGACGTGAAGACCACCCCTCTCCAGGCGGCCTCGAAGGCCGCGCGCTCCACCGGGTCCGTCAGCGTGGTGCCCGTCCTCGACCGGTCGGTGGCGGCCAGGACCCGGCCGCCCGGCCCGGCGACGGCGAGGTCGTCCCAGGGCCCCGTCAGCAGGGCCCGCGCGTCGAGCCGCCGGGCCTCGGCCTCCGCGGCCCGCGCGTCGCCGGACCCCGCCCCGGGGTTCGACGGGAGCGAGACGGCGGCGATGATCTGGATGTCCTGCATCGCGTCGTGGAGCTTGCGATCGAGGGCGGAAAGGACGCCTGCCGCCCGGGCCATCTGGTCCTGCTCGAGGAGCGAGAGGATCGGGCCGCGCTCCTCCGCCCAGACGAAGAGGGCGACGGCGGGCAGCCCGGCGGCCGCCAGGACGCCGGCAAGCAGGGCGAACCGCGCCGCGAGCTTCACGGGAGCGCCCGGATGAAACGTGCGTCGATCATGCTCGTCGTGTCGAGCGTCGCCCGGGCCTGCCCGGTCCGGACTAGGAACTCGTTCACGCGGCGGGCCGAGCCGTGGAGGGAGTCGTAGCCCGTGGCGAAGGTGAAGGCGATCCGGTTCTCGCGGAGGCCGAGGATCCGGTCCAGGCTCATGAACCGCTCGATCTCCTCCGGGGTCTGGCCGTAGAGAGCCGCGATCAGCCGGGACGTTTCGCCAGGATTCTCCGCGATGAAGCGCGTGGCCCTCTCCCACGTCCTGACCAGGGCGTGGAGGTCTTCCGGGCGCCTTTCGACGAGGCGGCGGGGCACCGCCCAGACGCCGGTGAAGGCGCCTGCCGGGCTCTCGGAGGAATCGTAGAGGCGCCGTCCTCCCGCCTTCTCGAGCTGTGAGAGCATCGGCTCGAAGGTCACCGCGGCGTCCACGTCCCCCCTCTCGAAGGCCCTCTGGACCTTCTCCGGCGGCACGTCGACCTGGACGACGTCGCCGAGCGTGAGCTTTTCCCGCGAGAGCGCCAGGTGGAGGAGGTACTCGAGGAACGTCCCCCGCGCCACGGCCACCCGCCGGCCCCGCAGGCCGGCGAGCGTCCCGGTCCGCCCCACCACGCCGTCGGCCCCGTGCCCGTGGTCGGCCGCGATCAGGGCGACGAGGTCCGCGCCCTCCAGGTTGCGTTTCACGAGGTCGAAGACGTAAAAGTTGTTCGCGTCGAGGCGCCCCGCCACGACGTCGTCGAGCGACCCGAAGTAGTCGGCCGTCGTGTCGACCAGCTGCGCGGCGAGCCCCTCCGCCGCGAAGAGCCCGCAGGCCTGGGCCACGTCGACCCAGTAGTTGCCGGGCCAGTTGAGGCGTGCCAGCCGCAGCGGCGGGTGGGCCGGGGCCGGTAAGGGCGCCTGGCGCCGGCAGGCGCCGAGGGCGAGCACGAAAGAGGCGACGACGGCGGCGGCCAGGACGAAGGCGCCGGAGGGCCGGCACGCTGCCGGAACGCGGCCCTAAGGCCGGATCCGACCGGAGAGGCTACCCCACGCGCCCACGATGATCGCCATGATACGCGCCGGTCCGACGGCGTAAGGCGCCATCGGGAACCGTCGGCCCGGGCCGACGCCAGAGTCCCGTCGCAGGCGACAGGGCTGATCCCAGCTCCCCGATTACCCGGTCTTGCGCTCCACGGCAGCCACTCTCTCTTCCAGGCTCTGGATCCGGTGATCCTGCCGAATCACCACGGAGAGCTTGTCCCGCATGTCGACGAACGCGCCCCGCAGCGCGACGACTTCGGTCGCGACTCTCATCTCGGATTCGGCAATCCGGCTCCCCATTCCCCGGATTTCTCCCTCCAGGCTCTCGAAATGCGCCTCTGTCGATCGCTCCAGGCTCTCGAAACGAGCTCCCGTCGATCGCTCCAGGCTCTCGAAACGAGCCCCTGTCGATCGCTCCAGGCTCTCGAAACGAGCCCCTGTCGATCGCTCCAGGCTTTCCAGCCGCTCGTTCGTCCGGTCGGCCTTGGAGTTCAACGCCTTCATTTCCTGCCAGATCAGCTTCAGCGTTTCCACGACCTCGTCAGCCATGCCACCAGTCTACGCCCGGCGGAAGGTCACGCTCCAGCTGACCCCATCTCCGGCGGCCGCGGAATCCGCGTTCAGTCGAGCCCGTCGACCTTGGCGTAGATCTCGACGACGAGGATCGGGTTCGTGACGACGTCCCGGACCCCCTCCACGTACTCGGGGCGACCGCAGACGACCACGACGTCCGGATAGGCGAAGAGCCCCGTCGGCGCCACCAGGATCGTCAGGTCGGGCGGGAAGACGCGGCACGGCCTGTCCCGGAGATGAGAGTGGAGCCCCGCCAGGATGTTCATCGTGATCACCCCAGACCCCCTTCACGGTCTCGAACAAGGGCTCGAGGAGCGCTCGGCCTGATCCGGTAGACTTTGCCGGTGCGCGTCTATCTCGATCTGTGCCGCCCGAAGAGGCCCTTCGACCTCCAGGACCAGCCGATGATTCGCGTCCAGACCGAGGCCGTCCTCAATATCTTGGCGTTCCCTCTGGAGCGCGTCGACCTCGTCCGATGTCCCGCCCATCAGCTCGAAAACAGCTTCAATACTGTTGTGGCACGTCGGGAAGCGGTCTCCCTCTTGTTGGAGATCGGCCCGATCACACGGCCGCCCGAGGCCGATCTTTCCTCTCGTTCCGCAGGACTGATGGCTCTGGGGCTCAAGGGCTTCGATGCACTCCACCTTGCCTCCGCGGAACTCTCCGGAGCCACCGTTTTCGTCACGGTGGACCTTCGCCTCCTCAGGCTCATTCGACGTTTCTCCGATCAGCTCCCGGTGCGGGTCATGGATCCTGTTCAACTCATCGAGGAGATTGAGCAATGGACGCACTGATCATCGACCCCCGCGAGCTCAGAGAAGCCGGCTTCAGGGCGCTCACTCGCGCCATCGGCTGGGTCAACGCGGTCCGCTTCTTGAGACAGTACGACCCGGGGGCCGGGGACTACACCGAGGAGCGCCGCTCGATCCTCCCGGAGTGGGATGCCCAGACTCTCGCCAGGAAGGCGGCAGAGTTTCGCGGACCTGCCGGGCCTCCCGAATCAGGAAGCTGAGGATCCCGGGGTCAGGGCTGTGTTTTGTGCTGAAATGCAGGAAAGCCCTGAACGTGGGTCACCCGGGCGAGTCTCCTCGGGATCGTTGGCCTGTCGTTCGGGGTTCGACCGAAAACACGAAACGGAGCCCTGACCCCATCTCCGGCGGCCGCGGAATCCGCGTTCAGTCGAGCCCCTCGACCTTGGCGTAGATCTCGGCGACAGGGAGCGCGCACTCGAGCGAGGCGACCTGGACGACGGCATCGAGGGCGGTCGCCTCGGTCAGGAGCCAGGTCCCGCCTTCCTGCCGCGTGTACTGCTCCACGCGGACCTCGTCCTGCGAAACGAAGAGGATCTCCCGGAGCGACGGAAGCTGCCGGTAATGGGCAAACTTGCCGCCTCGGTCCCACGCTTCCGTCGAGGGCGAGAGGACCTCGACGACGAGGATCGGGTTCGTGACGACGTCCCGGACCCCGTCCACGTACTCGGGGCGACCGCAGACGACCACGACGTCCGGATAGGCGAAGAGCCCCGTCGGCGCCACCAGGATCTTCAGGTCGGGCGGGAAGACGCGGCACGGCCTGTCCCGGAGACGGGAGTGGAGCCCCGCCCCGATGTTCATCGTGATCACCCCGTGGGGCACGCTCGCCCCCGAGAGAGCGAACATCTCCCCGTTCCAGAACTCGCTCCTCTCCGGAGCGGCCCGCTCGATTGCGAGGTACTGCTCCGGAGTCAGGCTGGCTTTCGTCGCGGTTTCCATCGGCGTTCTCCTCCGCGATTATGCGTCCAGGGTTCCCGGAAGACACGAGACCAAGGAGTGCCGGGCAGCGGCGCTGGCCACGGATCGAATTTGTCCTCTCCCCCCCCCCGCGAAAGGTCTGTGCTGGCTCCGGAAGGTCGAACGCGGGAAGGGCCGCGGCCCCCGTCGTGATGGAGAGACCGGCCGACGGTCTCCCCGTAGACACAGGATCTGAACATCATGAGCCGAAACATCGAAGAAGACGTTCGGTGGTTCATTGGATCGGGCCGTTCAGGAGAGGGCGAGAGGAGACCACTTCCATGAGTGCGAAAGACCCCACGGAAACCGTCGACCAGAAGGAGCTCCTCAGGGCCCTCCTGGAGCTCAAGCGCGGCAACTTCGCCTACCGGATGCCCGAGGACCGGACGGGCCTGGGAGGGAAGATCGCCGATACCTTCAACGCGGTCGCCGAGCTGAACCAGAGCTCTGTGCGGGAGATCGACCGGCTGGGCGAAGCCGGTGGGAAGCAGGGGAACATCAAGGCCCGGGTCCCGGTGACTGCAGCCGTGGGCGACTGGGCGGTCCTGGTGGAGGCGGCCAACACCCTCATGGCCGACATGGCCCAGCCGATGACGGAGCTGACCCGGGTCATCGGGTCGGTCTCCGAGGGGGACCTCTCGCAGTCGATGCCCCTCGAGGTGGAGGGACGCCGCCTGAAGGGGGAGTTCCTCTCCACGGCCAAGACCGTCAACACCATGGTCACGCGGTTGAACACTTTCGCCTCGGAGGTCACCCGCGTCGCCCGCGAGGTCGGGACCGACGGCAAGCTCGGCGGCCAGGCCGACGTCAAGGGGGTCTCCGGGACCTGGAAGGACCTGACCGACAACGTCAACCTCATGGCCTCGAACCTGACGACGCAGGTCCGGAACATCGCCGAGGTGACCGTCGCGGTCGCCGCCGGCGACCTCTCCAAGAAGATCACCGCCGACGTCCGGGGCGAGTTCCTGAACCTGAAGGACACGATCAACACCATGGTCGACCAGCTCCGCGCCTTCGCCTCCGAGGTCACCCGCGTCGCCCGCGAGGTCGGGACCGACGGCAAGCTGGGCGGCCAGGCCGACGTCAAGGGGGTCGGCGGGACCTGGAAGGACCCCACCGACAGCGTCAACTTCATGGCCGGCAACCGCACCAGCCAGGTGCGGAACATCGCCGGCGTGACCACGGCGGTCGCCAACGGCGACCTGACGAAGAAGATCACCGTCGACGTCAAGGGAGAGCTGCTCGACCTGAAGAGCACGATCAACACCATGGTCGACCAGCTCAACGCCTTCGCCGCGGAGGTGACCCGCGTGGCCCGCGAGGTCGGCACGGACGGCAAGCTGGGCGGACAGGCGCAGGTCCGGGGGGTCTCCGGCACCTGGAAGGACCTGACCGACAACGTCAACTTCATGGCGGGCAACCTGACCGACCAGGTCCGCGGGATCGCCAAGGTCGTCACCGCGGTGGCCAACCTGAAGGAGACGACCGAGAAGAACACCGAGCAGGACTGGCTCAATTCGAACCTGGCCAAGTTCACCCGGATGCTGCAAGGGCAGAAGGACCTCCTCTCGGTGGCCCGGATGCTCCTCTCGGAGCTGGCGCCGGTCGTCAGCGCGCAGCACGGGGTCTTCTATGGCCTCGAGACGTCGGCGGGCTCCGAGCCTCGGCTGAAGCTGCTCTCCACGTACGCCTTCAAGGAGCGGAAGAACCTCGCCACGGAGTTCCGGATGGGAGAGGGTCTCGTCGGGCAGTGCGCCATCGAGAAACAGCGGATCCTCCTGACGAACGTCCCCTCGGACTACATCCAGGTCACGTCGGGGCTCGGCGAGGCCAAGCCGCTGAACATCATCGTCCTCCCGGTCGTCTTCGAGAACCAGGTCCGGGCGGTGATCGAGCTGGCCTCCTTCGAGCGCTTCAGCGCCACCCACCAGATGTTCCTCGACCAGCTGGCCGAGAGCCTCGGGATCGTGGTCACCTCCATCGAGGCGAACATGCGGACGGAGGACCTCCTCAAGCAGTCGCAGTCGATGGCGCTCGACCTCAAGTCGCAGCAGGAAGAGCTGCAGCAGACGAACGAGGAGCTGGAGGAGAAGGCCAAGCTCCTGGCCGCGCAGAAGGACGAGGTCGAGCTGAAGAACCGCGAGATCGACGTCGCCCGCGCGACGCTGGAAGAGAAAGCCGCTCAGCTCGCGCTCTCCTCGAAGTACAAGTCCGAGTTCCTGTCGAACATGTCGCACGAGCTGAGGACGCCTCTGAACAGCCTACTGCTCCTCTCCCGGCAGCTCGCCGACAACGCGCAGGGGAACCTCGACGAGAAGCAGGTGAAGTTCGCCCGGACGATCCAGTCGTCCGGCAACGACCTCCTCACCCTCATCAACGACATCCTCGACCTCTCGAAGATCGAGTCCGGCACCGCGAACGTGGAGATCGCGGACGTCTTCTTCCCCGATATCGCGAGGGCAACCGAGAAGACGTTCCGCCACGTGGCCGAAGGAAAGGGGCTGGAGTTCTCCGTCACCCTGGACGAGAGCCTGCCGCCGACGATCGGGACGGACCCGAAGCGGGCGCTCCAGATCCTGAAGAACCTCCTCTCCAACGCGTTCAAGTTCACCGAAAGGGGGAGCGTGACGCTGACGATCGCGCTCGCCGAAAGGGGCTGGAGCCTCAACGCCATTCCGAAGAAGAGCTATTTCTCCGAGTATTCGTCCCGGATCACACGCGTCCACACGGCAGCCCTCCTCGCTGCCTTTCAGGAGCGAGTCCACGGGGATGTTCTGTTCCCCGGCCGGTCGTTCAATCTCGACTTCCACTCGGTTCCCTTCCATGGCGACGACCCGCTCATCGAGCGCCACTACGTCGCCATGCGCAGTCGAAGGCAGAAGAGCGTCCTGGCATTCCTGGCTCAGGATGCCGAGGGGCAGGCCTTCTGCTACTCCAACGCCGACCTACGAAAGGGCGAGGAGGCCAACGAGATCTTCTCGTTCATCGCGTTCTGGAAGAAGACCCGGGGCGAGCGCCCCAGGCATCTCGTCTTCGACTCCCGCCTCACCACCTACGCGAACCTGGCTCGCCTGGACCAGATGGACATCACCTTCATCACTCTGCGCCGCCGATCCCCAAAACTGCTGAAGGAGATTGCCCTGCTTCCACGCTCCGCCTGGCGCACGGTCGAGCTCGACGTCCCGAGCCGAAAGTACAAGACCCCCAGGGTCCACGAGCAGAAGATCACGCTCGAGGGACGCGAGTTCCGCCAGATGTTCATCGAGGATCTCGGCCATGACGAGCCGACCATCCTCCTCACGAACGAGCTACGGCCAGCAGCTCAAGTGATCACCCGATATGCACAGCGCATGCTGATCGAGAACGCGCTCTCGGACGCCGTGCGCTTCTTCCACATGAACGCACTCAGCTCCTCCGTCGGGCTAAAAGTCGACTTCGATATGGCGCTATTGGTCGTCGCCAGCGGCCTCTATCGACTCGTGGCCCAGAAGATGAGGGGCTACCGCGACGCGCAGGCCCGGCAGATCTTCAGGGACTTGATCGACATGCCTGCCACCGTCGCGGTCAGCGATGAAGAAGTCCTCGTCCGATTCCATCGGCGGGCCCACCTACCCATCGTTCTGGCCTCCGGCCTTCTGAACAGCCCCGTCAATGTGCCGTGGTGGGGCGGACGTCCGCTACGGTTCACAGCCTGAGCTCGGTCCGAAAAAACACCCTGGCTTAGCGGAATTCCGGTGCGTGGAAATCCAGGCTTGCCGACTTTGCCGTCGCTCCGCGCTATCCAGGCTGGGAGATCGTTGTCGCCGGAGTGGATCAGAACGGTGCTGTGATGCAGGCGTCAGCCATCCTTCGGGCCGTTCGAAGGGCACTGGGCCGAGCCGGCTAGATCGCAGAGCGCCTCGCCCGGCCGCCACTACCACACAGCCCGCTAGCGTCTCCTTTCGGACACCGTGCGCCGTCACGAGCGGCGATCTTCTCGGTCGGTCTGGAGAGCTAGGGGCTGCGTCGCGGGAAAACGCACAAAACACAGCCCTGACCCCGAGTCAGTAAGGTATCGTCCGATTCCGGAACCGAAAGACGATGACGACCTCGACCCTCCGGCTCCGGCTCTGGGCGCGAGCGGCGCTCCTGGCGGCGGCTTTCGCGTGGCCCGAGGCCCGGGGCGACACGTTGCCACCCTTCGTCTCCCTGCACCGGTTCGAGGAGTTCGCGGTGCCGCGGGAGATCGTCACGAATCCGGCCCTCCCCCGGATCGAGGGACGCGAGGCGAAGCTCTACAGGACCCAGATCCGGCGGGCGGCCCGCAAGAGCCCCGATTTCGCCGGCCACTTCCGGGTGGCCCGCTGGGGGTGCGGGACCTGCTGCCAGCAGTTCGCCATCGTGGACCTGCGCACGGGAAAGGTCTCCTTTCCCGGCTTCACCGTCTCCTGCGGCCTCAACCCGCGGGAACCCTTGCAGAGAGAAGCCGGGCTCTTCTACCGGGCCGACAGCCGCCTCTTCATCGTCTCCGGCATAAGGAGAGAGGGGACCGCGGCGGGCGTCTGGTACTACGAGTGGAGGAACGGAGGGCTCACCCTCGTCAAGGCCGACCTCGCGGCGAGGCCGTCCCCATGACCGCGCCCGGGCGCGGGGTGGCCCGCCTCCTCCGACGAAAAGGGGAACCGGTGATAATGCTCGGGCGGCGCTCCCCGCCGTTCCCCGGGGGGAGCTCGAGGAGGATGGGATGGCCCCTGAGCAGATGAGCCCGGAAGACCCGACGAGGACTCCGCCTCCTCGCCGGCCCGTCCTTTCCTACCTTCTCTTCGCCGGCGCCGGCTGTCTCCTGCTCATCGCCGCGATTCACGGCGCCGGATACGCCGCCGTCGACCTCGCGGTCCGCAACAGCGGCCTCACCCCGTGGTTCCAGAACTCCTTCCGGGCCCTCTGGCTCGGGTATTCCCTCCAGCTCACCGTGATCGCCGCCATCCTCGCGGCCGCCGCCTGGAAGCCCGGCACCGTGTCGAAGGCCGTGACGATCCTCTGCGGGCTCCTGCCCCTTCCGAGCGGCCTGCTCCTCGCCCACTACAACGCGAGCGTGGTCACCACCGTCGCCTTCCTGGTGGCCGCGGTCCTCATCGTCGGCGGAGCCCTCGGCACGCCAGGCTTCGCGGCCGGCCGGAAGCCGGCCCCGCGCGGCCCTTCCGTCCAGCGCGAGCCGTCCGCCAGATGACGCCGCTCTCGCGCCCCGAGATCGAGCTTCTCAGGGCCGCCTTTCACGACGGCACGATGAGGGTCCACGAAGGGGCCATCCTCATGCTCCGGTCGAACATCACGTTCCGGGGAGTCGAGTCCGTGCGGTCGTTCCGGTCCCTTCGCGCCCGGAACTACGTGAAGTGGAACGACCACAGCGTCGCCGGCGGGGAGCTCTACGGAATCACGGAGGAAGGCCGGGCGGCATACCTTTTGCTGTCCAAGGAACCGAAGCCGCCAAGCTGACCTTGGCACGGGTTCCCGCTGTATATGTGTAGATTTGACCCCCTCCGACGACGGGGAGGCCGTTCCGGCACGCCTCGCACGACGAATAAACCGAACGAAAGGCTAACGATGAACTTCAAGAAGACTGTGATCGCCGGTCTCCTGACCGCGGCCCTGGCCGGCTCCGCCCCGCTCCTGGCCGAGGCCCAGCCCGAGCTGAAGACCGACGACGACAAGGCGCTCTACGCCCTCGGCCTCTTCATTTCCCGGAACGTCGGGGTTTTCAACCTCACGACGGCCGAGCTGGAGGTCGTGAAGTCCGGCTTCACCGACGGGGTGACCGGGAAGACGCCGAAGGTGGACCTCGAGACCTGGGGACCGAAGCTCCAGGCGCTCGCGCAGTCGCGGGCCGCCGCGGCGTCGGCCCAGGAGAAGAAGGCCGGCGAGGCGTTCATCGCGAAGGCGGTCGCCGAGCCCGGGGCGAAGAAGCTCGCCGGCGGCACGATCATCACCGAGCTCAAGGCCGGCTCCGGAGCGAGCCCCAAGGCGGCCGATACGGTCAAGGTCCATTACACGGGGACGCTGACCGACGGCACGGTCTTCGACAGCTCGGTCAAGCGCGGCCAGCCGGCGGAGTTCGCCCTGAACCGGGTGATCAAATGCTGGACCGAGGGCGTCCAGGAGATGAAGCCCGGCGGCAAGGCCAAGCTGGTCTGCCCGGCGGACATCGCCTACGGCGACGCCGGCTCCCCGCCCACCATCAAGCCCGGCGCGACCCTCGTGTTCGACGTGGAGCTCCTCGAGGTGAAACCGGCCGACGAGGCGGCCAAGCCGGCCGCAGCTCCCGCCGCCGCCCCGGCCCCCAAGCCGGCGGACAAGCCCACGGCCGCCCCCGCTCCGGCCCCCAAGAAGAACTAGCCTTCCCCGCCCCGGAAATTCGAGAGGGCCGCCCGCCGGGCGGCCCTCTTCGTCTATCTGCTACTTCTTCTCGACCTTCGCGAGCGCCTCGGCCGTGGCGGCCAGCAGCGCTTCCGGCCCGACCGGCTTGCCCGTGGCGGTCCTCATCCAGAGGTCGGGGGTCACCCTCCCCTGCGTGGCGATCCGGACGAACTCCGGCCCGATGCTCCCGGCCTTCTCCATCTGCCCCTCCACCTGGAACGCGATCAGGTGCCCGATCGCGTAGTCGGCCAGGTAGAGGAACGAGTTGACCATGTGCGAGTAGACCGCCAGGAACGTCACGTCCTTCTTCCCGAGGACCGGGGCATAGTAGCGGTTCCAGACTTCGCGGGAGGCCTTCAGCGTCGCCTGCTTCAGCTCGGCGGGCGTCGCCTCCGGGTGGTCGTACATGTAGTGCCAGACGGCATTGTCGATGAGGGAGACGCCCGCGATCTCGTAGGTCATCCAGAAGGCGTTCAGCGCCTCCATCGTCCGGGCGTTCTCGTCCGGCTTGCCGAGGCCGAGCAGCTCGAGGTCCTGGTTCTGGAAGACGAAGGCCAGCGCCTCGGTGAAGGCGGTGTTAGGGACCCCCGCGAGCAGCGGGTGGTCGATGAAGTTGAGCGAGAGGACCTGCTCCACGTTGTGGCCCATCTCGTGAACGGCGATGTTGAACCCCTTGTAGTCCATCCCGTCCTTGGCGACCCGCGTCCGGAGGTGCGCGTCGTCGCCGCGCCGCGCCGCGCCCATGGCGTGCCCCGACCCGCGCGCCGGGTCGACGACGATCCTGGCCGCGATCGCGTCGGCCTTGTCGGGCGGGAAGCCCAGCTTCCGGAGGAGGGTCGGGATGTCCTTCTGGTAGGCCGCCGGCGTCGGGTACTTCTTGCGGACGACCTCGTCGAGCTGCGCGCCGGCGAGCGGTCCCTGCGCCCGGAAACCGGGGTACCAGATGTCGAACGGCTCGAGCGGCCGGCCCAGCCGCTTCTCGATCAGCTTCGCCACGCGCGGGACGAGGGGCGAGGTGAGGACCGTCTCGAGCATCGCGTTCAGCCGCGCCTCGGGGATCTGCCGCTCCTCGTCGAATTTCCTGGCGATGTGGGTCGGCGCCGCCGGCGAATAGGGGTCGGCCTTCCGGTACGCCTGGAAGTCCTTCAGCCACACGGCGTACCGGGTGTCGGGCTCCGGTGCGTTCGAGGGGGCAAGGCCCACGGGAGCCGGTGCGCCGGAGTCGTTCACCGCCGCCAGGGTCACCTCGTTCGTGAAGGGGTTCCAGTCGACGTTCGGGCTGTTGATCACCTGCGCCGGGATCGTCTGGTCGACGATCCGCTCCATCACCTTCTGGATCGTCCGCTGCTTGGCGAGCGCGGTCTTCGGGTCCTGGTAGTCGGCCTTCAGCTCGTCCCGGAGGTTCCAGTGCGAGAGCAGCCGCATCTTCGGCGGAAAGAGCCGGTTCCCCTTCGCGTCGACCAGGTGGTGCATCCAGACGTTGTAGTCCGCGATGTAGGCCTCGGCGTCAGCCTGGGCGTTCGCCATCGCCAGGCTGACGTCGGCCGGGATTCTCTTCCCGAACCGCTCGGCCAGCCTCGCCTCCGCCCACTCGCGCCGGGTCCACCCGTCCCCCTTCTCGAGCCGCTCCGTCAGCGTCGTCAGCGGGAAGTTGAGGAGGACCGTGAAGGCCAGCTTGTTCTGGAACCAGTCGTCCCGGACATGCGCCCCGGGATCCCACCCCGCCATCACCTCGTCAAACGGGTAGACCTCGCCCAGGTCGAGCTGAGCCTGCTTCTGAAAGTCGCGCGAGACCTCCAGCATGTGCCCCTCGAGCGATTCGACCGCGAACTCCATCCGCGAAAAGAGCGCGTCCCTCGTCTTCGCGTCGCCCGCGTAGCCCTTCCTCACGAACGCCGAGAAGGCCGCCGCATCGCCGTCCGCCGCCTTCCAGAGCGAGGCGACCTGCGCGAGGCCGCGCGCCGCGCGGAGGCGCTCGGCGGGGCCGTACTTCGCCGTCAGCTCCACTTCCAGCGACGCCTGGGCGTCTTTCATCCAGGGGAGGCTCTTCGGCGCGGCCATCGGCTCAACCGTTTCCGCGACCCCGAGGGCAATGGACGGGACGAGGGAAGAAGAAAGGACGAGCGAGAGGACGAGGGCCACGCCCCCCCCTCTCCACCCGGGTCGAAACGCAGGCATATCGCATCCTCCGACCGGGGAGTCTAGTGGCGAGCGGCGCCGATTTCGAGTGGGCCGGCCGGAGCACCGGCGCCGCGGCTCCGGACCCTGCCCGCCGTCACGGGAGCCGGCGTCCCTCGAAGCGGCGAATGCGGCCGTCGCGCGCCCTGAGGACCACGAGCAGATCGGGCGCGGCGCCAGGCGAGAGAAGCGGAAGGGTGGCATCGAATCCGCAGGAGTCGCACCCCCCGAGCGCCGGCACGGCCGCCGCCACGTCCGCCCGGGAGACCCGGCGCAGGACCCGCGGGCGCACGACCGACCCGTCGAGGAGGAAGACCGCTTCCAGGTCTTCTCCTGGAATCCGGCCCCATCCCTGGACTCTCAGGTTCGAAGGGTCGTTCCGGTCTCTCTCCGCCGATTCGATCCAGCCCGTCAGTTCGGAAGACTCCGCCCGGTCGAACGACCTCGGCTCCCGGAGCCCGAAGTTCCGGTCGAGCCAGCCGGGGATCCAGGCGGCCAGCAGCTGGCTCTCCCGGAGTCCCGAGAGGCTCCGGTTCCGCATCCGGGCATGCACGAGTTCGTTCCACCGGGAGGCGTCCGGGTTGTACGCGAGCAGCAGCTGGGTGACGGCGGAGAAGGTGAAGAGGGCGATCATGGAGCGCCGCCCCCACCCGTCCGACGTCCAGAGTGGCACCGTCGCGAGCGCCAGGAACGGCGCGCACTCCGACATCAGGCGCGGTCCCAGGCCCCAGCCTCCCCACCAGTGGGCGTGCGAGGCCGCGAGGAGAAGCGCCGTTCCGACGAGGGCCGCGGATGCGACCCACCAGGTACCGAGCTCGGCGTTTCGCGCGCGGATCACCCTGACGCCCGCCAGCGGGAGGAGCAAGACGTACGGGAAGAAGACGAGCAACCCGCGGCTGGGGCTGAGGAGAACGCCGAACGCGGCCGGCCACGAGGGCGGCCAGGTCAGCCGGGCCGTCTGCGAGATCCCGTAGGCGCCGAGCGGGTGCCCGTAGAGCCTCGCCTGCCAGAGGGCCACCGCACCGGCCGTCAGCGCGGCCGCGAGGAAAGCCCTCGCGGCCGTTCGCCGCCGCCAGAAAGCCGTCGCGACCAGCAGGACGGCCGCAGGGATCAGCGCCGTCGGCCGGCACGCGAACGCGCCTCCCAGCGCGACTCCCGCCAGGATCGGCCGCGCCCGGACGCCCAGCAGCGCGAAGAGCGCCAGGGTGAGGCAGAAGATCTCTCCGGTGAAGCTCCAGAGTGACTGGGCGGGACCGGTCGGGATCGGCGTGGCCAGGGCGAAGACGGCCGCCGCGCCGGCCGCGCCTCGCGTCCCGAAGCGACGAGCCGAAGCGAACAGGAGGCCTGCCGCGGCGATCATGAGGAGCGCCGAGGAGTGCTTGTCCCACCTGGAAACCAGTTCGCCGCTCACCTCTCCCCCCGAAGCGGCCAGGCCGAAGACCGCGTACGGAATCGCCACGATCGCCGTCCCGGAGGGATAGGCATTCAGGACCCTGCTCCCCACGCGGGTGACGCAGTACGGGAGGTCCCCTCGATCGAACGGGGGAACGCCCGTCAGGTCGAAGGACCCGGTCCTCAGGAAATGCGACGGCAGGACCCTGGTCCCGAGGTTGTCGCCAGAGACGGAGGAGATGCCGTTGCCCGTGTAGATCGCGTAAAGCGGCAGGATCGCCGCCAGGACCATGGTCCGAGGCGTCAGCGAGGCCGGCCCCCGGGTCCGGACGAGATGGACGACGGGGAGCAGGACCAGCAGCGAAGCCAGAAGCGGCGGGAGCGTCCAGCTCCCCGGCCATCCCGGGGTCAGGCCGGGGAACAGCGGCGCGGCGATCATCGCGGCGGAGACGACTCCGAGGAACCCCTCGATCGGCGTCAGGCATGCGAAGGTGCGACCGGACCCGGACCGCCGGCTCTCTCGTGATGGACTTTCCGAAGATTCCTGCCTCATGCGGTCCGGACCTCCCGGGCGACTCCCGCGGCCGAGGCGCGGCTCGAAGGAGGAGGTTGTCTCACGACGCGACCGGCAGTCTAGGCGATCCGACGGCCTTCTCCCGCGCCGGACGCTCGAGCCGGAGCCTCCGCAACGGCGATGGCCCTCTGCCATGATCCCGCCCGTGACGCGCCGCCCCCTGTGCTTCGCCGCCCTCCTCCTGCTCGTCTCCACCGCGCCGCTGGCCGCCCAGAGGCCATCGGGCCCGTGGCGGACACTCGAGACCGCGCACTCGCGGATCCACTACAGGCAGGAGTTCGGTCCGTGGGCCCTCGGCCTCGCCTCCCGGATCGAGTCGATCCACGAGCGGGTCACCGCCTTCGTCGGCTTCGCGCCGAAGCGGAAGTTCGACGTCGTGGTGACCGACCCCGTGGCGGAGGCGAACGGGATGGCCCTCCCGCTCCTCGACCGTCCCTACATGATCCTCTGGGCGACCGCCCCCGACTCCGAGTCGGCGATCGGGAACGATCGAGACTGGACCGAGCTCCTCGCGCTCCACGAGGACACCCACCTCGTCCACCTCCTGCGGCCGTCGCGGCGCGGATCGGCCGTGCTGGAGTTCCTCCTTCCGATCGGCCCCCTGGCCCTGCAGTGCCCTCGCTGGGCGACCGAGGGATACGCGACCCTCGTGGAGGGGGCACTGACCGGCTCGGGGCGTCCGTACGGGGCGTATCGGGCCATGGTGATCCGGCGCCGGGCGATGGACGGACAGCTCCCGTCCTACCAGGCCCTGAACGGGACGGAAGGGTGGCAAGGCGGCTCGATGGCCTATCTGGTCGGGTCGGCCTACCTCGAGTGGCTCGAGGAACGGCAGGGGGCGGGCAGCCTCGTCAAGCTCTGGAAGCGGATCGCCGGCCGCGACAACCCCACGTTCGCGCGGGCATTCAAGGGGGTCTTCGGCGAGGCGCCGGACCTCCTCTACTACCGGTTCGCCGCGGAGGTGACGGCGAGGGCCTTGGAGGCGGAACGGGAGTGGATCCGGCTCGGGCTCCAGGACGGCGAGAGGTGGCAGCGGCTGCCGGGCGACACGAGGGGCCTCGCGCTCTCGAAGGACGGGGCGTTCCTGGCCGCCGTCCGGCGGCACGGCAAGGACGGTCCGCGGATCGATGTCTGGACGACGGAACCGGACGAGGCGGAGAGGAAGCGGACGGAGGCCTCGGCGAGGAAGGCGTCCCGGCGCCTCTCGGATCCGGAGGAGGTCGCCGACCTCCCGGAGCGCCCCAGGTCGAGGCCGCCGAGGTGGACGTTCGGCACGAGGAACGGCTCTGCCCCGTCCGCCCCGCGGTTCCTCCCGGACGGAAGCCTCCTCTTCGTCAGGAAGGGTCCCGACGGCGGGGGGGTCTTACACCCCGACCTGTGGATCTGGACGCCGGCGACCGGCGGGGAGCGCCGCCTCACCCGTCTCTCCGACGTGAGGGAAGCCGACCCGTCGCCCGACGGGCGCTGGGCCGTCGGCGTCAGGAGCCGCTTCGGGGCCAGCGGACCGGTCCGCGTCGACCTCGCCTCGGGTGAGGTCGCGCCCCTCCGGCCGCCCTCGATCGACGAGACCTGGACCGCGCCGCGCCTCTCTCCCGACGGGAAGAGCGCGTACTTCAACGTCCACCGGGGCGGAGGATGGCGCCTCCTCCGCGCAGACCTCGAGGGTCCATTCCTTCCGGTGGAGGTCGACCTGAAGGGCGCCGCGCCGGTCGGGGCGCCCGCGATCGCGGCCGACGGCCGACTCTTCCTCGCGACCGACCGCGACGGCGTCTGGAACGTGGAGGAACACCGCCCCGGGGAGCCGGGATGGCTCCTCTGGACCCGGGTCCGCGGTGGGGCCTTCTCTCCCGCGGCCGCCCCGGGCGGCGAGAGCCTCTTCTTCCTCGAGATGACCGCCCGCGGAGTCGACATCCAGAAGCTCCCGCTCGCGGGCCTTCCCCTCGCCGAGGCAAGCCTTCCCGGACCGGGACCGATCACCCCTCGCCCGGCGCCCCCGGTCGCTGCCCCCGAGGAGAGGACCCCGGGCCCGGCGCGCGCCTACTCGCCGTTCGACACCATGAAACTCTCCCTTGCCGCCGGGACGGTCGTCGGGCCGAGCGGCTTCGCCCAGCAGGCCGGCGTCTCCGGCGGAGACCTCCTGGGGCGCTTCCGGTGGCAGGTCCTGGGCGGGCTGGCCGACAGCTCGGGAGAGAAGGGGGCCTCCTTCGCCCTCGCCTTCCGGAGGTCGGTCGAGCTGCGAGTCCAGCTCTTCGCGGTGGACCAGCACGTCTCGAACGAGCGCCTCGTCTCTCCGGTCTTCCTCGACCGGAGCCGGAGCGGCGTGTCGGCCGACGCCCGGTGGTCCCGTTTCTTCGATTCCGGCCAGCTGGAGCTCCGAGCCGGCGGGGTCTGGGCCTCCGTCCACCCCGACGGCGGCGACGCCTACGGGCGCGCCCTCGGCGCGGCCGGCCTGGACCTCGGGTTCGGCGTTTCGCGGGGGCGCTGGGGCGTCCGCGCGGGATTCTCCGCCGACGCCAGCGCGGGCCGCACCGACGCGGAGCCGTGGACCGCCCTCGTCGCCCGGGGGTCGCTCGCCGCGGGGACGCCGGCGGGGACCGTGCGCGTCTCCGGGCTTCTCGGCGCCATGGGGTCGTCCCCGACGCCGGAGGACCTCTTCCGCGTCGGGTCGATGGCGACCGCGCTGACTCCGCCGATTCTGGACCTCAACCGCGTCGAGTCGCCGGCCCTTCCGGAAGCCTTCCAGACGGGGCGGCGCGTGAACGCGGGCCGCGTCGACTTCCGCCCCGCGGGCGTCCCGTGGCTCTTCCTCTACGGCGCGTTCCTCCACGCCTGGGACTCGCCGGCCGGCGGAGCCACCGGCGTCGTCCGGCTGACCGGCGCGGAGCTCCGCTTCCTCTCCCGGGACCTGCCCCTCGAGCTGGGAGGCGACCTCACGATCCTCCTGGGGGTGGCCAGGCTTCACGGCGACGTCCCGGGAAGCGGGGCCACGACCGGGTACGCGGCGTTCGTCGTCAGGCCCTAGCGAGTCCGTCCGAACCGGGACAGCCCGCGGGACCCGAGGCTCATGTCGTCTCTTTTCCCGTCACTGAGCCGGAATCGCCCGGAAGCGGCTCCAGACGCCTGGAGAGAGCCGCCGGGCCTCGGCCGCGACGCTTTCGAGGTCGATGGAGAGAAGCTCGAAGTCCTTCACCAGGAGCCGGCCCCTCGCGATGGTGTGGCGGACCGGCGCTTCGCTCGCCGCGTAGACGAGGTGGCCGAAGCCGTTCTCGGTCTCGACGGGCGTCGGGGAGGGCGCGTCGAACACGGCGATGTCCGCAGGAGCGCCGGGGACCAGCTGCCCGAGGAGCGGCTCCGCGAAGGCGCGTCCGGCGAACTCCGCGTTCCCGCCCAGGAGGCCCGGGACCACGTCGAAGCCGGACGACGGGTCGCGCCGGGCGTCCCGGTGCCCCAGGAACGCGGCGCGGAGGGACCGGAGGACGTTCGAGGAGATCCCGTCGGTGCCGAGGCCCAGCCGGCACCCGGCCTCCGAGGCGGTGAGGAGGTCGAGGCGCCCGACTCCGTTGTGGGCGTTCGACTCGGGGCAGTGGACCAGCGTCGCCCCCCTCTCGGCCACGCGGCCCAGCTCCGACGGCGTCAGGTGAACGCCGTGGACCAGGAGGGAGTCGTGCCCGAGGAGCCCGAATCGGTCCAGCCGCTCCAGCGGGCCGGCATCCCGGGCCCCCTCGGCGGCGTGGACGTGGACGCCGACGCCCCGCGGGATCCGGCTCGCCACCTTCGCCAGCGTCCGGTCGGTCAGGGTGAACGCCGCGTGCAGGCCGACCATCCCGTGGACGCGCGCGTCCGACGCCCCGTCCAGCAGGAACCGGACGTTCTCCTCGAGGCCGGCGAGCGCCTCGGCTTCCCCGTTCCGGTCGGTCACCTCGTAGCAGAGGACCGCCGAGATCCCGGCCTTCCGGACCTCCCCGGCGATCAGGTCGAGGCTCCCCGGTACGCAGGCGGGCGAGGAGTGGTGATCGAGGACGGTCGTGCAGCCCCACCGGACGCAGTCGGCCAGCGCGAGCGCGGCCGAGACCCGCACCGCGTCGGCGTCCAGCGCCCGGTCCAGCCGCCACCAGAGGCCGCGGAGGACCTCCTCGAAGTCCCGCGTCGGGACGCCGGGGGAGAGTCCCCTCGCGAAGGCCGAGTAGAAATGGTGGTGGAGGTTGATCAGCCCGGGGACGATCAGCCCTCCCTTCGCCTCGAGGCGGCGCGCCTCGGGATAGGCCGGGAAGATGGCCGTCTCGGCTCCGACCGCGACGATCCGCTCCCCTTCGAACGCGACGGCGCCCCGCGCGAAGACCTTCCCTTCCCTGTTGCCCGTGAGAACGGGACCGCCGGAGAGAATCGTCGCCGTCACGCCGCCTCCGCCCTGTCCCGCCGGACGAACCGTCCGGTCCCCGGATCTCCGAACCACGCTTCGTCCGCGGTCCGGGCGTAGCTCCTCCGGCCGCGGACCCAGGTCTCCAGGACCCGGCCCGTGAACGTCCACCCCTCGAACGGCGTGTACCGGTTCAGGTTGTGGAGCCCCGCGGCCTCCACCTTCCACTGCTCGTCCGGGTCGAGGACGGCGAAGTCGGCGTCGAATCCGGGCGCGAGCCTCCCCTTCCTCCCTGCCACGCCGAAGAAGCGGGCGGGCGCGCTCGATACCAGCTCCGTCATCCGCTCCAGCGTGATCCGCCCCTTCGCGACTCCTTCCGAGAAGAGGAACGGCAAGAGCAGCTCGACTCCCGGGATGCCGCCGTAGTCGGTCCAGATCGAGCCGGTCGTCTTCTCCGACGGCCACTCCCCCGCCGCGTGGTCCGTCGCCACGTGCTGGAGGCTCCCGTCCGAGAGGCCCGCCCAGAGCCGGTCGCGATCCGCGGGCTCCTTCACGACGGGCGCCGTCTTCAGGAGCGCCCCCTGCACCGCCAGGTCCGACCGGGTGAAGGCGAGGTAGTGCGGGCAGGTCTCTGCCGAGACGGCCACCCCGTCGCCGGCCGCCGCCCGGATCCGGTCGAGGGCGACCCCGGAACCGAGGTGGACCACGTGGACCCTCGCCCCGGTCTTCCGGCCCATTCCGATCAGAGCCTCGACCGCCCGGATCTCGGCCTCGGCCGGGCGGGACGCGGCGTAGTCGAGCGGCGTGCACCCTCCCGCGGCCCTTCTCGCCGCCGTCAGCTCCATCACGAGAGGGCGGTCCTCCGCGTGGACACCGGCCGGCACGCCGAGCCGCGCGAGCAATCTCAGCGCGGCGACCATCCGGTCCGGCGTCAGCTCGCGGAACGTGTCCATCCCGGAGAGCATGTAGAGCTTGAACGCCCCGACCCCGTCGTCCGCCAGGTCCGCCGCGTGCCGCTCCCACTGCGGGTCCTCCACGGCGTTGCCGGAGATCCCTCCCCAGAGCATGAAGTCGACCACCGCCTTCGGCGCGACCACCTCCAGCTTGTTGCGGAGGGCGGCCCGCGTCGTGACCGGCGGCAGCGACGTGCACGGCATGTCGACCACCGTCGTCACGCCGCCCGCCGCCGCGGCCCGGGTCCCCGTCGCGAAGTTCTCCCGCCAGCCGAACCCCGGGTCGTCGAAGTGGACGTGCCCGTCGATGGCGCCGGGCACGACGAGGCGCCCCCCGAAGGGGACCTCCGCGTCCACGCCGCTCCCCGCGAGCTCCCCCGGCTGGCCGAACGCCTCGAATCGTCCGCCTCCGACGACGAACTCCCCCGGACGGACGCGGTCCCCCCCGCCGGGGAGGAGCAGGCCGGTGTAGCGGACCCTCATCGGGCCTGCCCGCGGCCCTTCGGGACCGAGGCCGCCGCCGCCGCCGAGTCCGACATCGGCAGCGTGTGCCGCCTCCGCCCGTCGAACGCGAAGAGCGCCCCCGCGACCGCCCCCGCGGTCGGCACGAGGCCGATCTCGCCGACCCCCTTGGCTCCGTAGGCCCCGACCTGGTCGGGCACCTCGACGAGGATCACCTCGATCTCGGGCACCTCCGAGGCGCGCAGGATCCCCAGATCGCGCAGGCGAGTGGAGACCGGGACGCCGCCCTCCAGGGGCAGGTCCTCGGAGAGCGCGTAACCGAGGCCCATGTGGACGGCCCCCTCGATTTGCCCCGCGCAGTGGGCGGGGTTCATGGCGCGCCCGACGTCGTGCGCCGCCACCACCTTCTTCAGCTTCCCGTCGTCGCCCAGGATCACCACCTGCGTCGCGTACCCGAACGTCATGTGGGTCACCGGGTCGTCGGTCTTCTCTCCCGGCTTCGTGGTGAAGTCGCAGATGAACTCCCCGCCGAACTCCCGCCCCTCGAGGGCCGCGAGGCCGCCGCCGTTCATCGCCGCCGAAAGCTTCCGGGCGGCGAACTGGGCGGCCGTCGAGCCGAGGGCCGTGGCGCGAGACGCCGTCGTCATGCCGCACAGGACCGAGAGGTCGCTCGTCGTCCGGACCGTCATCGCCTCCGGGGCGACCCCGGTCTCCGAGTGGACCACCTGGCGGAGGATCGTGAAGAGCCCCTGGCCCATCTCCGTGTAGCCGGTCCGGATCTCCAGCCTGCCTCCGGACAGGACGAGCAGCTTCACGCGGCCGATGTCCTGCATCCCGTTCCCGATGCCGGTGTTCTTGATCCCGCAGGCGATCCCCGCGAACCGCGCCCCCTTGTAGGCGTCCCTCACCGCGTCGAGCGTGGCGCGCACGCCGCAGCTCGCGTCCATTCGCTGGCCCGTGGCGAAGCGGTCGCCGGGGTCGAGGACGTTCCGCTCGCGGACGTCCCACCCGTCCAGGCCCACCTTCGCCGCCAGCCGGTCCAGCATCCCCTCGATCGCGAACGCCGCCTGGTTCGCGCCGAAACCGCGCATCGCGCCCGAAGGGGGGTTGTTCGTGTAGACCGTCTTCGCCTCGACATCGACGTTCGGGACCCGATAGGGGCCGCACGAGTGTCCCGCCGCCCGCTCCAGGACTTTCATCCCGACCGAGGCGTAGGCGCCGGTATCGCCGACGATCCGGGCCTTCACCGCCGTGAGGCGCCCCTCGGAGTCGCAGCCGACCGTGTAGTCGAGCGTGAGCGGGTGCCGCTTGGGGTGGAGGAGGATCGACTGCGCGCGCGTCAGGACCGTGCGCACCGGCGCGCGAAGAAGCCGTGCGGCCAGCGCGGTCTGCGCCTGGATCGACAGGTCCTCCTTTCCGCCGAACGCGCCGCCGGTGGAGACCAGCTCGACCTCCACCTTCTCGCGCGGGATCCCGAGCACCGCCGCGATCTGGAGCTGGTCGTCGTGGACCCCTTGCCCCTGGGAAAGGACCTTCAGGCCATCTTCCCCGGGGATCGCCAGGCACGCTTCGGGCTCCAGAAAGGCGTGCTCGATCCGCTGCGTCCGGAACGTCTGCCGCTCGACGTGGGCCGAGGTCGCGAGGGCCGCGTCGGCGTCGCCCCGCGAGAAGGCGCAGACCTCCAGCAGGTTTCCCCGGGGGTGGACCGCCGGCGCATCCGGCAGGAGGGCGTCGAAGGGATCCGTGACCGGGACGAGCACCTCGTAGTCGACGGCGACGAGCCCCGCCCCTTTCCGGGCGTGCTCCTGCGTGTCGGCGACCACGAGAGCCAGGACGTCCCCGACGCAGCGGGTGGTCTCCCCCACCGCCACGAAGACGGGCCAGTCGCGGACGATCAGCCCGACGAAGCGCTCGCCCGGAACGTCGGCCGCCGTCACGACCCGGCGGACGCCGGCCGCCTCGAGCGCGGCCCGCCCGTCGATCGCGGCAACGCGGGCGCGAGGGTGCCTCGCCAGGACGACGGCCCCGTGGAGCATCCCGGGGACGGTCAGGTCGGCCACGAACGGCTTCCGTCCCAGCGCCAGCTCGACCCCTTCGTAGTGGTCGGCCGAATCTCCGACCCCGCTGGCGCGGCCCGTCGGGGAGACCGCACGCTCCGCCCCGGCTGCCGCGGCACGGATTGCGTTCACGATCCGCGAGTACCCCGTGCAGCGGCAGAGGTGGGGGCGGAGGGCGGTCTCGACCGCTTCCTTCCGCCCGGCCCGCCCCGAGCGAACGAGGGAGACGGCCCGGACCATGATGCCGGGAGTGCAGAACCCGCACTGCACGGCGCCTTCGCGGACGAACGCTTCGGCCAGGGTCCGGCGCTCCGCGTCCGGGATCCCGTCCAGCGTGACGATCTCGCGGCCCACGAACTGCTCGGGCCTCTTCGAGCAGGCCGGAACGGGGTTTCCGTCCAGGAGGACGGTGCAGCAGCCGCAGTACCCTTCCGGCGCGCAGCCGTCCTTCACCGTGTGGATCCCGAAGCTCTCCCGGAGGAGCTCGAGCAGGTGGGTCCCCTCCTCGTAGGGGGCACTCACCCTCTGCCCGTTCAGCGTGAACTCGACGATCGGCAACAGATACTCCTGGGGGACCGCGGAGGTCCCGATCCCCGAGAATGAACCTCGGGCCCGACCCGTGGCAATGGTCCCTTCGCCACAGCCCGCCGAACGGCTCGGGGCGGGGAGGGGATTTCCCCTATTTCCACCGCTCGGCGGACGGGGCGGTCCGTCACTTCCGGGACGCATCTTCCGCACCTCGCGGATCTAGAATGGAACATGAAATGGAGGGACCCATGCGGAAATTGATGATCCTCGCCCTTGCCCTTCCCCTGACCGTCGTCGCCGAGGAGGCCAAGAAGCCCGCGGAGGCTCCCAAGGCCGCCCCTGCCGCCGCTGCGGCCCCTGCGGCCCCTGCCGCCCCCGCTCCGAAGGCCGCCCCGGCCCCCGCCAAGGCCGCCGCTTCCGAGCTGAAGGTCGGGACGGCGGTCGAGAA
This sequence comes from uncultured Acidobacteriota bacterium, assembly GCA_903845115.1. GTDB lineage: Bacteria > Acidobacteriota > Thermoanaerobaculia > UBA5066 > UBA5066 > CAIMWE01. The sequence continues at coordinate 51,891 of CAIMWE010000222.1, read as the reverse complement.
GATGGAGCTCGCCGGCGGAGCCGAGGAGTTCAAGGTCGCGGCAGACACCAAGATCTGGGCCTGGGCGAAGGCCGCCGGGCTCCCCGCCGACGCGAAGGTGACGCTCACCTTCGCAAAGGGCGACAAGGAGGCGTTCCGGAAGGAGCTCCAGGCCGCCGGGTCGCCCTGGCGCACTAACGCGTACAGGACCTTCCGCGCCGGCGACGGAGGCGACTGGACGGCGAAGCTCCTCGGCCCGGACGGCGCCGAGCTGGCTTCGGCAAAGTTCAAGGTCGAGATCACGAAGTAGCGGCGCATCGGGGCGCCGCCCCCGGGGAGTGACCCCTGTGGGCGGCGCCCTTCCGGCCATCCCCGGCCGGTAGGCCAGGGTTCGTCCCTCCCTGCGGCGTCCGATTCCCGGACGGTGACCGAGTTTCTGACAACTCGTCCCGAGCGCCTCCGATCTCTCCGGCCGGGCTAACCGACTGTCCCTGAGCCACTCCCGCCGATCCCGAGCCCTGCGGAGGACCCCGGTCGCCCCTGGCACCTTCCGTGCTCTTACGGAGGCATCGTTCCCGGGTCCACGGTCGGCGCCAGGAAAGAGCAGGGAGGCGTTCATGACCTCGAAGAGGCAGTTGGTCGTATCGGTGGTCTTCGCAGCGGCGGCGCTCGCCCTCCTGGGCGGGGTCCTCTGGTGGGAACGCGCGCACCCGCCTGCGACCTGGAGCGCCATGCCCTCGGGCAAGCCGGTGCGGGGAGCGGCCCTCTTCAAGGACAAGGGGTGCGTCCGGTGTCACGCCATCAAGGGATCCGGAGGGAACTCCGCACCGGAGCTGGGCTCGGACCTGGACGTTCGCAGGACGCCGAGCCAGCTCGTGGTCTCGATGTGGAACCACGCGCCCCGGATGTGGGCGCAGATGAAGGCCAAGGAGATCGCATACCCGAAGCTCGGCGAGCAGGAGGTGGCCGACCTCTTCGCCTACCTCTACACCGCGCGCTGCATCGACGAGACGGGGGACGCGGAGCGCGGCGGAAGGCTCTTCGAGCTCAAGGGGTGCAACCGCTGCCACGGGGGCCGGACCGTGCCGACCAAGGAGAGTCCGCCCTCCCTGGATTCCCTGCGCTCGTCGGCCTCGCCGGTCGCGTGGGCGAGAGCCATGTGGAACCACCCGCCCCTTCCGAACGATGAGGAGCCCCCCCAGTTCGAGGCGAGGGACATGAACGACGTCATGGCCTTCGCCCGGAAAGGCCAGAGCATCGGCCTGGACTGGCTTCTCGTGGCGGCCGACGCCGACCGGGGCTGGAAGCTCTATCGCGAGAAGGCCTGCGTGACCTGCCACTCCCTGCGGGGCGAGGCGGGCCGGGTCGGTCCGGACCTCGGGCCCGGACGCGAGCTCCCGGCCACCATCGTCCAGCTCGCCGGCTCCATGTGGAACCACTCGCTGGCGATGTCCCGCGCGATGAACGCCAAGGGAGTCAAGCGTCCGCGGTTCTCGGACGCCGAGATGGCCGACCTGATCGCGTTCCTCTACAGCATCCGTGCCTCCGAGCCGGGCGGCTCCGCGACCCTCGGGGAAGTCACCTTCGATGGACGCGGCTGCGGCTCCTGCCACGGCCCCCACGGCGAGGGGACGGAGAGCGCTCCCGGTCTCAGGGGGAAGGACAGGCGGTATTCGTCGATCTCCCTGGGGACGGCGCTGTGGCAGCACGGACCCGAGATGAACAAGCGGGTCGTGGAGAAGGGCGTGAAATGGCCCGACCTCTCCGAGGGCGACGTGGGCGACCTCATCGCCTTCCTCAACTCGGCGCCGGCGGGGAGGTCCTGATGGGCGCCGACGAGCCGTCCAAGAGCTTCCCCCTCAAGGTGGGCGTGGCGTTCGCCGCCTTCTTCCTCGCGACGACGGCGGGAATGACCGCCCTGTCGCTCGGGGGCGGGCCCGCGTTCCTCCGCCCGGCCGTCCGCCAGCCGATCGCCTTCAACCACCTCAAGCACGTGAAGGACCTCGACCTCGCCTGCAACACCTGCCACGTCACCGTGGAGACCGAGACCTTCTCGGGCCTCCCGGCTGTCGAGATCTGCGCCGGCTGCCACGCCGAGCCGCAGGGGACGTCGGCCGAGGAGAAGCGCCTCGTGAAGATGATCCAGGACCAGACTCCCCTGGCCTGGGTCTCCCTCTTCCGCCAGCCTCCCCACGTCTTCTACTCCCACCGCCGACACGTCGTCGTGGCGAAGATTCCCTGCGCCGAGTGCCACGGCGGGATCGCCGATTCCACGTCCCCGCCCCTGCGGGTCAGGAAGCTGGAAATGAAGGACTGCCTGGCGTGCCACGAGCGGAAGAAGGTCTCGACCGACTGCACCGCGTGTCACCGATGAGAAGGAGAGCGAAGTGAGCCTCGATCGACGCCATTTCGTCGGAATCGGACTGGGTGCGGCGGCGGGGTCCGCCCTCGGCGTCCCGGCCGGTCGCCTCTTCTCGGAGATCCTCTCCTCCGCGAACAACTCCGTCTACCCGGCGCGCGGGAAGGAAGGGCACTGCCTCTCCGTCTGCTCGATGTGCCCTGGCGGGTGCGGCCTGCGCGTCCGCAAGATCGGGAGCCGGGTGGTCAAGCTGGACGGCAACCCCCTCCACCCGGTGAACGCCGGCCGGCTCTGCCCGAAGGGACAGGCCGGGCTCCAGGCCCTCTACCACCCCGACCGGATCCCCGGGCCCCTTCGCCGCGTGGGTGCGCGGGGCTCCCTGGCGTCCTTCGAGAAAGTCCCCTGGGAACGCGCCCTCGAGGAGATCGGCGGGAAGCTCAAGGCGCTCCGGGCGGACGGGCGGCCCGAGTCGCTCGTTCTCCTCCGGCGGAACGGGACCGACCTCGGGACACGCCTGGCGAGGCGGTTCGCCGAAGCGTTCGGCTCGCCGAACGACGTCTCCCTGGACCGGGGGGACGAGGCGGCGGCGATCGCCCTCCAGCTCGGCCAGGGAGTGAGGGCGACGCCGGTCTACGACCTGCCGTCCGCCGACTACGTCCTCTCCCTGGGGGGAGCGCTCCTCGAGACGTGGAACTCCCCCGTCCACACCATGCGGGCCTACGGGGCCTTCCGGCAGGCCCGGACGGGACGCCGCGGGAAGCTGGTCCAGGTCGAACCGAGGCTCTCGGGGACGGGTGCCTCCGCCGACGAGTGGATCGCCGTCCGGCCCGGGACCGAGGCCACCTTCGGGTTCGGGATCGCGGCCGTCCTCCTCGCCGAGGGCCTCTACGACAAGGAATTCGCCGTCGACAGGACGATCGGCCTGGAGGACCGCCGGGAAGCCGGAGGGGCCGTCCGGCCTGGCCTCCGGAGCGTCCTCGAGAAGCACTACGGCCTGGAAAAGGTCGCCGCCGAGACCGGGATCTCGGTCAACGTGATCCTCCGCATCGCGCGCGAGTTCGCCGCCGCCCGCCGGAGCCTCGCCGTCGGCTCGCGCCTGGGGCCGCTCCTTCCCGGACACCTCTCCGAACACCTCGCGGCCCACACGCTCAACGCCCTCGTCGGCAACCTCGACCAGCCCGGCGGCCTCCTCCTGTCGGACGACGTGCCCCTCGCTCCCTGGCCCGCGCTCCCCGCCGGCCCGGCGGCGGCCTCCGGCCGGCGGCAGCCCCGCCTCGACAGCGCCGGCCGCGGCGACTTCCCCCTGCTGGCCTCCGACCCCGAGCAGCTCGCCGAGGCGATTCTCGCCGGGGCCCCGTACCGGGCGGAGGCGCTGCTGATCCTCGGGGCCGACCCGCTCCTCACGTCGGCGGCCTGCGACCGGTTCAAAGCGGCGATCGAGAAGGTCCCTCTCGTGGTCTCGTTCGCCACCCTCCCGGACGACACCTCCCTCCACGCCGACTGGATCCTCCCCGAGGCCCACTTCCTCGAGCGGTGGGACCTGCTGACGACGCCGCCCGGCATCCCGTATCCGGCCGTCAGCCTCTCGCGGCCCGCGCTCGAGAAGCCGCTCCGCGACGCCCGTCCGGCGGCCGAGATCTTCCTCGACCTCTCCCGGCGCGTCGGTCTCGAGAGCGCCTTCCCGTGGAAGGACCTCCCGGCCCTGCTCCGGTCGGAGATGGACGGCCTTTTCAGCGCGCGCCGTGGCGCCCTCATGGGGACCCCGTTCGACGAGGCCTGGATCCGGATGATGGAAGGGGCGGGGTGGTGGGTCCCGGGCTACCGGTCGTCCGACGAGCTGTGGCAGAAGGCCCAGGAAACCGGCGGATGGTGGGACCCCTTCTACGACCACGGCGACTGGAAGCGGGTCGTCCGCACCCCTTCCGGGCGCTTCGAGTTCCGGGCGGACGTCGTGGCCCAGCTCGCCTCCGCGAGGCCCGACGAGGCGAGCCCGGCCGCCGAGCCCGCCCGGCCGCCCGGCTCCCTCCGCCTCCTCCTCTTCGAGCCCCTGTCGATCTCCGGCGGGACGGGAGCCGAGCTGCCGTTCCTGCAGGGACTCCTCGATCCCGGCGAGGAGGAGCGCTGGGAGACGTGGGCCGAGCTCCACCCCGAGAGCGCCTCCGCGATCGGCGTGAAGGACCGGGACTGGGTGCGGATCTCGTCGCCGCGCGGGTCGATCGACGCGCGGGCCCGGGTCGGACACCGGGTGGTGGCCGGCGTGGTGGCGATCCCGGTCGGGCTCGGGAAGGCCGAGGGAGGGCGGTGGGCGAAGGGGATCGGGTCGAACCCGCTGCGCCTCGTCTCCGGCGCCCGCGACCGGGCCTCGGGACTTCCCGATTTCGGCGCGACCACGGTCCGCGTGGCCCGCGTCTCCGGGCCCAAGAGGGCGTCGTCGTCCGAGAGGAGAGCCTGAACATGGCGCGCTGGGGAATGGTCATCGACCTCGACCGCTGTACCGCCTGCCAGGCCTGTGTCGTCGCCTGCCAGGTCGAGAACAACGTGGCGCCCTCGAACGCCGGGCAGGCGGAGGCCGGGCGGGCCATCTCGTGGCTCCGCCTCGTGCCGATCCAGGGAGAGAGACGCGGCACCCGGCCCGACCTCCAGCTGATCCCCCTCCCCTGCATGCACTGCTCCCACCCTCCCTGCATCAAGGTCTGTCCGGTGCAGGCGACGAAGATCGATCACGAGGGGCTCGTCTCGCAGGTCTATTCCCGCTGCATCGGCTGCCGCTACTGCACCACGGCGTGCCCCTACACCGTGCGGCACTTCAACTGGAAGAAGCCGGAGTGGCCCGCGCCGATGGAGGAGACGCTCTCCCCCGACGTCTCCGTGCGTCCCCGGGGAGTCGTCGAGAAGTGCAGCTTCTGCCACCACCGGCTCCAGCGCGCCAAGGACAAGGCGCAGGCCGAGGGGCGCCCCCTCAAGGAGGGGGACTACCTTCCCGCCTGCGCCGAGAGCTGCCCGGCGGAGGCGATCGTGTTCGGGGACCTGGACGACCCGCGGAGCGCCGTCGTCCGCCTGTCCCAGAGCCCCCGGGCCTTCAAGCTCCTCGAGGAACTCGGCACCGAGCCGAAGGTCACCTACCTCTCGAAAGGAGAATGGGGTGGACAAGTCTGACATCGGCCAGGAAGAGCGCCTCCTGAGGCCCATCCAGGAGACGGGACGGGGGTTCTGGATCTTTGCGGGCACCCTCCTCGCCATCGGGGCGTGGGGCGTCTTCGCCTGGTTCAACCAGCTCCGCCGCGGACTCGACGTGTCGGGTCTGAACGTCCCGGTCTACTGGGGCCTCTACATCACCAACTTCGTCTTCTTCATCGGCATCAGCCACGCCGGGACCCTCATCTCGGCCATCCTCCGCCTCGCGCACGCCGAGTGGCGGCGCTCCATCACGAGGGCGGCCGAGGTGATCACCGTCCTCGTCCTCTTCTTCGGGATGTCGTGCGTCATCCTGGACCTCGGCCGCCCGGACCGGGTGATGAACGTCCTCAGGCACGGCAACTTCACGTCGCCGCTCCTCTGGGACGTCTGCTCCGTCAGCCTCTACCTGACCGCGAGCACGATCTACCTCTACCTCCCCCTCATCCCGGACATCGCCATCCTGCGGGACCTGATCCCCGGCCGGCGGTGGCTCTACGGCCCGCTCTCCCTCGGCTGGACCGGCACCCCGCGCCAGGTCCACCTGCTCGACAAGGCCATCTCCGTCATGGCGATCATCGTCATCCCCATCGCCGTCAGCGTCCACACCGTCGTCAGCTGGGTCTTCGCGATGACCGTCCAGCCGATGTGGCACTCGACGATCTTCGGCCCCTACTTCGTCGTCGGCGCCATCTTCTCCGGCATCGGCGCCATCCTCATCGCGATGGCCATCATCCGGAAGGCCTACCACCTCGAGGACTACCTCAAGCCGATCCACTTCAACAACCTGGGGCTCTTGCTCCTCGTCTTCTCGCTCCTCTGGTTCTACTTCACGTTCGCCGAGTTCCTGACGACCTACTACGGCGGCGAGCCGATGCACATGACGATCTTCCTGTCCAAGACGGAAGGGAAGTTCTCGCCCCTGTTCTGGACGATGTTCGTCACCTGCTTCGCCATCCCGTTCCCGCTGCTCGCGAACCGCCGGACGAGAGGCACCGTCTGGGGCTGCGTCGTCGCCTCCGTGTCGGTCGAGGTGGGGATGTGGCTCGAGCGGTTCCTGATCGTCGTGCCGAGCCTCTCGAACCCCAGGCTCCCCCTCACCGCCGCCACCTACATCCCTTCGTGGGTCGAGTGGTCCCTCTTCGCGGCGTTCATCGCCATCTTCATGCTCCTCTACGCCGTCTTCACGAAGTTCTTCCCGATCGTCTCGATCTGGGAGATCCGCGAAGGGCGGGAGAGCTCCGTCCGCGAGGTCAGCGAACGAGTCGAGAGCTACCTGCCCGGCGGCGCGGAGAGCGCGTCGTGAGAGGGCCAGTGCTGGCCGCCCTCCTCCTCGCGGCGCTGCCCGCCGCCGCCGACCTCGGCGACCCGGTCAAGGGGCAGGCCCTGTTCGTCTCGAAAGGCTGCGTGCATTGCCACGCCGTCCGCGGCGCCGGCGGGCGAATCGGCCCCGACCTGGGGCGAACCGCCACCAAGGGCTCCTTCTACGAGATCGCGTCGGCGATGTGGAACCACTCGCTGGCGATGGACGAGAAGATGCAGGAGTTCCGCCTGATGCGTCCGGTCTTCAAGGGGAACGAGCTGGCCGACCTCCTGGCGTTCCTCTACTTCCTGAACTACTTCGACGAGCCGGGCGACCCGAAGGCGGGCAAGGTCCTCTTCCTCGAGAAGCACTGCATCCAGTGCCACAGCGTCGGGAAGCTCGGGGGCAACGCGGGCCCCCGCCTCGACACGCTCTCCCGGGGGACCTCCCCCCTCCGGATCGCCCAGGACCTCTGGAACCACGGACCGGTCATGATCCCGGCGGTCAAGCGGATGGGGCTCGACGTCCCGAAATTCCAGGGAAACGAGATCCTCGACCTGTTCGCCTATCTCCGGAGCCAGGGCCACCGCGAGGCGACCCGCGACTTCCGCTCCTCCGGCGACGCCGTGCGCGGCCACGGCCTCTTCACCTCCAAGGGCTGCGTCCGGTGTCACACCGTCTTCGGACGCGACGCCGTCATCGGGCCCGACCTCGGCCGGGCCGACCTGCGCGGGAGCGTCACTCAGCTCGCCGGCCGGATGTGGAACCACTGGCCCGCCATGTCCGAGGCCATGGGAGCCCTCGGCATGTCCCCTCCGATCTTCAAGGGAGAGGATCTCGCCGACGTCTTCGCCTACCTGTTCGTGTCGCGATACGAAGGGGCCCCCGGCGACCTCCGACGCGGCCTTCGCCTCTACCAGGACCGCAAGTGCGCGAGCTGCCACGGCGAGGCCGGCGGAGGGGGCGCCGCCACCGCCCTCGGCAAGGCCACCGGCGAGAGCAAGGAGCAGATCCTCCAGCGGATGTGGAACGCCGCCCCCAGGATGTGGGCCCGGATGGGCGCGGCGCACATCGCCTGGCCCCGCTTCGACGCCGACGACCTCAGCGGCGTCGTGGCGTTGCTCGCCGACGGCTGGAAGTCGCCCCCGGCCCCCCAGGAAGCCCCGCGGAAGACGGCTCCCCGGTGACCTCCGAAGCGCGGAGAGGGGCCGGCACCGGACCCCGTCAGATCGAAGCCCACAGCGGACACCAGAAAGGAAACCAACGATGACGAATCTCCTCCGGAAGCTGACCTGGCTCCTCGCGATCACCTGGGCCGCCTCCCCGGCCTTCGCCGCCGACTCCTTCTCCTACGTCGGGGCGAAGAAATGCAAGGCCTGCCACCTGAAGGAGTTCACCTCGTGGTCCGAGACGAGGATGGCGAAGTCCTTCGAGCTCCTGCAGCCGGGCGCCAGCGCCGAGGCCAAGAAGAAGGCGAAGCTCGACCCCGGCAAGGACTACACGGCCGACCCGGTCTGCCTCGCGTGCCACACGACCGGCTACGGCAAGCCCGGCGGGTTCGTGAGCCTCGCCAGCACCCCCGACCTCGTGGGGGTCCAGTGCGAGATGTGCCACGGTCCGGGCGGCACCTTCACGCAGAAGGAGAACATGAGCCTCACGAACAAGGAGTACAAGAAGGCCGACCTGGTCAAGCTCGGGCTCGTGGGAGAGATCACCAAGACCCAGTGCGAGAACTGCCACAACCCGAAGAGCCCCTTCTACAAGGAATTCAAGTTCGAGGAGAGGAAAGCCAAGGGGACGCACGAGAAGTTCCCGCTCAAGTTCAAGCACTGACCCCTCTCGTGCGTGCCTCTGGGCCCGCGGCGCTGGCGCGTATAGTCGCCGGAAAGCCGCTGATGACCGAACGCGACGCCCAATGGTCGGGGTGGTCCTGGACGACGCTCATGCTGTCGTCGCTCAGCATCGTCGCGCTCGTCTTCTCCGCCTGGGAGCTCGTCGAGAACCGGCTCTTCCGGCACGTCGACTACCTCACGCTCCACTACCTCTACATCACCCGGGGAATCGCCTCCTCTCTCCTCCTCGCGCTCTGGGCCGCCTGGTACGTCCTCCGGCAGCAGCGGAAGAGCGAGGAGGAGATCCGCCTCTCCAGAGAGCACTACCGGCGGCTCCTCGAGGCCTCCCCGGGGGCCGTGGCCCTCTACGACTCCTCGCTCGTGGTCACGGAGTGGAACAGGACGGCCGAGCGGCTCTACGGCTTCACCAAGGCCGACGTCCTCGGACGCCGGTTGCCCACCGTCCCTCCGGACCGGGAGCCGGAGCTCGCGGAACGTCTCCGGAGGCTCCGGTCGGGAGAGCCGATCGTCGTCGCGGAGACGATCCGCCGCGACGCGGGCGGCGCCGAGATCGAGGTCCAGCTGAGCCTCCTCCTCTTCCGGGACGAGTCCGCGCACGACCTCTTCCTGGAGGTCACGGAGGACATCCGCGAGAGGACCCGGCTGCGCCAGACCCTCATCGAGATCGAGAAGCTCACGAGCATGGGCCGGACGGCGGCCGGCACGGCCCACCACCTCAACACCCCTCTCGCCACGATGCTGCTGCGCGTCCAGATGATGCGGGACCGCAGGCACGACGGGGCAACCGCCGCGGACCTGGAACAGCTGGAGACGACGCTCCTGTTCTGCCGGCAGTTCGTCAGCCGCCTCCTCGAGTTCACGCGCCGGCCGGAAGCCCGGAAGCAGCCCGAGGACTTCGGCCTCACGCTCGAGTCCGTCGTCAGCTTCCTCGAGCCCTCGGTGGCCGCCCGCGGGGCCCGCGTCGAGATGGACGTCCGGCCCGTGGCGGGGGCGAAGGTCTTCGCCGACAAGAACCTCCTGGAGGTCCTCTTCACCATCGTGCTCGGCAACGCGCTCGACGCCGTGCCCGACGGGGGCTGCATCGAGGTCCGTTGCTCCCGCGAAGGCGCGGAGAAGGTCGCCGTGGAGATCGCCGACAACGGCCCCGGAATCGCGACCGCCGACCTCCCGCGGTTGTTCGAGCCCTTCTTCACGACCAAGGGCCCCGGGAAAGGGACCGGGCTGGGACTTGCCATCGCCCGCAGCGTCGTCCTGGAGCACGGCGGCACGATCCTCCTGCGGAACGCCCCCGCCGGGGGCGCCGTCGCGTCCATCACGCTTCCCGTCTGGCGGGAAGGGACGGCCGAGGCGGCATGAGCGGCGGCCGCGAGCTCCCCCGCACGGGCGGCATCCTCGTCGTCGACGACGACCCCGGTCTCGCGTCCGCGCTGCAGGACCTCCTCCGGCAGGACGGGTATGCCGTCGAGGTCGCCCTCTCCGCGTCCGAGGCGCTCGCCGTTCACCAGCGGAACCCGCACCTCGCGGTCGCCCTCGTCGACCTGATCATGCCGGTGACCGGCGGCCTCGCCCTCATGGAGGAGCTGCACCGGGTCAACCCCGACCTCGCCGTCATCATCATGACCGGGTTCGCCACCATCGAGACCGCCGTCGAGGCGGTCAAGCGGGGGGCGGAGGACTACGTCACGAAGCCCTTCGACCACCAGACGATCCGGAAGAAGATCGGGCGGGTCATGGAGGTGTTCGAGCTCCGGGACCACGTGACTCACCTCGAGGCGAGCCTGGAGCGCCTCCCCTCCTTCGCGACCATCGTGGCGGTCTCGCCCTCCATGCAGCGCGTCCTGGAGCGGGCGCAGCTCGCCGCCGCGACCGACGCGTCGGTCCTGCTCCTGGGGGAGACCGGCACCGGCAAGGAGCGCCTGGCCCGGTCGATCCACGCGGCGAGCCGGCGCTCCCTGAAGCCCTTCGTGCCGGTGAACTGCGGGGCGCTCCCCCGGGAGCTCGTCGAGAGCGAGCTCTTCGGCCACCGCCGCGGGGCGTTCACCGGGGCCTACTCCGACAACCCGGGGGTCTTCGCCGCCGCGGCGGGCGGGACCGTCTTCCTCGACGAGATCGGCGAGACGCCGAAGGAGGCGCAGGTCAAGCTCCTCCGCGTCCTCCAGGAGCGCGAGCTGCGCCCCGTCGGCAGCCAGAAGACCGTCCCCATCGACATCCGCCTCGTCGCCGCCTCGAACCGGCCCCTCGCGGAGCTGCGCGGCGAGTTCCTCCGGGAGGACTTCTACTTCCGGATCGCCACCATCGTCATCGAGGTGCCGCCGCTCCGGACGAGGCCGGAGGACATCCTCGTCCTGGCCCAGCACATCGCGGCCCGGCTCTCCCGCCAGACGGGCCGCGAGATCTCGCTCGGGCGGCCCGCCCTCGAGCAGCTCCTCGCCTACCCGTTTCCCGGGAACGTCCGCGAGCTCGAGAACCTCCTGGAGAGCGCCGCCGCGGTCTCGACCGAGAACCCCCAGGTCTTGACCGAGAAGCACCTCAAGCCGCTGCTCCAGCGCTCGGGAGGAGCTTCCGGCTCTCCCCTCCCCGGCGAGCAGCCGCTCTCCATGGACCGCCTGGAGCACGTGGCGATCCAGCAGGCGCTCCGCCTCTGCCAGGGGAATCGCACCAAGGCGGCGTCGATGCTGGGGATCTCGCGCGACACGCTGTACCGGAAGCTCCGGCAGAGCCGGGCCGACGGCTGACGGGACGGGAGCGGGCGGAAGGCCGCAACCCGTGCTCCCGCCGGCGTCGTACGCCCCCGGGCCGGCGGTAGACTTCCCTCACGGATGGGGTGCTGATGCGTCGCCTGGCTCTGGTCCTGGCGTGCCTGGTCGGTGGTTGCGGGCCATCTCGAGCCCCCAACCCCGAGCGGACCGACCCCTACCTCTACGAGGACACGCGGCGCCTGGTGCGATTCGTCGAGGCCGCCGCCGCGGCCGTGGAAGCGAAGGGGACCGCCGCCTTCGCCGACTTCTCGAGGTCCGAGGCGGAGCGAAAGCCGGGCGAGCTCTACCTCTTCGTCTACGACGGGGACGGCGTGAACGTCTTTCACGGCTCCAAGCCCGAGCTGATCGGCAAGAACCTCTCGGCCTTTCGCGACCTCCTCGGGAAGCCGATGGTCAGGGAGGTGGCCGACTTCGCCCGGCGGCCCGAGAAGGACGCCGCCGGGTGGGTCTTCTACCTCTGGGAGGAGCGGAGCGAGTTTCTCCCCCGCTGGAAGGCCTCGTACGTGAGGAAGGCCGTGGCGCCGGACGGGCGGCCCTACGCGGTCGGGAGCGGGTCGAGCCGGCTGAAGGTGGAGAAGGCCTGGGTGAAGGAGCGGGTCGACCTGGCGGCGCAGCTCCTCCGCCAGAAGGGGAAGGTGGCAGCCTTCACCGATTTCCGCGACCCGGCCTCCCCGTTCCAGTTCCTCGACACCTATCTCTTCGTCGTCGACGCGAACGGGCGCGCGCTCGTCGACCCGTCTTACCCGACCCGGACCGGGAGGGACCTCGGCTCCTTCCGGGACGCCGTCGGCCGCCTCGTGCTGGGCGACGTCACCGCCAAGCTCGGAATGGCCGACGAGGCCTGGTCGCAGTACCTCTGGCCCCGGCCCGGCGAGACCCTGCCGTCGCGAAAGGCGCTCTACGTCCGGAAGGTCGTCCTGGAAGGCGAGACGCTCTACGTCGGCTCGGACTTCTTCCTCGCCTCTCCCGTCTGGATGAGGCATTGACGGAGCGGGCATGCAGCGACCTCCCGGCCTGATCTACGCGCTCGACGAGACCCCACCCCCGGCTGTCCTCTTCCTGCTGGCGGTCCAGCACATCTTCCTGATGTCCTCCTCCCTCGTCCTTCCCGTCGTCCTCGTCGGCGAGATCGGCGGCTCCTTCGAGGAGGCCCGCTCGGTCGTCGCCTTCACGATGATCGCCTGCGGCATCGGGACGGCCCTGCAGGCCCTCCGCCTCCGGAGGTTCGGGGGGCTGGGCTCGGGCTACCTCTGCCCGAACCTCTGCGGACCCAACTTCTTCGCCGCTTCGATGGAGGCGGCCTGGCTCGGCGGCCTCCCCCTGATGCGCGGGATGACGATCGTCGCGGGCCTCTTCGAGGCCGTCTTCGCCCGGGTCGTCCACCGCCTCGCCTTCCTCTTCCCCCCCGAGATCACGGGGCTCGTCGTCTTCATGGTGGGAGAGGGCCTCGTTCCGCTCGGCACCTCGAAGTTCCTCGGCATCAACTTCGAGGGCGAGCCGATCCAGGGGGCCTTCGTCGGGGTCGCCGTCGCCACGCTCCTGACGATGATCGGCGTGAACGCCTTCGGACGCGGGAAGCTCCGGCTCTACGGCGTCCTCGTGGGAATGGGGGTCGGCTACGTCCTCTCGATCGCCGCCGGCATCCTCTCCGCCTCCGACCTCGAGAGGCTCGCCCGCTCGCCCTGGTTCGCCCTCCCCGCTCTCCCGCACCAGTGGAGCTTCGCCTTCCGCTGGTCGATCCTCCCGACCTTCCTGATCGTCTCCATCACCGGAGCGCTCAAGTCGATGGGGAACCTGATCCTCTGCGAGAAGTCGAACGACGCGGAGTGGAAGGGGGCCGACATGGACCGGATCGGCACCGGGCTCATGGCCGACGCGGCGTGCGTCACGGTCTCGGGGCTCCTCGGCGGAATGGCGTCGGACACCTCGGCCAGCAACGTCTCCCTCTCGGTCGCGACCGGCGCCACCAGCCGGAAGATCGGCTACGCCGCGGCGGCGCTCTTCGCCTTCCTGGGGCTCTCCCCGAAGATCAGCGGCGTCCTGACGGTCATGCCGATGCCGGTGATGGGCTCGATCCTCCTCTTCGTCACGATCTTCATGCTGGTGTCGGGCCTCCAGATGATCGTCGGCTCCGGGATGGACCCGCGGAAGACCCTCGTGGTCGGCGTCTCCCTGGCCTTCGGCCTCTCGATCGACGTGATCCCGGTCCTCTGGGCCGGGGTCCCCGGCTGGCTCCAGCCGCTCTTCGGCTCCTCCCTCACGCTCGCGACCGTGATGGCCGTCGTGCTGAACCAGCTCCTCGCCCGCGCAGGGCGCCCGGCAGCGGCGGGCGCGGCGAAGTAGACGCACCGGGCCCTCTTTCCCGCATCGCCAGCCACGGTGGAGACGGGACGACGATGCGGCGGACCGCCCCGACGTCGAAGCGCCCCGGGGAAACGGTCTCCCGGGGCCGGACGATTCAGGCGAAGGGGTCCACGACCTTGCCGCCAGCCGCCTCGAAGTCGGCGACGTTGCGTGTGGCAACGGTGAAGCCATGGGTCAGCGCCGTGGCCGCAATCATCGAATCCAGCAGCGGGAGCGACCGCCCTTTCTTCCGCAGGTCGACGACGAGCTTCGCCCAGCGCCGGCTGACGGCCGCGTCCCATGGCACGCATTCGACGTTCTCGGCGACCGAGTCGAGCCACTGCTCGAGGCGATCCCGCTTTCGCCCCGCGGGCAGGGCGAGGACTCCCGCGGCGATCTCTCCCAGGACGATCGCGTCGACGACGAGATCTCCCTCGTGGGCCGTCAGCCACTCCACGACCTTCGAACTCGGCGTGGGGCGCGTCGGCTCGCAGAGAACGTTCGCGTCGACCAGGAAGGTCGTCAGAGCCGCAACCCCCGGAGGTCCCGGGTCGTCTCCGTCCGTTCCGCCGGCCCGAACCACCCCTTCACCGGGCACTCCAGGAGGAGCTTGACCAGCCCTTCGTTTCGCCGGTGCGACGTTCTCTTCAGCCGGTAGAGCCCTTCCTCGACGCGCTCCACCTCGAACTCCTGCCCCGCCACGATCCGATCCTGCTTCCGGATCTCGGCGGGGAGGATGATCTGGCCTTTCGTCGAGACGGTGGTCTTCATCTTGAGTAAGATAGCATCTTACTTGTTCGTGTTCCACGGTCCCGCGAACGGATCCCTCTCCGGGCCGACGGCCTACTTCTTCGCCGGCGCGGCCCCTTCCTTCGGCAGCATCCCCAGCTGCCACATCAGGAAGATCCGCTGGTCGGCGGCGTCGCGGACCCTGAGGTCCAGCGGCTTCCCCTGTCCGTGCCCGGCGTCGCGGTCCACCCACAGGAGGACCGGCTTCTCCATCTGGTCGCTGGCGGTCGACGCCTGCAGGAGGGCCGCCATCTTCCGGGCGTGCAGCGGATGGACCCGGGAGTCGTTCTCGCCCGCCGTGAGGAAGACCGCCGGGTACTTCGTCCCCGCCTTCACGTTCTGGTAGGGCGAGTAGGCCCGGAGGAACTTGAACTGGCCGGCGTCCTCGGCCGTGCCGTACTCGGGAACCCAGTAGCGGGCCATCAGGAACGACTGGTAGCGGAGCATGTCGAGGAGCGGCACCTGGCAGAGGACGGCCGCGAAGAGGTCGGGGCGCTGCGTCACGGCCGCGCCGGTCAGGAGGCCGCCGTTCGAGCCCCCGTTGATCGCGAGCTTCGACGGGTTCGTCACCCTGTGCTGGATCAGGTATTCCGCCGCGCCGAAGAAGTCGTCGAAGACGTTTTGCTTGCGGGCCAGCATCCCGGCCTCGTGCCACGCCTCGCCGTACTCGCCTCCCCCCCGGAGGTTCGCCAGCGCGTAGACGCCGCCCGCTTCGAACCAGGGGAAGAGCGTGGCGATGAACGTGGGAGTCTCGCTGATGTTGAAGCCGCCGTATCCGTAGAGAATCGTCGGGTTGTTGCCGTCCAGCTTCAGCCCCTTCCTGTGGACGAGGAACATGGAGACCTTCGTCCCGTCCTTCGACGTGTAGAAGACCTGCTCCACCTCGACGGTGGACGGGTCGACCGGCACCGCCGGCCTCTCCCACAGGACGCTCTTCCTCGTGGCCAGGTCGGCCCGGTAGATGCCGTTCGGCTCGTTGAAGGAGGTGTACGAGAAGAACGCCTCCGTCCGGTCCGCCTCGGTCGAGACCCGCGCGGTGCCGATCCCCGGCAGCGGCAGCTCGCCCAGCGGCTTGCCGTCCAGGGCGAACAGCTCGACCCGCGTGTAGGCGCTCTTCAGGTAGGTGGCGACGAGGATCCCCCGCGACAGGCTGATCCCTTCGAGCGCCGCGTCCTTCCTCTCGGGGACCAGCTCCTTCCAGCTCGCCCTCGCCGGGTTGTTCAGGTCGACGGCCACGACGCGGCCGTTCTTCGCGCCTTCGGTCGTCCGCATGAAGAGGGTGTCCCCGAGGACCGGCCCGTTCGACCGGCTCTCCGCGCCGACGATGACGTCGACCTTCACGAACTCGCCCGTCCGCGCCCAGCGGTCCAGGTCGATGACCCAGAGGTCGTTCGTGTTGGCCCCTGTCGAATACGAGAGCATTCCCCAGCGGCCGTCGCGGCTCGAATGGAAAGCCGGACCCCAGGTCGTCGCGAGCTTCGCGTTCTCCTCCTTCGTGTATTGCCGGAAGAGGAGCGGGTCCTGCCGGTGATGCGTCCCGAGGCGGTGGAACTTGATCTGCGTCGAGTAGGGGTCCTTCACCTCCTGCAGGCGCTGGTAGAAGAAGCCCGTCCCGTCCGGCAGCCAGTTCACGTCGTCGACCCTTCCGGGGATCTCCTCCGCCAGCCACTTCCCGGAGTCGACGTCCAGGACGTGGAGCGTCGCGTTCTCGTCGCCCGCCCGGTACAGGCCGAAGGCCAGGAGCTTTCCGGAGTCGTCCGGGGCCGTCCACGCGATCGTCACCAGCCCCTTGGCGTCGAGCGTGTTCGGGTCGAGGAGGAGGCGCGGCTTCCCGTCGAACCCCTCGCGCACGAAGATCCTCCCCTGGTTCTCGTTCCCTTCCCGCTTCGAGTAGAAGTACCGGTTTCCCGCCATGTGCGGCGAGCTGACCGACCCCACCTCCATCAGCTCCCGCAGGCGCTTCTCGACCGCCTTCCGGCCCGGCAGGTTGTCCACGACCGACCGGGTGTAGGCGTTCTGGGCGTCGGTCCAGGCGGCCACCTCCGGCGTGACGGCTCCCTTGGCGTCCCCTTCCAGCCAGCGGTACGGGTCGACGATCGTCTCGCCGTGGAGGACGTCGGTCACCGGCCGGACCAGCGAGGAAGGCGGGCCGGCGAGGAGGAGGGAGGGAGCGAGGCCAAGGCAGACGAACAGCAACCGGACGGTACGACTCTTCATGTCGGATCTTACGGTCCGTCAGCCGACAAGGTTATGCCGCACGCCGCGACGGCGAGCGCCCCTGGCGCCCGCATGTTCCGGCGCGCGATGATCCGCCCGCGATGCGACCCCGAGCGTTCCTGGCGGCGACCGTTCTGGCCGCTTGCCTCCCCTGCCCGGCGCGGGCCCAGGGAGCCGCCTCCCCGGCGAAGTCCGCGCCGGAGGAGACCCCGTCGTACGGCTACACCCAGAGCTGGAAGGCGACCCTGGGCCTGTACCGGACACCGAGCGAATGGAGCGCCGACCTGAACCTGAGGGGCGCAAGCGGCGACTTCAACTTCTGGCTCGGCGGCTACGCGATCGAGGGGGGGGGCGGCGTCGGCCGGATCGGCGGCGAGTGGGTCTACAGGTCCGAGGCGATCCGCTTCACCCCGACCCTGGCTCTCGCGACGAACGGTCTCGTGGCAGGTCAGCTCTACGCGGAAGCGGGCCAGACCGTCTACCTGATCGCGGGCGCGTCGAGGACGAACCTGAAGGACTACAACAACCTCACCTTCGACCCGAACGAGGCCCTTCAGCTCGGGGCGGGGTGGCACGTCGACCGCCGGACCCTCCTGAACGCCTACTCCATCTTCGACGTCCGCCTCCACACGGGCCAGCAAAACACCCACCTCGTCGTTCGCCGCTACCTCGACCACGAGCACCGGCTGACCGTCGACGTGGTCTACAAGTCCGGCCACACCGACGAGGGGGAGTTCGTCCGCGCTCTCGGCGCGACCGCCACGTGGGACTGGGCGCGCACCTTCCTCCGGCTCGCCTACGACCCGTACTCGAACTTCTCGAGCGAGACGATGTGGAGGCTCGGGGGCGGCGTCCGGTTCTGAGCTAACGGCCCGGCCGGCAGATCTCCTCCGGGAGGCTCCGCTGGCCGTCGAAGCCGCCGGCCAGGTTCCGCGGCGCGGCGAGGGCGCGGCCCGCCTCGAAGCTCCCCCAAGCCGAATCGTCGGCCCCGCGGCCATCCGGGTAGCGGTCGGTCCCTCCCAGGTCGAGGAAGAGCCCGGCCTGCGAGCCTTCGTGCCAGCGCGGCTGGTCGGGATCTCGGATCGCCCAGGCCGGGTCGTCGTCGGCGAAGCCGAGGCACTGGGAGGTCTCGGCACACGAGTACGTGTCGTTGCCCGCCGCGTCCAGGAAGAGGCCCACCGAGCGCTTCATGGCGGCGCCGAGCGCCATCCGGACAGCCGTGTAGCGGTCGTTCCCTTCGAGGTCGCACAGGACCCCCACGGCGAAGTCCCAGCCGAATCCCATTCCCGCGCCCCCGGTCCCCACCAGGGAATACCGGTCGTCCCCGGAGGCGTCGAGCAGCGCTCCTACGGCGAAGTGCGCCGCCGAGCCCTGCGCGTACCAGACCGCCTCGTAGACGTCGTCGCCCGCTCCGTCCACGAGGAAGCCGGCGCCGAACCAGTACCCGGCCCCCTGGCAGAAAGTGCCGCCGGTGTACCGGTCGTTCCCCCTCACGTCCACGAGGAGGCCGAGGCCGCCGGCCCACGATCGCTCCACCGGGTCGACGCGCCGCCCGACGCCGGCCCCCTGGGCGTTGGACGTCGCAGCCTTCCCGTCCGCCCGGGGATCGGGGCGGCCCGCCCTCGACGGATCCCGGACCGCCTCGTAGACGTCGTTCCCCTCGAGATCGACGAGCGCGCCGCACCCTCCCGGCCCGCCGTAGCCCTGCCCGTCGTGAAGGACCTCGTACCGATCGTCGCCGGCGCGATCGAGGAGCATCGCCCCGCCGAAGAACGCCGCCCCCTGGCCCGCCGCTCCGAGCCGGTACTCGTCGCGGCCCCCTTCGTCCACCAGGATCCCCACGCCGAAGTGCGCGTAGCCTTGCGAACGTTCGACGGCCCGGTACCGGTCGTCGCCCGCCGCGTCCCAGAGAACGCCCACTCCCCCGAGCCCGCTCCCCTGGGAGGGCTCGCCCGGCCCGGCGTCGTAGAGGTCGTTTCCCGAAAGGTCCAGGACGACGCTGACCGGCTGGTCGGGCCACCGGCCCACGGCGTGGCTCCCCACGTAGACGTCGTCGCCGCCCAGGTCGACCAGGAGCAGGAACGGTTTCTTTCCCTTCAGGACAGCGTGGCGGTCGCTCCCGGTCCCGGCCACGCGGATTCGCCCGAGCGGGGTCTCCACGTCCCAGCGAAGCGAGCCGAGAACCTCCGGGTCCAGCCCGCAGGCCGCGTCGCGGAGCTCCCG
Source organism: uncultured Acidobacteriota bacterium (assembly GCA_903845115.1). Lineage (GTDB taxonomy): Bacteria > Acidobacteriota > Thermoanaerobaculia > UBA5066 > UBA5066 > CAIMWE01. The sequence goes on along the minus strand of CAIMWE010000222.1, from coordinate 32,892 downwards.
GGCGGCGCGCTCGACGGCCGCGATCACGATCTCCCCCGCCCGGGCCATCGCGAGCCCGTCGATGGACCTTGTGGCCTCCTCGACCTCCGCCAGAGGCGCCTCGGGCTCGGAGAGGAGGTCGGTCAGGCTCGTCCGGCCGGCCGCCGCGGCGGCGGCCAGGGGCTTCACGCCGCGCCAGGCCCTCCGGACCTCCTCGTCGGCAAGGGTCAGCTCCTCGACGAGCCTCGAGACCGGCGCGCGAAGCGCCTTCGGGAGCTTCCCCAGCGGAAGGCAGGGGGACCGTCCGCGGGAATGGTCCGGGGCCATTCTGGCCGACGGGAACCGGGGGACGACGGCGACGGCGTGAAAGAGGGCCGCGGCGTCGGGACCGTCCCGCCGGGCGGCCTCGAGAAAGCCGCTCGCCCGGCCCGGCACGTCGAGCGGCCGGCGGCGCAGGTCGTCGAGAAAGGGGAGGGCGAAAAGCGCCCGGGCTGACGGCACCGCGGCCGCCCCGGCCCCGAGGTCCGCCCTCGACATCCCGCCCCTCGCGAGTATCTCGTCGACGACGTCGCTCGGGGCGCCGGCCTGGACGAGGGACGAGGCCAGAAGGAGAGTCGCCGCCACCGCCAGCGCCGTGCCCCCCCGCGTCACGGGCCCGCCTTCTCCACGGTGAAGCTCCTCCATGCGGAGCGGCGTTTCCCCTCCGGGTCGAGGATGCGGAACCGGAACGGGCTGTAGCTCGACAGGTCGTTCCAGAAGGCGACCGGGAACGGTCCGAAGCCGATCCAGGGATCCTCCACGCCGAAAGCCCCGGCCGCCGCGAGGAGGCCCGAGCCGATCCGGTACTCCACCCAGTAGGACGGCTCCTCCCGGCGTGGGCCCTCCCACTCGAGCCGGATCGTGGCGCCCGACCCCTGGAACGAGAGCGCGGCGGCCGGAGCGGGAAGCTTCAGGTCCAGCGTTTCGGCCCAGCCCTCGACCTCCTTCGGGTCGGGCCGGGTCGCGCCACCGTACCTCGAGAGGACCTTGACCCGGGCCCCGCCCTGGGCGCGCTGCCAGCTCGAGAGGCTCTCCGCCAGCGCCGGCGCGGTGCTGTCGAATTCCTGCCGCGGGCCTCCGACCCTCTCGACGTGCAGCCGCTCCCCGTCTCCCACCCCATCCACGCGTTCCCGTTTTCGCGTTTCGGGGGTCAGGTGCCCGCCCGGCGTCGAGTCGAAGAAGACGAGCCGGCGCGGCGACCGGCCTTCCATCGCCGGGAGGAGCGAGACCCCCTGCAGGCCCTTCGGCAGCGGAAGGCCCGCCAGGCCGAGAAGCGTCGGCATCACGTCGACGTTCTGCGCCAGGGCTCGCGAGACCCGCCCGGCCGGCACTCCGGGACCGGCGAGGACGAGGGGAATCCGGAGGACCTCGTCCACCAGCTTCGCCTCGCCGGACGTCGACGCGTGCCCCACCCACCCGTGCTCGAGCAGCTCCTCGCCGTGGTCCGCCGTGACGACGACGATCGTCCGCGAGGAGAGCCCGCGCCTCTCCATCGCCGCGAGCACCGTTCCGATCTCCACGTCCATTCGCGAGACGTCGGCCCTGTACAGCGTCATGAGCTTCTCGCGGTCCCCGGGGGCGAACGAGGTGCCGGCGCCGAGGGGAAGCGTCGCGGAGACCTGGGCTCGCTCCAGCCCCGTCGACCCCTTGACCTGCACCTCCGCCGCCTGGTATCCGCTCGCCCCGTAAGGCATGTGGGGTTCCGTGTAGTGGATCCAGGCGAAGAACGGCTCCTTCGCCCCGGCCAGCCATTCCGCGAGCGCCCGCGAACCGACGACCTCGGCCCCCGCGATCGCCTGCTCCGGGAGCCCGAGATTCCTGTAGTACGAGACGGCCGAAAAGAACCCGAAGTTCGCGAGCGTGTAGCCCTTCGCCCCGAGGAGGCGCGGCAGCGTCGGCAGCGTCTTCGGCGTCGTGTCGTCCCGGTTCACGACGCCGTGCGTGGGCGGATAGAGCCCGGTGAAGATCGAGACGAGAGACGGCGCCGTCCAGGGGGTCACCGTGTAGGCCCGTTCGAAGCGGATGCCCCGGGCGGCCAGGGCGGCGAGCGCGGGAGTCGTCCCGCCCGGCGAGAAGTCGACGGCGTCCGCCCGCAGCGAGTCGGCGGTGACCAGCAGGATGTTCGGGGGCGGCCCGGCGGCTCTCGGGGCGGTGGCACAGCCCACCGCCAGGATCGCCGCCGCCAGGAGGCCGGGTCTCAACGCTTCCGCCACGGGCTCCAGGGAGAGGCCGCGAGCCAGCCGCAGAGCCCGAGCAGCGACCCGAGGTAGTTTCCGAAGAGGTCCAGCCAGCGGAAGGTCCGCATCGGGACGAACTTCTGGCTCACCTCGTCGGCGGTTCCGATCAACACGAGGAAGGCGGCGCCGAGGACCAGTCCCCGCCAACGGCGGAAGTCGACGCGCACGGCGTTGAACGTCACGCCGGCCAGCAGCCCGTACTGGACGATGTGCCACTTCTTCGCGGGAGGCTCTCCCCGGTACATCACGAGGAGGATCAGCACGTAGACGAGCATCAGCGCCGCCAGCGCTCCCAGGGCGGACCGCCGCCGGACGGGTCCGGCCTTCCACGCCCACGCCAGGAGCCCCCCGAGGATCACCGCTCCCGTGGCCACGAACCAGAGGGTGACGTGAGGGCGGAGCCACGGCAGGACGACCTCGAGCCACCATCTCGGCGCGTACGGGATCGTCGCGAGGGCGGCGGCGGCCCCCAGGATCGCGGCCACGACCCACGGCCCGCTCCGGATCCAGCCGCTGCCGGGCCTGGCGTCGGACTCCGCCATCTTCCCTACCGCCGCTCCCTGATGGCCTTCGCGGCGATCGCGTCCACGACGCCGGGCGCCAGGAGCTTCACGAAGCGGCCCACCCTTCCTCTCAGCGAGCCGATCCAGAGCCGGTCGCGCCTGGCCGCCGCGCGGACGATCCTCCGCGCGCACTCTTCCGCCGACATGATCTTCCCCTCCTGCATCGGGCTCTCGCCGAGCGGCCGGCCGTCGGGGCCCGCCGCCCGCCGATGAATCTCCGAGAGGACGAAATCGGGGGCGGCCACGGTCACCGAGACGCCGTCGCCCTTCAGCTCGATCCGGAGCGAGTCGAAGAAGCCGAAGAGCGCGTGCTTCGTGGCGGAGTACCCGGTCCGCGTCGGGACTCCGTTCATCCCCGCGACGCTCGAGACGCCGACGATCCGCCCCTTCGACCGCTTCAGGTGAGAGAGCGCGAAGTACACCGGGTAGACGCACCCCAGGACGTTCAGGCGAAAGAGCCGTTCGTACATTCCAAGGTCCGTCACCTCGTCCAGGCGCGACCACATCGACATCCCGGCGTTGGCCACCAGCACGTCGATTCCGCCGAACCTCTCGACCGTCCGTTCGATCAGTCGCCGGCAAGCTTCCTCGGACGTGACGTCGGTCGGGACGACGAGCGCCTCGGCTCCCCGCTCGCGGCACTCTCCCGCGACTCTTTCGAGCGCCCCCTCGTCGCGGGCCGCCAGGACGAGCCTGGGACTCCGGGGCGCCAGCTCCAGGCAGATCGCCTTCCCGATCCCCTGCGACGCCCCGGTGACGACGACGACGTGGCCCGAAAGCGGATGGCGCACGGGAGCATCATAGATGGGCATAATCGCCGCCCCGGGCCGGACGGAATCCGACGGCTCGAACCCGAAGGAGATCCCCCATGCGCCGACCCGTTCTCGCGGCCGCCCTGCTTCCCGTCTCGCTTCTCTTGGCCGCCTTGCCGGCCGGCTTCCTGGCCGCCGACGACGACCGGCCCGAGAAGGCCGACCTCGCCGCCGTCACCCGGATCCGGGACGAGTCCTTCAACCGGTCGAAGGCGCAGGAGACGCTGTCGAACCTGGCCGACGAGATCGGCCCCCGCCTGACCGGCTCCCCGAACCACCGCCGGGCGGCCGAGTGGGCCAAGAAGCAGTTCGAGTCGATGGGCCTTGCAAACGTCCGGATCGAGCCGGTCCCCTTCGGCCGCGGGTGGGTCCTCGAGCGCGTCGCCGTCCACATGGTGGCTCCGGACACGACGCCCATCGAGGCCTACCCGAAGGCCTGGACTCCGGGAACCGACGGCCCGAAGAGGGCGCAGGCCGTCTACGCGAAGCTGGAGAAGGAGGAGGACCTCGCGGCCTGGAAGGGGAAGCTGGAGGGGAAGATCGTCCTGACGGCCGAGACCCCCGAGGTGGCCCCCCGCGTCAAGGCCGACGCCACGCGCCTGACGAAGGACGAGCTGGACGAGGTCGTCCGGGTCGAGCCGGGCGGCCGCGGCCGCTTTTCCCCGGCCGAGCGCGAGAAGGCGCTGAGGCAGCGCCAGTTCGGGAAGAAGATCGCCGCCTTCCTCATCGCCGAGAAAGCCCTCGCCTGGGTCGACGCCTCCAAGGGGGACGACGGCACCGTCTTCGTCCAGGGCGACGGAGGGTGGAAGCAGGACGACCCGCTGCCGCCGGTCTCGCTCGTCCTCGGCGCCGAGTCGTACGGCCGCATCGTCCGGCTCCTGACGCGGAAGGTCCCGGTGGAGCTGGAGATCGACGTCAGGGCGAAGTTCACCGACGCCGACCCGCTCGCGGCGGCCAACGTCGTCGCCGAGATCCCCGGCACCGACCGGAAGGACGAGGTCGTCCTCCTGGGCGCCCACCTCGATTCCTGGCACGCCGGGACCGGCGCCACCGACAACGCCGCCGGGTGCGCGGCCGTCCTGGAGGCGGCGCGCGTCCTGAAGGCGTCGGGCCTGAAGCCCCGCCGCACCATCCGCTTCGCCCTCTGGGCCGGCGAGGAGCAGGGGTACCTGGGCTCGATCGCCTACGTCTCCACCTACCTGGCGTCGCGGCCGGAGCCGAAGGAGCCCCCGAAAGACGACGTCCCGGCCTTCATGCGCCGCCCCACCGGCCCGCTCACCTTCAAGCCAGCCTACGTGAAGCTGGCGGCCTACTTCAACCTCGACAATGGCGGCGGGAAGATCCGCGGCATCTTCACGCAGGAGAACGCCGAGGTCGTCCCCATCTTCGAGGCGTGGCTCGCTCCGTTCCGGGACACGGGCGCCACGACGGTCACGATGAAGCGGACCGGCGGCACCGACCACCAGAGCTTCGACGGCGTCGGGCTCCCCGGCTTCCAGTTCATCCAGGACGACCTGGACTACATGACGCGGACCCACCACTCCAACATGGACGTCTACGAGCGGGTGCCCAAGGGCGACCTGATGCAGGCATCGGCCGTCATGGCCTCCTTCGCCTGGCACGCGGCCCAGCGCGACCAGATGCTCCCCAGGAAGCCGCTGCCGCCCGACCCTCCGGCCGAGCCGAGGAAGGAAGACCCGAAGAAGGACGAGTCGAAGGCGGCGGGATCCGCCCAGCCTGCGAACTCGTCCGCAACCAGAAACTGAACGCCGGCCTGGCGGTTTCCCGGCCCATTACGGCACTTCGTGAACCATGTCCCCCAGCGGGGGGACGACGTCGAAGCCCAGCTCGCGGGCCGATCGGCGGATCCTGTCGTCCAGCGACAGGACCGCCAGGGGGCCCACGCCCTCTCGGGCTGCGAGGGCCGATGCCAGGTGGATCGCGTCGAGCGTCCGGACGGGTTCCTGCGGGAACGGCCGCTTCGCGCGGGCCGCGATCTCGTCACCGATTTCCAGGACCGACCATGTTTCCCCCGCCTGGCGCAGGAGCGCCGTGGCGTCGGCTCGCTCCGCCTCGTTCAACCTGCCGTCCCTCGTCGCCCGGTGGAGGCCGCGCTCTACTTCGATGAAGGTCAGTTCGGAAGCCGCCACCAGGGAAGCTCTCGCCAGCTCCTCGACCACCCCGTGCGCACCTCTCTCTCCCAGCAGCCAGGCGAGAATCGCGCTCGACTCTGCGTAGACCCTCACCGGTCCCCCCTCATCTCGTCGAGGATCTTCAGCGAATAGCCGTCCTCGGCCACCGGTTCCCTGAGCACGTACAGGCTCGGGTCGTGCTTCCCCCCGATTCGCACGCCTCCGCGCCTCCGCAGCGCCTCGCGGTCGGGGTCCAGCACTTCCGCCGGCAGCGTCCCGGTCACCGCCCGCAGCTCGGCCACGACCTCGCCCCGGTCCGTCACCAGTACCGACTCGCCCCCCTTGGCGATCCGCACGAACTCGCTCAGCCTGTCCTTCAGCTCCCGGATACCGACGACCTTCATCACGAGCATTGTAGCATCATGCGGCTACATAGGGTCGGGGGCTGGGGTCAGGGCTGTGTTTTGTGTTTTATTCTGCCCCGCAGAATTTTGCACAAAACACAGCCCTGACCCCGCGGGGGCCCCGCGGGGCCGTGCCATGATTGCCGCCACATGGACGCCGCCAGGCTGATGACGCTCCTCCGGCCGCTTCTGACCGAATCCGGCGCCGGCTGGATGCTGGCGGGCGGCTTCGCGATGGCGGCCTGGGGCTCGACCAGGACGACGGTCGACCTGGATCTCGTCGTGGACGAGAGCGCCCGCGCTGCCGTCGGTGCCCGCCTGGCTGACGCCGGCTTCGCGACAGACTTCGACTGCGAAGGTTTCACCAACCTCAGTCACCGGGATCCGGACCTGGGTCGGCTCGACATCATCTGGGTCGAAGGATCCACACGCGAGCGCCTTTTCCTTGCGGCGAAGACCCTGGCCGGGCCGGACTCCGAGCCGTGCCTCGTCCCCGCGCCCGAGCATCTCGTCGCGATGAAGCTCAAGGCCGTCAAGAACCAGCCGATGCGCGTCTTTCGCGATGGCGAAGATCTGCGCCTCCTTCTCTCTCTCCCAGGAATCGACGAGAATGCCGTTCGTGAAGCCTTCGAGCGGACCGGCCTCCTCGAACTCTTCCATCGCCTCAAGCCCGACGCCTGAGCCGCTGGACCTCGAAGTCGCCTTCCGGGCTTCCCCCGAAACCAGCGCCGCCCTCGAGCGCAACCGTCCCGGCCCGATGACCCTCCCGGAGTACGCGCGCTTCCTGAAGCAGTTCCGCTGGACCCAGGAGCAGCTTCGCGCCGTCCCGCCGCCCACCGGCCCCCGCTTCACCCTGGACTGATCTCCCCTACCGCGGGATCAGCGCCACCACCCGGAGCGGGCCGCCGGAGCCGCCCGCGATCTTCATCGGCAGAGCCACCACGAAGGCGCCGGTCTCGGGCAGCTCCTCCAGGCGGGCCACGTTCTCCAGCCCCGCCACGCTCGCGGCCCCGGCGATCTGGTGGACGACGAAGTCGGCCGACGGCCCGTGATCGATCGACGCCGTGTCCACGCCGATCACCCCCGCGCGGCGCTCGCGGATCAGGAGAATCGCCGCCTCCTTCCCGAACGACGGAAAGTGGAGGTCGGTCGTCTTCCCCGGCGTGTCGTCGCCCAGGTAGCTCTTTCGGTCCGGGTAGCGGCTCCCCCAGCCGGTCCTCAGGAGGACGATCGCCCCCTTCGGGATCCGCCCGTTCCGCGCCTCCCACGCTTTCACGTCGTCCGCGGTCAGGCGGTAATCTCGGTCCTTCGCCGCCTGCGCCGTCACGTCGATCACCACCGCGGCGCCGATCAGCTGACCGACCGGCACGTCGGCCGTCGACTCCTTCCCTTCCGAGAAGTGGATCGGCGCGTCGAAGTGCGTCCCGCCGTGCTCCGGCGTGCAGATCGTGTTCGACGAGTAGAACCAGCCCCCTTCCGTCTTTCCGTAGAAGTCACGCTGCTTCACGAACGACGTCTTCGCGTTCGGCCAGTAGATCGTCCGCTCGTCGAACGCGTACGTCAGGTCCACGATCCTCGCGGAGGCCAGGTCCAGCGTCTGCGGCAGGTACGCCACGCGGGAGGCGTCAACCCTCGGGATCTCGGAGAACGCGACGTTCTGGATCGGGTACGACGCCCAGTCCTTGTAGTCGAAGTGCCACCACTCCCACGGCAGGACGAAGAAGCTCTCCTTCTCCATCGCCTTCCGCAGCACGTCGCGCCGCTCGCGGGCAGCCTTCTCGCCCCCCTCGAACGTCGGGTATGACCGGGCGGTCGGCTCGTCGTAGGCGCTCGGCATCTCCACGACCTTCCCGGTCGAGAGCTCGAACAGCGAGACGTCCACGGCGCAGCCCCGGTTGTGGCGCGAGCCGGTCTTCGGGTCGGCCACGAAGTCCTTGTCAGATTCCGGCGTCAGGTCCCAGAAGACCTTCGTCACGCTCCAGGGCCGGTAGCCGTCGAACACGACGATGCCGTAGCCCTTCTTCCCCAGCTCCCGATGCACACGGGCGAGGGCCTCGGCCGCGGGCCGCTGCAGGAAGGCGCGCGCCTCCGCGTAGACCGCGCGCTTCACGAAGTTGTCCGGCGTCGCGTACCGGACGTCGAGGCGGATCGTCGGATCGAGGGAGATCAGCTCCACCAGGTCGGGCGCCCGGAACGACCCCGATTCCGCTGGCGGGCCCGGCTGGGCCAGCACGCTGGCGGCCAGGACGAACGAGGCGGCGAGCAACGAAACGAACGGGACGGCGGCCTTCGGAGCACCCATCGCAGTCCTCCCTCGGGGGATTATGGGACGATAGCCGCAGATGGACTGGGGTCAGGGCTGCGTTTTGTGTATTTTTCGCTCCGGCGCTCAGGCGGCCCCGGGGAAGATCCGCGCATGACGGGTGACCTCATCGCGCCAGGGCCCATTCCCGGGCCGCCTTCATCCGGAAAGCCGGACCGAATCGAAGCACGGTGGGCTTCAGGACGGGACACGCGGCGGGAGCGATTCGGGAATTCGCGGCTTGTTCCATGAACGTCGCGGAGAACGGCGGCGAAACGCGCTTGGCCGGCCAGATCCATCTAATCCTTCGTGGACGGCTGCCCGGGGGATGCGCCGGGGTTGTGCTTGCCTGGTCGTGTGGCCAACCGCTCACCCGACCGGCCCCAGCCGCACTCCTGCAACGCAGGACGGAGGCCCTGGTGAAGCCCCTCTTCGTCCGTCTGGATCCGGACCCCGATCCGAAGCGGCGGGACACGCTGGCGGCCCTGGTCCCGGCGGGGGACGAGCTAGTGGCGGAGGCGGCGCGGCTGGCCGGCATCGACGAGGTGGTACCGTGGCTCGAGGCCGCTGGCCCCTGGTGTGCAGGCATATTCCTGGACTCCCGCTGCCGTGCGGGAGTGAAGGAGGCGCCTCCGTGATCGCATCCCGGACATTCCGGTCTTTCTCCCCGAGCGTCTTGGCGGGAATGATGACCTTCACCCTGGCGGGCTGCTCGTCGGCCCCCTCTGCGCAACAAGGCCCGCCCGCGGACTACCCGATCGCTCCCGAGGTCCTCACGACGCTCCGGAGGACCGTCGTTCCCGGGCCGACGCCTTCGACGAAGATCGGCGTGGGGGAGATCTCGGAGTACGAGCAGCACGCCTACGGTACATGGTCGTTCGGGCCTCCGCTGAAGGCCGTGACGCGCACCGACCTGATGCCCGCGGCCTACGACGCCTCCGCCTCCACCAAGGGCAAGCCGCTGCTGACGTTCTTCACGATTTCCGACATCCACGTGACGGACAAGGAATCGCCGAATCAGCTGATCTACCTTCAGCGCCTCTATCCCAAGCTCCCCGTCGGCCTGTCGCTTCACTCGGGGGTGATGCTCTATTCCACGCACGTCCTGGACGCGGCCGTCCAGACGGTCAACGCCCTGCACAAGCAGTCGCCGTTCGACTTCGGGATCTCGCTGGGCGACACTTGCAACAGCACCCAGTACAACGAGCTGCGCTGGTACATCGACGTCCTGGACGGCAAGGTGATCAGCCCAAGCTCTGGCGCACACGTGGGGGCCGCCACCGTCGAATACCAGAAGCCGTTCAAGGCGGCAGGACTCGACCGGGCCATACCCTGGTACCAGGCGCTCGGGAACCACGATCATTTCTGGATGGGCTCGGTCCCACTCGACCACGGCCTGCGGACGGACCTTCGGGAGTCGTACGTGAGCGACACCGTCTTCGCGGCGGGGGACGTTCTGAGGAACCCTGCGGCGATCGTCGACCGCGATTTCTACATGGGGACGCTCGACGGCTCGACGCCCTTTGGCGACGTCGTGGGCGCCGGGCCCGCCGCGGACTTCAAGAGCCCCCCGAAGGTCGTGGCCGACCCGGACCGGCGCTCGCTCCGGCGGACGGAGTGGATGAAGGAGTTCTTCAACACCTCCTCGAGTCCCGCCGGGCACGGCTTCTCGTCCGAAGGCGCCGACAGCGGCTTCGCCTGCTACAGCTTCGTGCCGAAGGCGGGGGTGCCGGTGAAGGTGATCGTGCTGGACGACACGCAGCGGGACGACGACGGCTCGGCCGACATCCACGGGCACGGGTTCCTCGACCAGCCGCGGTGGGCCTGGCTGAAGAAGGAGCTACTCGACGGCGACACGGCGGGGCAGCTGATGATCGTGGCCGCGCACGTGCCGATCGGCGTCGAAGAGACGGCGCCGGCGTCCGAGATGGGCTGGTGGACCGACCCGACGAATGCCGTGACGCTGCCGGAGCTGGTCGCCGAGCTGCAGGGCCATTCGAACCTCCTGATGTGGATTTCGGGGCACCGGCACCTGAGCACGGTGAAGGCGTTCCTCTCCCCCGACCCGGTGAACGCACCGGAGAAAGGCTTCTGGGAGGTGGAGACCTCGTCGCTCAGGGATTTCCCGCAGCAGCTCCGGACGTTCGGGATCTACCTGAACGGCGACGGCACGGTCTCGATCACCGTGACCGACGTCGACCCGGCGGTGAAGGAGGGAACGCCGGCCGCCACGTCGCGGAGATTCGCGATCGCGGCTCAGCAGCTGGTAGAGGCGGACATCTCCACCCACAACCCGACAAACGATCCCTCGGTGAAGCCGATGTCCAACGGCTCGTACAACGCCGTGATGTTGAAGAAGCTGAGCCCCGCGATGGCGAGGAAGCTGGAGTGAGATGATCCGGCTCGGGGTCAGGGCTGTGTTTTGTGTTTCTTTCCCGGGGATTTGTCGGCCGACGCGCCGCGCTTCGAGCGCCTCCGGTGGTCATCCGGGGCGTCCTCGCTCCTCTCGCGGCCGCGATCGACGAGCGAGCGTGCGCCCCACATCGTCAGGCCCGTCAAGTTTCCGATCTCGGCGTAGGTGGCAAGGCAGGCGTCCCTCAGGTGAAGCGCGGCCAGCGCCCGCCCGCGTTTCGACTCGCGGTCGAAGACGGCCGGCCGCAACGCGGTGGACAGCCGCTCGGCCGCGTGGTCCAGGCTCTCCTCGCCGAGGCGCCGCTGGGCGGACGGGACGCCGCCCATCGTCCCGGCTTCTGCCATGCGCTCGCGAAGCTCATCGACCAGGCCGTCCTCACCGAGGATCACCTGGTTGCGCACGAGGGCCCAAGGCGAATAGTCCGACGTGTCGTCGACGAAGCGGGCCCACGCGGACTCGGCCCGTTCCCGCCCCCGGAACTGGGACAGCACCCACTCCGTCTCGAGCCACGGCGGTCGCTTCTCCAGCCCCGCGGTCGCGCGGTAGCTCGCCCACCGCCAGGCGCCGGGCGCCTTCACGAGACCGGCCCGGACCGGGTTCAGCGCGGTGTAGCGAAGCAGCTCCAGCAGGTGGCTCTCGCGTTGGACGTGCAGGGAGAAGAACCGCCCCTGGAACAGGTGCCCGGAACGCTTCCACCTTCTATTGAAGGCCTGCGTGTAGACCGACCCGAGTTGCATCATTCCGGCCGAGAGCGTCGGCCGAGGAGTCTCCATGACGAGGTGATAGTGGTTGGGCATGAGCACCCATCCGTGGAGGGTCCAACCGTAGCGCTTGACGGCACTTCCGAGAATCCGCACGAACGTGTCGCGGTCCTCGTCGTCCCGCGCGATCTCCTTTCGCTCGTTTCCCCGGGCGGTCACGTGCCAGAGAGCACCTTCGAAGTCGAGCCGGAGAGGCCGGGCCATCCGCGAATTCTACACAAAACACAGCCCTGACCCCACTCCCCGCTAGGCCGCTTCCATCGCGGCGCGGGTCTCTTCGTCCAGGGCCTGGAGGTCCTTCAGCAGGGGCGTCGCGAATTCCAGCCCCCCCGATCTGACGATGACCTCCAGCTTCCCCGCCAGCTCGCTCATCTGGACGGCGCCGACGTTCGCGGCGGCTCCCTTCAGCGAGTGGGCTGCCCGTCCCGCGAGATCGGGCGAGCCGGAAGAGATGGCGTCGGTCAGCGCGGCGATCTGGAGCTTGGTCTCCGCGAAGAACATCTCCAGGAGCTCGGCCCGGAAGCTCGGCTCACCGAAGGTGATGTTCTCGAACCGTCTTCGGTCGACCAGAGGGACGGCGCGCGGCAACGCTTCTGCGAGGGCCTGGGATCTCTCCTCGTCTCTGCTGCCGGGCTGCGTGTAGCCGGTCCAGTGCATCTGCTTCCCTCCGAAGAACCACTCGTGCGCCTGGCCTGACCTTCGTCCCGAAGTGGGACGCGCCGTACCCCGATCGGGACGGGGCACCATTCCTTGGGACGAACTTCGACGGTAGAGCCCTGTTTCTGGCCTGTCAGGCCAGTTTCCACGCTGCCCTGCCGTTTCCGGCTGATAGTCACGCAAGACCAGTGCCGCTCCGCGGGGTCGAGAGATTTGTTCCATGGAGCATCGCCCGAGACACCGGTGAGACACCTTCGGACCTGTCGGACCCCCGGATAGAGCCTCGAAACGGCTTTTCCGCATGGCACCGCGATTGCGACACCCCGAATCGTGCTTCAGCCAACCTTACCCCCTGATCGGAACGATCTCCCCCGTCGGGAAGACTGGAAGGGGGAGGCGATGAAACCGTTCTTCGTCCTGCTGGACCCGGACCCCGACCCGAGGCGACGGGAGGCCCTGGCCGCCGTGCTCGCGCGGGACGCGTTCCGGGGGATGGCCGTGGGGCTCGAGGCCTCGCCGTCGATCACCACCGTCTCCCCCGACATGGTCGTCCTGAACCTCCTTTCGGGGATGGACCTCCTCCCGACGGCCGAGCAGTGGCGCGCGAACCCCGAGCGCGCGGCGATCCCGCTCGCGGCCCTGGTTCCCGCCGGGGACGAAGTGGCTGCCGAGGCCGCCCGCCTGGCCGGCATCGACGAGGTCGTCCCGTGGCCGTCCGAGGACGGAAACGTCGAACGGCAGCTGCGGACCATGGAGCGGCACGCCCGGCTGCAGGCCGAGGTCTCCGGCTACGAGAAGCTGCTGGTCACCCTCGTCACCGCTTTCGAGGGGCGCGAGCCGTACACCGTCGACCACGGACACCGGGTGGCCCGGCTCTCGGTTGCGATGGGAGCGGACCTGGGCTTCTCCCCCGAGGCCTGCTCGCTGATGCACCGGGGAGCGCTGCTTCACGACATCGGTCTCCTCGCTCTCTCGGACCAGGTGGCCCACAACCCGGGGACGCTCGGCCCCGAGGAGCTCAGCGAGATGCAGTCCCACCCCGTGATCGGATACGAGATGCTCCGGAGCGTGCCGTCGCTCGAGCCGGTCCTCCCCTTCATCCACCGACACCACGAAAGGGTCGACGGCTCCGGCTTCCCCGACGGCCTCGTTCGCTCGGAGATCCCCCTCCTCGTCCAGATCGTCTCCCTCGCGGACGCCTGGGACTCCCTCCGCTCGCCCAGGGCCCACCGGAGCGGGTTCTCGCACGGAGCCTCCCTGGAGATCCTCGCCGAGGAGACGAGGGCCGGTCGCTGGGACCCCGAGCTGCTCGTCCCGCTGCGGCGGGCTGTCGACCACACCGGGATCAGCTGAGGGTCTCCACTCTGTGGTTTTCGAACGGATCGAGTCAGCGGGCTCGGAGGTCCAGGAGGATCTCCTTCTCGGCGGCGGGATCCGGTGGCGCCGGGTACTCGGAGAAGGGATCGGGAAAGCTGGCGGGTGAGATTGCCGCGTCTCCGTTGTAGGGGATGGTGACGGCTTCCGACCGGACCTTCGGCCTGTCGACCCCGAGGTAGAGCCTGAACGCGTACGACTTGAGGACGTAGGGGCCTTCGCGGAGCGCGTAGGGGAGGTTGCAGATGTGGAGGAGAGCCCCTGTCCCCATCTCGCGGCGAACCTGCTCGACCGAGGTGCGCGAGAGACGGACCGCCTCGCTCCAGAGCCTCTGCTGACCGACGAGCAGGCCCAAGCCGCTGGCGAGCAGAAGGGCCGCCGGGTACGGCGCGGCGCGTCTCCGGAAGAGTGACGCGCGGTCCGCCCCGCGAACGGCGGAGAAGCCGAGGGAGACGAGGGCCGCCACGAGGAAGCCCGGCAGGTAGAGGTACCGTCCGCCCGCGGTGCTCCCTCGCTCCATCCCGCTCCACAGGACCGGCGCGAGGGAAATCCCCAGCGCCGCGAGGCCGGAGAGGGACTCGCGCGGCGACGACACGACCGCGGCGGCGACGAGGAGCACGAGGGGAATCCCCCAGGCCAGGTCGAACGCTCCCGCAGGGCCGCCCGGCGGGAGGACGAAGCACCGCATTTGGCTCCAGAGGTTGGCCAGGAGATCGGAGCGGCTCCAGAGTGCCGGGAGGCTGCCGTACGCTCCGCCCAGCGGATCGATCGTGCGGGAGCGAAGCAGGAGCGAGACGGCGGACGCGGCCGCCATCGACCCGGCGAAGGCGAGCGGCCACCTCCCGAGGCCCGCGACCCCGCGCCGCCAGACGCAGAGGAAGAGGAAGAGCCCCGGAAGGGTGACGGCCATCTCCTTGGAGAGGCACGCCCCGACGGCCGCGACGAAGACGGCAGCGACGAGAGGACCTGGCCGCCCCGTGCCGTCCACGCCGCGAAAGGCGAGCCAGAGCGCCACGAACGAGAACAGGACGGAATAGAGGTCGAACTGAGCGCTGACCCAGAAGAAGGTCTCCCCGGCCCACGGCGACAGGAGGAACACCCCCGCCCCCAGGAGCGCCGGCTCGCGGCGCTGCCCCAGCCGCCTCAGGAGGAGGAAGACGAAGAGCGAGTTCAGACCGTGCAGGGCCGCCGACACCATCGCGTAGCCCCACGGGAGGCTCCACCCGAAGGCGAGGCTCTCGAGCCAGACGAGGCAGAGCGCCACGGGACGAAAGAAGCCGCCGACGGCCGTCACGAAGAACTCGCGGAGCGGGCTCTTCATGGCGACGGAGACGAGAGCGAAGTCGTCGAAGAGGAAGAAGTACCCCGCGGCGTGGGGCGCGAAGGCGACGCCGGTGACGAGCGCGACGAGGAGGACCGCCAGGGCCTGGGGGTCAGGGCTGCGTTTTGCGTATTTTCGGGAAAATACACAAAACGCAGCCCTGACCCCACCCCCGTCCATGGCGGAAAGGAGACCCATGGCAAAGAGACAGGCCACCGGGTACAGGTGGACCGTCATCCGCCCCAGCCCCACCCTCACGAAGTTCCGGTAGCAGGCGAGGTAGTCCCCGTCGAAGGGCTGCACCGCGCCGACCGGGTCGCTGACGAAGGGGACCGCCGCGAAGCAGACGACCACGGCCAGGAGCCCCCCCAGCGTGACGAGGCCCGTCAGGCGGGTCTCCGGACCGAGTCCGGCGGAGCGGCCCTTGAAGAGGCCCCGGCGCGCAGCGACGGCCGTGACCCCCGCGAGGAGGTAGATCGCGAGCCCCAGCCCCTTGTGGGAAAGCCACTGTCCCTGCCAGGCGTGCAGGAAGACCTCGAGGGTCCTGGCCGCCGCCTCGACGGCCGAAGGAGCGACGCTCCTCCACTCCCCGGTCACCGCGCCGAGAAAGGAGCCGGCGAAGGCTCCGGGGATGGCCGAGGCCGGCCGGAGGGCATCGGGCCGGAGCGCCCAGCTGAGCGAGGCCACGGCCGGTGCCGCGAACGCGAGGAGGGGCCAGCGCTCGCGCCAGAGGAGGCGGGCGGCGAGGACGGCCACCGCGATCACGACGACGTAGTAGACGCCGTCGGGCCGCAGGAGGACCGCCGCCGCCAGGCAGAGGGCCCCTCCCGCCTGGCTCTCCTTCGAAGGGCCGGCTCCCCCTTCCGCCGGGATGCCCAGCGCAAGGAGCATCCCGGTCGAGAGGAAGACCATCAGCGGGACGTTCGCGTAGGCGATCGACGCCCCCTGCCAGACGTGGACGGTCGAGACGAAGAAGAGGAGCGCCGGGGCGGCTGCTCCCGGAAGCGTCCGGCGGAGCCGGTCGCGCAGAAAGAAAGCGAAGAAAGTAAGGGAGAGCCACGCCAGGACCCGGCCCTGGAAGAGCGGGTCCCTCGCGGAGATCCAGAGGAGGATCGAGAAGAGGGGCGGGTAGTTGCGGTGGGAGCACTCGCCCAGGGAGGCGAGGGAACCGGAGGAATCGAGCGCGAAGGCCCGGCATCCCCAGATGACGCGGGCGTCCTCGAACGCATACGGGTAGGTCATGGCCACCAGGGATGTGAGGAGGAAGACCCCGCTCACCGCGTCCCAACCCGACCACCCGCCGCCCGGGAGAGCGTCGGCCCCGACGGGTCCGGCAGGGGGGACCTGTCCGCGCGCCCGCCGGAGAGCGGTGGCCCCGAGGGCCGAGACGGCGAGGAACCCGACGGTCACCCAGGGCGTGAGCCGGCCGGTCGCGAGGCCGACCGCGTAGTGGACGAGTCCGAGCGCGGCGATCTGGACGAGCCCGGCGCCGGCCGTCCGGCCCGCGCGGGCGACCCCCCGCACGCCGGGGCGGCCGGGGGTCCAGAGAAAAGCGAGGAGGGCCAGCGCCGCGGCCAGGAGGAGGGACGATCCCGCCGGCCAGGTGACGGCCGTCGAGACGGCGCGCGCGCCGGGCTCGAAAGACGCGAGCTCCCGGAAGACGGGTCCGTGCTGGAGGAAACCGATCGCGGCCTGGAGGACGACGAAGGCGAGGAGGGCCTTCCGGCTCACACGCGCCGCATCACCAGGCAGGCGTTCGTGCCACCGAACCCGAACGAGTTCGAGAGGCCGATTCGCAGGTCGACCTGGCGAGCGACGTTCGGCGTGTAGTCGAGGTCGCAGTCCGGGTCCGGCGTCCGGTAGTTGATCGTCGGCGGGATGGCGCCGCGGCGGATCGCGAGTGCCAGGATGCCGGCTTCCGCGCCGCCCGCGGCGCCGAGGAGGTGGCCGGTCATCGACTTCGTCGACGAGATCGGAACCCGGGAAGCGCCGTCGCCGAAGAGCCTCTTCAGGGCGATGGTCTCGATCCGGTCGCCGTGCGGCGTGGAGGTCCCGTGGGCGTTGACGTACCCGACGTCCGCGGGGTCGATCCCCGCGTCGCGCAGGGCGTTCCTCATCACCCGGAACGGCCCGTCACCGTCGTCCGACGGAGCGGAGATGTGGTGGGCGTCGCTCGAGAGGCCGTAGCCGGCCACCTCCGCGTAGATGGTGGCACCGCGCTCCATCGCGAGCCCCATCTCCTCGAGGACGACGATGCCGGCGCCCTCGCCGAGGACGAACCCATCCCGATCCCTGTCCCAGGGACGGGACGCCGCGGTGGGGTCGTCGTTGCGGGTGGAGACGGCCCGCATCGCAGAGAAGCCGCCGATCGCCAGGGGGGTGACGACCGACTCGCTCCCGCCCGCGATCATGACGTCGGCCTCGCCGTATCGGATGAGGTTGGTGGCGTCGCCGATCGCGTGGGCCGAGGTGGCGCACGCGGTGACAGTGGCGGTGTTCGGGCCCTTGGCGCCCGTCATGATCGAGAGGAGGCCCGAGGACATGTTCGCGATGAGCCCCGGGATGAAGAAGGGGCTGATCCGGCGGGGTCCCTTCTCGAGGAGTAGCTTGTGGGTCTCCTCGATGAGCGGGAGGCCCCCGATCCCCGAACCGACGCAGACGCCCACCCGCTCGGCGTTCTCCGGAGTGACGACGACTCCCGAGTCCGCGATCGCTTCCTTCCCTGCCGCCACGGCGTAGTGGATGAAGGTGTCGAACTTCTTGATCTCTTTCTTCTCGAAGAAGTTCGCCGGGTCGAAGCCCTTCACCTCCCCCGCGATGCGGCAGGGGTACGCCGAGGCGTCGAACCGGGTGATGGGACCGATCCCGGAGCCCCCGGCCAGGAGCGCCTCCCAGTTTGCCTCCCGCGTGAGGCCGAGCGGCGTCAGGAGCCCGATGCCGGTGACGACCACGCGCCGACGGCCCCGGCCGTCGCGGGGAGGCTCCTGGTGGCTCAAGACTGGACGGGGATCAGGCCGGCTTGGCGTGGGACTCGATGTAGGAGACGGCGTCCTTGACCTTCTGGATCTTCTCGGCGTCCTCGTCCGGGATCTCGATGCCGAACGCCTCCTCGAAGGCCATGACGAGTTCCACCGTGTCGAGCGAGTCCGCTCCGAGGTCGTCCACGAACGACGCGTCCGCCTTCACTTCCTCGGCCTGGACCCCCAGCTGCTCGACGATGATGCTCTTGACCTTTTCTTCGACCGAACTCGACATTCGAATTCCCTCCGTTACGTTCCAGAAAAACCGGACGCATTCTCCATTGGACCCGCTCCTATTTCAAGGGGCGGTACCGGATCCTAGCTCATCTAGCCGATGAAGAGCCCCCCGCTCACATTGAGACAGGTTCCGGTCACGTACGAGGCCGCCTCCGAAGCCAGGAAGACGACCGCCCCCGCGACGTCTTCCGGGGTGCCGAGCCGGCCCAGGACGATCTGGCCCACGAGGGCCATCCGCTGCTCGGGGGTGAGGCGGTCGGTCATGGCCGTCTCGATGTAGCCGGGGGCGACCGCGTTAACGGTGATCCCCCGGCTCCCCACCTCCCGGGCCAGCGCCATGGTGAAGCCGAGGACGCCCGCCTTGGCGGCCGAGTAGTTCGTCTGTCCGGCGTTTCCCATCAGGCCGACCACCGACGTGATGTTCACGATCCGGCCCGCGACCTTCTTGCGCATCATCGTCTTCACCGCCTCCTGCGAGACGAGGAAGACGCCGGTCAGGTCGGTGGCGACGACCTTGTCCCAGGCCTCTTTGGACATCCTCAGGATCAGGCCGTCCTCGGTGATTCCCGCGTTGTTGACGACCACGTCGATCTTGCCCTGGCGCTCGACGAGCCCCTTGAAGGCCGCGGTGACGGAGGCCGGGTCCGAGACGTCGAGGGAAACGGCCTCGGCCGACCCGCCGGCCGCGGCGATCTCCGCCGCGACGCCCTGGGCCTTCCCGGCGTTCCGCGCCGCCACCGCCACGTGCGCGCCCGCCGCCGCGAGCCCCTTCGCGATCGCCGCGCCGATTCCCTGTGAGCCGCCCGTCACGAGCGCCGTCTTTCCGGCCAGAGACACGTTCGCTGCCATGGCTTCCTCTTTCTCCCTGTTCCCTCAGCCAGCTGCGAGCTCCGCGAGGAGCTTCTCCAGCCCCGGCGCGTCGGAGGAGCTCTTCACCGGCCACTCCTTCGCGATCCGCCTGGCGAGGCCGGTCAGGACGCTCCCCGGACCGACCTCGACGCCTCCGGACGAACCCTTCGCGAGGGCCTCGACGGTCTCCACCCACCGGACGGGCGAGCAGACCTGCCGCCGGAGGGACTCGCGGGCGACAGCGGGGTCGGAGTTGGCCGCGGCATCCACGTTCGTGACGACGGGGAACTCCAGGGGACGGAAGGTCGTCGCCTCCAGGAAGGGGACGAGCTTCTCCTCGGCCGGCTTCATCAGGGCGCAGTGGAACGGCGCGGAGACCGGCAGCGGGAGCACCCGCTTGGCGCCGCGCGCCTTCAGCATCTCGCTCGCCCTGGCGATCGACCCGCCGTCACCGGCGATCACGGTCTGCTCGGGGGAGTTGAAGTTCGCGGCGGAGCAGACCCCCCCGACCTCCTCGGCCGCGAGCCGCGCCACCTCGGCCACCTCGGCCCCGGCCATCCCGATGACGGCCGCCATTCCCCCCTCGCCGACGGGGACCGCCTGCTGCATGAAGAGGCCGCGCCGCCGGACGAGGACGACCGCCTCCTCGAGCGTGAGCGCACCCGCCGCCACGAGCGCGGAGTACTCGCCGAGGGAGTGCCCCGCGGCGACGGCCGGCCGGAAACCCCGGGCCCTCAGCACCTCGAACACGGCGACCGAGTGGACGAGGATGGCCGGCTGGGTCACCGCCGTCTGCCGGAGCTCGTCCTCCTCGCCGTCGAAGGAGACTCTCTGGATGGAGAGGTGGAAGGGCTGGAGGGCGGCATCGGCCCGCTCGTAGACGCGCCGGGCTTCCGGAAATCGCTCCGAGAGGTCCCTTCCCATGCCAGGGACCTGCGAGCCCTGCCCGGGGAAGAGGAAAGCGAGGGTGGGCATCTGCGGCTCCTCCTATGCTGCCAGCGGACGAGGCCGGCGCCCGTCGAGCGCGTGGTCCGCGCGAGCTTCAACGCCCGGGCGCCGGGCCGGTCCCTCGATCATTGCACTACCACCTCACGAGGCCGGCGCCCCAGGTCAGCCCGGCCCCGAACGCCGTGAAGAGGATGAGGTCGCCCTTCTTGATCTTCCCCTCGCGGACGTATTCGTCGAGCGCGATCGGGATCGTCGCGGAGCTGGTGTTCCCGTACCGCTCGATGTTGACGATGCAGCGCTCGGACGGGATCCCGAGCCGGTCCCCGACCGCGGTGATGATCCGGTCGTTGGCCTGGTGGGGGAGCAGCCAGGTGACGTCGGAGGCGGCGAAGCCGCTCTCGTCGAGGACCTGCTTGCAGACGTCGGTCATCGACCGGACGGCCACCTTGAAGGTCTCGCCGCCCATCATCTTGATGAACCCGAGCCGCTGCTCGTAGGTCTCGGGCCGGTTCGGCGGGTAAACCGACCCCGCCCCCGGCATGCAGATGAAGGAGGCGCCGGCCCCGTCGGTCCGGATCGTGGTCGCGAGGACCCCGTGGTCGGACCTGGTCGCCTTGAGGAGCGTCGCTCCCGCGCCGTCGCCGAAGAGGATGCACGTGGCCCGGTCCGTGTAGTCGGCCAGGCGCGTCAGGAACTCGGCGCCGATCAGCAGCACGTTGTGCGCCTTGCCGGCCTGGATGAGCGCGTCGGCAACGTGCAGCCCGTAGAGCCATCCCGAGCACCCGGCGTTGTGGTCCCAGGCCGCCGCCTTCTTCGCCCCGAGCTTGTTCTGGATGAGGCAGGCCATCGCCGGGATCGGCTGGTCGGGGGTCACCGTGGCGACCAGGATGGTGTCGAGGTCCTTCGGCACCAGCCCGCCCGCCTCCAGCGCCTGGCGGGAGGCCTCGACGGCGTAGTCGGAGAGGACGTCGCCCTCCCCCGCCTTCCGGCGCTCGCGGATCCCGGTTCGAGTCCGGATCCACTCGTCGGAGGTGTCGACGATCTTCTCCAGCTCGGCGTTCGTCAGGATCGTCGGCGGGACCGCGCGCCCCGTGCCGGCGATGGCAGCGTGATACATCTTTCCTCCGAGCCTCCGGTCCCCGGGTTCAGGAGGCGGTCACGAACGGCTTGAACTCCCTGGCCTTTGTCTGGATCTTCTCCGGAATCCCTCTCCGGGAGAAGTCCTCGGCCGCCCGGATGGCGTTCCGGACCGCCTTCGCGGTGGAGCGGCCGTGGCCGATCAGGCAGGAGCCCTTCACGCCGAGGAGCGGCGCGCCGCCGTATTCGCTGTAGTCGAGCCGCTTCTTGAAGGAGCGGAAGGCGTCCTTCGACAGGAGGAACCCCATCGAAGCCTGGAGGCTCCTCGTGATCTCCTGCTTGAGCGCCTCCTCGACGAGCTGCGCGAGGCTCTCGGAGACTTTCAGGATGACGTTCCCCGTGAACCCGTCGGTCACCAGGACGTCGGCCTCGCCCTGGTAGACGTCGCGCCCCTCGCAATTCCCGATGAAGTTCAGGCCCGAGGATCGGAGGAGCCCGAAGACCTCCTTGGTCGTGCTGGTCCCCTTCCCTTCCTCCTCGCCCACGGACATCAGGCCGATCTTCGGCCGTGGGATACCGAGGACCTCCTGGGCGTAGAAGTGCCCCATCAGGGCGAATTCCCGGTAGTGCTCGGGACGGCACGAGATGTTCGCGCCGACGTCCAGGAGGAGGCGCTTGCGGTTGAGCCCGGGGAGGACGGCCGCGAGCGCGGGGCGGTCGATTCCCTCGACCACGCCCATGATCACCTTGGCACAGACCATCGCGGCGCCCGTGTGGCCCGCGGTGAACATCCCTCCGGCCCGCCCGTCACGGACCAGCTCGGCGGCCACGCGGACGGACGACCTCTTCTTCTTCCGGATCGGGGTGATCGACTCCTCGTCGAAACGGACGACCTCCTCGGCGTCGACGACGTCGATGAGGTCTCCCTTGTAGGCGGCCCGCCTCAGCTCGGATTCGATCTCGGACCGGCGACCGACCAGGAGGGTCGCCAGGCCCAGCTCGACGGCGGCGGCCACGGCGCCTTCCACGTTCGCCCGGGGGGCGTTGTCTCCCCCCATGGCGTCAACCGCGATCGGCACGGGCTGTCGTTCTTCCGTTCTTCCGTTCTTCCGTTCCGCCGTTTTTCCGTTCCGCCCGGGGCTACTCCTTGTTGGCGCCGGCCGACACTTCGCGGCCGCGATAGTGGCCGCACGCGGGGCAGACGCGGTGGGGAATCTTCTCGGCGCCGCAGTGGGTGCACTTCGAGAGCTGCTTGGGCTTCAGGAAGTCGTGGGCGCGCCGCAGGTCGCGGCGGGTCTTGCTGTGTCGGTGCTTTGGATTCGGCATCTTCGGGTCTCCTCGGACTTCTGGAGTGCTTTCCTATTTCGACTGGCAATCGCAGGGGCCGGCGTTTCGGTCGGCGCCGCAGGTGGGACAGAGCCCCAGGCAATCGGGGCGGCAGAGCGGCTTCATCGGGATCTCGAGCTGGACCTCCCCGTCGATCAGCGGCTCGAACGGAACCCTCAGGTCGTCGTACCAGACGACATCCAGGTCCCCTTCCGCGAGCTCGGCCTCGTCCTCCTCGCCCGCGGCCCTCCGGTGAGCCGGAGCGAAGGTCCAGTGGACGGGTCCGCTGCGGGCGAACGGGACCGGCGCGAGACAACGGCTGCAGATCGCCGCTCCCCGGATCTCGATCTCCCCGTCCAGGACGAACCCCGGGGGGGCCTTCGTCAGGACCCCCGAGAAGAGGACGGGCTCGATCTGAAGGAGCTCCGGCCTGTCGAGCCGCTCCGCCGAGATCTCGAAACGATGAGAAAGATCGACCGGGCCGTCGAAGGCCTCTTCAAGGTTCAATTCCATCAGCGCTCCTCCCAAAGGACGGAGGACCGCGGATGCTACCACGATACTCCTAGGATCGAGCCGAGGAGTGCCGCTCGACGAACTCCGCGAAGACCCCTTCCTGCTTCATCCGCTCGATGTACGTCCCCTCCTGGACGATCCGCCCCCCCCGTACCGCGTTCATGATCGTGCCGAGGCGGTGGGCGATGAGCTCGCCGGGCTGGACCTGGAAGGCGCGCCGTTTGGCCGCCGAGACGCGCAGCTTGGCGACGGCGTGGCTTCCAGAGCGTTCGCGGTCCCGGACCCTCCGGCGGCGGAGCGGCCGCCAGCCTCGTCGCAAGGCCTCTCTCCGGGATCGTCTCCATGGAAGGTCAATCCCCTTTCCCGTAAACTCGTCCCGTGGATGGGCGCCGCCGACAGAGGGGGCGCACGCAGGGCGAGGGCCGTCCGGGAGGACCAAGATTGACAGACGCAACCCGGCTCTTCCGTAAGGTCTCGCTCGAGCGCCTCTCCTCACCCGAGCAGCTCGACATGG
The DNA here is from genome assembly GCA_903845115.1 of uncultured Acidobacteriota bacterium. Taxonomy (GTDB): domain Bacteria; phylum Acidobacteriota; class Thermoanaerobaculia; order UBA5066; family UBA5066; genus CAIMWE01. The sequence goes on along the minus strand of CAIMWE010000222.1, from coordinate 9,414 downwards.
TCATGGAGGTCACCCCTCCCCGCGCCTGGCTCGCGCTCGGCTCCGTGGGCGTCCTCCTCGTCGTCGTCACGGCGTGGAGCATCCTGGGCTCCATCCCGGAGAAGGTGACCGCGCAGGGCATCCTCCTCCGGCGGGGCGGCGTGGCCGACGTTCACGCCCCCGCGGGCGGCCAGGTAGCCGAGATCGCGGTGGTGGAAGGGCGCGAGGTGAAGCCCGGCGACCTGCTCGTTCGCATCGCGCAGCCGGACCTCGTGACCCGGCTGCAGGACGCGCAGGCCGTGGTCGCGGAGTACGAGCGCCAGGACGCGGAGACGGCGGAGACGACGGCGCGGGACCTCCGGCTGAGGAGCGAGGGCCTGCGCCTCCAGCGCTCGAAGCTCGAGGACTCCCTGCGATTCCTGGCGGAGCGCGAGAAGTCCCTCGAGGAGCAGCTGAGGATCGCGGAGGAGTTCCAGAAGATGGGCCTCGTCTCCCGCTCCTCGGTCCTCCAGGCGCGGGACGCGTTTTTCGGTGCGCAGGACAACCTGCGGGCGTCGCGGACCGACCTGCAGCAGATGGACGTCAAGGTCCTCTCCCTCCAGACCGAGAACAGGGACGCCCTGGACAAGAGCCGGATGCGGCTGGAGGAGGCGCGCCGCACCCTCGCCGGCATCCGGAAACAGCTCGACCTCGCCACCGTGGTCCGGGCCCCGGGCACCGGGCGCGTGATCGAGGTGAAGGTCAATCCCGGCTCGATGGTGGCGGCGGGCGTGCCACTCGTCAGCTTGCAGCAGGCGACCGAGGGGGCCGGGGAGGCCCTGGAGGCTCTCATCTACGTGCCGGCCAGCTCGGGGAAGAACGTGGCGGTCGGCCAGGAGGCCCAGATCTCGCCCACCACCGCCAAGCGGGAGGAGTTCGGGTTTCTGATCGGCAAGGTCCGCCACGTCTCCGAGTTCCCGGCCACCCGCGAGGGGATGCTGCGGGTCCTGCCCAACGCGGCCCTCGTCAGCTCGATGTCCAGCGACGGGTCTCCTTTTGCGGCCTACGCGGACCTCTCCACCGACGCCGCCTCCGCCAGCGGCTACAAGTGGTCGTCGAGCAAGGGGAAGCCCATCCGGCTCGGGAGCGGCACCATGATCACGGCCACCGTGGTCGTGCGCGAGCGGCGGCCGATCAGCATGGTGATCCCGCTGCTGCGAGAGCTGACGGGGCTCTGACCCCTTGGCCCTCGACCCGAAGACCCTTCCGAACAACCGGGTGAAATGCCCCACCGTCCTCCAGATGGAGGCGACGGAGTGCGGCGCCGCGGCCCTGGCCATCGTCCTCGGCCACCACGGGCTGCACGAGCCGCTCGAGCGGCTCCGCATCGCCTGCGGGGTCTCCCGCGACGGCAGCAAGGCCGCCAACATCGTCAGGGCCGCCCGGTCGTTCGGGCTCGAGGCGAACGGGTTCAAGAAGGAGCTGGAGGAGCTCCCTTCCGTCCCCGTCCCGGCGATCCTGTTCTGGAACTTCAACCACTTCCTGGTGCTGGAGGGGTTCCGGAACGGGAAGGCCTACGTCAACGACCCCGCCGTGGGCCCTCGGGAGATCTCGCTGCAGGAGCTGGACGAGGCCTACACCGGGGTGACGCTCCTCTTCGCGAAGACCCCGGAATTCAAGCCGGGGGGCCGAAAGGCCGGGCTGCTCGCGCAGCTCGCGCCCCGGCTCGAGGGCTCGAAGACGGCGCTCACCTTCGCCATCGTGACGGGCCTCTTCCTGGTCGTGCCCGGGCTGCTCATCCCCGCCTTCAGCCAGATCTTCGTGGACGACGTTCTCCTCGCCGGGAGGGTCGAATGGCTGGCGCCCCTGCTCATCGGGATGGGGCTCACGGCGCTCCTCCGCGGCTTCCTCACCTTCCTCCAGCAGCGCTACCTGCTGCGATTGCAGACGAAGCTCGCCCTGGTCTCCTCCGCCCGCTTCTTCTGGCACGTGCTGCGGCTACCGATCGAGTTCTTCAACCAGCGGTTTCCAGGCGAGCTCTCCACGCGCGTGCAGCTCAACGACAAGGTGGCCGACCTGCTCTCCGGGCAGCTCGCCACGACGGCCATCAGCGGCTGCACGATCGTCTTCTACGCGGCGGTGATGCTCGCCCACGACGGAATTCTCACGGCGCTCGGGTTGGCCTTCGCCGCCCTCAACATCGTGGCGCTCCGGTGGGTCAGCCGGAAGCGGGTGGACGAGAGCCACAGGCTGCAGCGCGCGCGCGGACAGGTGATGGGAATCTCCATGGGCGGCGCGCAGATGATGGAGACCCTGAAGGCGACGGGGACGGAGTCCGAGTTCTTCGCGGAGTGGTCCGGCCACTACTCGAAGTCGCTCAACGCCGAGCAGAAGCTAGGCGTTCTCACCTCGTGGCTCAACGCGGTGCCTCCCCTGCTCGCCGGGCTCGCCAACGTGGCGTTGATCGCCCTCGGCGGGCTCCGGGTGATGGAGGGCCACCTGAGCGTGGGCCAGCTGGTCGCGTTCCAGAGCCTGATGCTGAGCTTCATGGACCCGATCACGAAGCTCGTGAATCTCGGCAGCCAGCTCCAGGAGATGCGGGGGGACGTCACCCGCCTGGACGACGTGGCGTCGTACGAGCCCGATCCCCAGGTCGTCGCCAGCGAGAGACAGGGCCAGGCCGAGGACGGGACGATCAAGCTGGAGGGGACGGTCGAGCTGCGCGACGTGACCTTCGGCTACAGTCGGATGGACCGGCCGCTCCTCTCCGGCCTCAACCTGACCATCAGGCCGGGGCAGCGCGTGGCGCTCGTCGGCGGCTCCGGCAGCGGCAAGTCGACGGTGGCCAGGCTCGTCTCCGGCCTCTACGAGCCGTGGTCCGGCGAGATCCTCTTCGACGGCCGGAAGCGGACCGAGATCCCGCGGGCCGTGCTCAACAACTCGATCGGCCTGGTGGACCAGGACGTCGTCCTCTTCGGCGGAACCGTCCGCGAGAACCTCACGCTGTGGGACGAGACCGTCTCGGGCCTCGACATGGTCCGCTCCTGCCGCGACGCGGCCCTGCACGACGACGTGGTCCAGCGCGCGGACGGCTACCAGAGCCAGGTCGCAGAAGGGGGCCGGAACTACAGCGGGGGCCAGCGGCAGCGGATGGAGATCGCCCGCGCCCTCGTCTGGAACCCGAGCATCCTCGTGCTGGACGAGGCCACCTCGGCCCTGGACGCGGCCACGGAGAAGGTGATCGACGACAACCTGCGGCGAAGGGGGTGCAGCTGCCTGATCGTCGCCCACCGGCTCTCCACGATCCGCGACGCCGACGAGATCGTCGTCCTCTCCCGCGGCAAGGTGGTGGAACGGGGAACCCACGAGCAGCTGATGGCCAGCGGAGGCGCCTATGCCAGGCTCATCGAGAACTGAGGAGGAGGCCGTGGACCCGCTGGCCCGGCTCTTCGCCGCCGAGGGGGACGAGACGGAGGTCGGGGGCAACACGCCGCTGCTGCTCGCCGATCCCGGCGCCGCCTGGCTGGTGGTGCAGGGGCAGGTCGAGGTCTTCTCCGTCTCCCTGCAAGAGGGGCGGCCCCGCGGTCCCCGCCGCCACTTCTTCTCGGCCCAGGCGGGAGACCTCCTGCTGGGGCTCGCCCTGGACGGGGAGGGGCCGGGCCTGGGACTGCTCGCGGTGGGACTCGTGGGGACCCGCCTCCGGAAGCTGCGGCTCGACCGACTCGCCGAGGCCGCCGTGGAGCCGGCGCTGACCCTCGCGCTCGCGGGCGTCGTCGAGCGGTGGGTGGCGGGGATGTCCGCCGGGGCGGCTCGCAGCGTGGTCCCGAGGCCCCGCGCCGACGTGCAGGTCTCGCCCGGGGAGGAGGCCCGCCTGCGGCCCGGGCAGCGCCTGCGCGTCAGGAAGGGCGTGGCCTGGGTCCGCCAGCAGGGCGAGAGCGCGCTCTTCCTCGGCATGGAGGAGATCCCCGAGGCCGCCGGAGAGGGATTCCTCCTCCCGCTCGCCTTCGAGGCCTGGCTCCAGGCGGTGGCGGACGTCGAGCTGGCCGCCGTGGACACGGCGGCCGCGCTCACCTCGGGCCGGGCCATCGCGGGTCTGAAGGCGCTGGCCGCGTGCGTGCTGCGCTGCGAGTTCTTCAACTCCAGGCTGGACGCGGTCGACGACTACAACCGGATGGTGGAGAAGGCGGCACGGGACCGCGCCGGACACGAGAGCAGCCTGAGGGAGATCGGCCGGGTCCTCACGGACGTCCCCGCCCCGCGGGCCCCGCTCGACCCGGAGAACGCGCTCCTCGCCGCGGCCGCCCTGGTGGGGAGCCACCTCGGGATCACGATCAAGGCCCCGCCCAGGCCGCGGACGGACGAGACCGACCCGAGCCGGCAGCCGCTCGAGGAGATCCTCCGCACCTCCCGCGTTCGGGCCCGCCTCGTCACCCTGAGGGACGCGTGGTGGACGAGCGACGGCGGACCCTTCCTCGGAAAGCGCGAGAAGGGAGGCGCCCCCGTTGCGATCCTCCCCGTCTCGCCGATCGCCTACGTGGTGCAGGACCCGGCGTCCGGGGAGAGAACGCCGGTCGACCAGGCGGTCGCCGCCACGCTCTCGGCACAGGCCCACACGTTCTACCGGTCCCTACCCGACCGGCCCCTCACCCCGCGGGACGTCGCCGCCTTCGCCGCGAAGGCGGCGAGGGGCGAGCTCGCGCTTCCCCTGGCCGTGGGTGCGGGCGGGGGCCTCCTGGGGATCCTCGCCCCGCTCTTCATGGGGCTTCTCGTCCAGGAGGTCATCCCCCAGGCGCAGCGCTCGAGCCTCGTGCAGCTCGCGCTGATCCTTCTCACGGTCACCGGGGTGACGGCCGTCTTCGAGGTGGTCAAGGCGCTCGCCATGCTCCGCGTCGAGACGCGAATGGCCGCGACGCTGCAGCCCGCGATCTGGGACCGCCTCCTCACGCTCCCGTCCGGGTTCTTCCGGCAGTTCACCTCCGGCGACCTCGCCATGCGGGCCCAGGGCGTCGAGCAGATGCGGCGCCTCCTCTCGGGGGCCACCCTGACGTCGCTGATGAGCAGCACGTTCTCCCTGTTCAGCTTCGCGCTGCTCTTCTACTACTCCGGCAAGCTCGCGCTCTTCGCCGCCGGGATCGTCCTCGTCGCGCTCGGCGTCACCCTCGGGCTCGGTTACCTCAAGGTCCGCCTGCAGCGGCAGGTGGCGACCGTGGAGGGGCGCATCTCCGGGCTCGTGCTCCAGTTGCTGGGCGGGATCGCCAAGCTCCGGGTGACGGGGTCGGAGAGCCGCGCCTTCTCCCGCTGGGCGGCCCAGTTCACCGAGCAGAGGCGCCTGGCCTTCGGGACCGGGGCGATCGGCAACGTCATGGAGTCCTTCAATTCCGTCTTCCCCCTGCTCGGCTCCATGGTCCTCTTCTACGCCGTCCTCTCGCTCCAGAAGGCGGGCGCGGCGGCCGGTCAGCCCGGCGGGATGAGCCCCGGCGATTTCGTGGCCTTCAACGCGGCGTTCGGCTCGTTCCTGGTCCAGGTGCTGGCCACCGGCGTCACCGTGATCCAGGTCCTCAACGTGGTGCCGCTGTGGGAGCGCGCGCGGCCCATCCTCGAGGCCAGCCCCGAGGTCGACCTCAGCAAGTCCGACCCCGGCGAGGTGACGGGCGAGATCGAGGTCAGCCACGTCACCTTCCGCTACCAGCCGGACGGCCCGGCCGTCCTCTCGGACGTCTCGTTGCGGATCGAGCCCGGCGAGTACGTCGCCGTCGTCGGCCCCTCCGGGTCAGGCAAGTCGACCCTCCTGCGGATGCTGCTCGGCCTGGACGTGCCCGAGACGGGCTCCGTCTACTTCGACGGCCGCGACCTGCAGACCCTGGACGTGCAGAAGCTGCGGCGCAAGATCGGGGTGGTCAACCAGGGGGCCACCGTCCGGTCGGGATCGCTCTTCTCGAACATCGTCGGGCTGCTCCCCCTCACCCAGGACGACGCCTGGGAGGCGGCGCGCCTGGCGGGGCTGGACCAGGACGTCAAGCAGATGCCCATGGGGATGAACACCGTCCTGCAGCAGGGGGGCGGCACCCTCTCCGGCGGCCAGCGCCAGCGCATGATGATCGCCCGCGCGATCGTCTCCCGCCCGCGCATCCTCCTCTTCGACGAGGCGACCAGCGCCCTGGACAACCGCACTCAGGCCGTCGTCGCGCAGAGCCTCATGGAGCTCCAGGCGACGCGGGTCGCGATCGCCCACCGCCTCAGCACGATCATCGGCGCCGATCGCATCTACGTCCTCGTGGGCGGGCGCATCGTCCAGCAGGGGACCTACCGGGAGCTGGCGGACCAGGAGGGGGTCTTCCTGGACCTGGTCAAGCGCCAGATCATGTAGGGGACCGGGCCCGCTCTCGCTCGCGTGTTCCGCATGGGGTACCCTCTCGGTCGAGGGAGCGGAAATGGAATTCGTCGAGCAAGAGAACGGCAGCGTCCTCACCCTGGCCCTCAAGGGGAGGCTGGACGTCTCCAGCTCCAAGGCGGCCGAGGAGAGGATCCTGGCGCTGATCGACGCTGGCGAGCACCGTCTGGTCCTCGACCTGGCCGGGCTCGACTACGTCAGCAGCATCGGACTGCGGGTCTTCATGCTGGTCGCCAAGCGGCTCAAGTCCGTCGACGGCCGCCTCGCGCTCTGCGCCCTGCAGCCGGCCATCGGGAAGCTCATCGAGATCGCCGGCCTCGAGCAGGTCCTCCGGGTTTTCTCCACCCGCAAGGAGGCGGAGGAGGAGCTGGCAGGTTGACCTCGAGCGCCGCCCAGGACCCACGCGCTCCCATCAGGTGGCGCCCCGACAGGGCGGTGGCCGTCTCCCCGGACGGCGAAGAGGTCTGGCAGTTCGGCGGGGCGGGACCGGTCCGCCTGGCCGGACGGGGAGCCGGGCCGCTGGCCCTCCAGATCGACGGCCGGCACACGATGGACGAGGTCGTGGCGCGGGCCGTGGCCGCCGGGATGCCGGCCGAGGACGCCAGGCGAACGATCCGCCGCTGGCGGGACGCCGGCCACGTCGTCGCCGCCTCCTCGGAACCCGCCCGGCCCGCCGTCCGCGTCGTCGACAGGACCGAGCCGGCCGCCGGGAGCGCTGCCCCCGATCTCGGGGAGGACGCGGCCCGCCTGGCAGCCGCCCTGCGCCTCGCCGGCGTCGACGTCGACGTCGAGCCCGAAGGCGGCCCCGACGACGGCTCGGCCCCGCCGGCCCTCACCGCCGTCGTGATAGACGACCTGCTGGCGGTCCGCCGGTCGGTGGAGGGCCTCGCCGCTCCCCTCCTCGCCGTGCAGCTGCGCGGGGACCGGCCGCTGGTCAGTCCGCTCCTCCAGGCCGACGCGTCCTGCCCGGCCTGCCTCGAGCACCGGATGCGGGTGCGGCGGTCGATGGAGCTCGTCGCGGCGGCGCGCGTCGGACGGGAGCTGCCACCCGCGTCGCCGGTCCGGCACGAGCCCGCCATCCTGCTGGCGGCTGGCGTCGTGGCCGCCGTCGCCCGGGCGCTCTCGGGCGCCGTGCCGTTCGGCGGCTCCCCGGGAGTCCGGCCCCCCCGTGAGGTCCACCGGCGGCACCTCGCCGTGATCGACCCGCGGTCCGGCCGCGTGGAGCACCACGAGCTCGTTCCCGTGGCGGCCTGCCCCGCCTGCGACCCGGGCGGGAAGTCGGTGGCGGCGTCCCACCTCGAAGGGCCTCCCCCCGGATCCGAGGAGGCCCGCGCCGGCGCCGGCGGGGCCGGTCCGCACCCGGTCGAGGCTGCCGTCCGGGGAGACGGCGCCTTCCGCGTGGAGGACCCCTACGCGACGTGGGAGCGCCACGCGCGCCTGGTCGGCGACGTCGTGGGGCTGGTGCCGCACGTCTCGCCGACCGGAGCCGCGGCTTTGCGCGCCTTCAGCGCCGGCGCCAACGTCGCCGCCGCGGGCGACCTCGTCCTGCTCCGCTCGAAGCTCCGGTCGGCCTCGGGCGGCAAGGGGCTCACGCTGACCGCGGCGCGCACGGGGGCGCTGGCGGAAGCGCTCGAGCGGGACACGCTTCGCGCTCGTGGCGGCGAGCCGTACCGCCGGGGCCGGATGGCGGACCTCGAGGGCGCCATCCACCCCAACGACGTCCAGCTCTTCAGCGAACGGCAGCTTCACAGGGCCGAGCAGCTCGCCGCGCTGGGCCTCGAGCAGGACACGGGCCCGAAGGGATTCCACCGGGTTCCCGCCCGGTTCGACCCCGGGGCGGAGCACGACTGGAGTCCCGTGGCCAATCTGCGCACCGGCGCGCTCCGCTGGATGCTCTCGTCACTGGTCTGGTTCGCCTGGCCCAGGCAAGGCCCCGACCAGCCGCAGGGCTCGTCCAACGGGGCGGCGGCCGGAAACACCCTCGAGGAGGCGCTCCTGCAGGGACTGCTCGAGCTGGTCGAACGCGATTCGGTGGCGCTCTGGTGGCTTCCGCGGTGCCGCCGGCCCGCCATCGACCTCGCCGCGTGGGACGACCCCCGGGTCGAAGCGGCCCTCTCCCCGCAGCGCGCCCTGGGCACCGACGTCTGGGTGCTCGACGTCACGACCGATCTCGGCATCCCGGCGGCTGTCGCCGTGGCCGTCGGGGTCGAGCCGGTTCCGCGGGCGCCGCTCCTCGGGTTCGGTGCCCACCTCGACCCGGTGATCGCCGTGGTTCGCGCGCTGACCGAGCTCGCCCAGATGCAGGCCCCTCTGACGACCCTGGCGCCGGGCACGCCGCTGGAGCTCCCCGGCCCGGCAGAGCGCTCGTGGTTCGCCGAGGTCACGCCGGAGAGCGAGCCGTGGCTCTCTCCCTCCGGACTGATCGCACCGGCCCGCTCTCCCCGGTACGCCAGCCTCCAAGAGGCCCTCGAGGACCTGGTGGCGCGGCTCTCGGACCGGGGATTGGATCTGCTCTGGGCCGATTGCACCCGGCCCGACATCGGGCTTCCCGTCGTCCGGACCTGGGCGCCCGGCCTGCGTCACTTCTGGAACCGGTTCGCCCCCGGGCGGCTCTACGACGTCCCGCCGGCGATCGGCTGGCGCCCCCCCGGGTACGGCGAGGACGACCTGAATCCGAGGGGGATGATCCTGTGACTCCTCCCGGCGCGGGCGCCGACCTCTCCCTCCCCGTGGAGGCGGCTCTCGCCCGCCTTCCCGCCTCGCTCGCCGACGAGCGGGCCCGGCGGAGCCTCCAGGCCGTGGCGCGCGCGCTTCCTCTCTTGCTGGCGACGGGCCCCCTGGGCCTCGAGATCCGGCTGGCCGGTCCGAAGGGCGTGGATCTCTTCGCTGCGGCGACGCCGGGAGCCCCCGCCTTCGACGCCCTCGTCGCCGCGCTCGACCGCCCCGCGGCCGCCACGACGTGGGAAGCCCCCGGCAAGGCCCGCGACCTGGCCGCCGCGCTCGAGCGGTGGAGCCGGCGGGAGGGCGCGATCCCTCTCGTGGCGCGCTACCTCCTCGTCGAGGTG
>CAIMWE010000221.1 GCA_903845115.1 uncultured Acidobacteriota bacterium | reverse complement strand
GAGGGGGCGCTGGCGGTAGCCTCCTGGATCAGGTACGGCATCGTTTCCAGTCTAGTCGACCTGTGCCTCTACTCGGCTGCGCGCAACCGCTTCGCCAGCGCCTGCAGGATCTTCCATCCGATGGTGCCGTTCCCTTCGACCAGCGGCCGGAACTCCCAGAACGTGAGGCCGTAGCAGACCAGGTCGGTCGTAGCGGTCACCGTGGCCGAGCGAGGGCCGCCGTCGATCAGGGCGATCTCGCCGAAGTGGTCGCCCGGGCCGAGAGTGCCGAGGGCGACGCCTTTCCTCGAGACCGTGGCCTCCCCGGAGTCGATGAGGAAGAACGCGGCGCCCCCTGAGCCCTCCATGATGACGGTCTCGCCCTTCGGGAAGGGGCGCTTCTTGAGCAGGCGAGCGATCTGCTCGGATTGCCTCCGGTCCATGTCGGCAAAGAGCTGGACGCGCCGAAGGGCGGCCACGGGGTCGCGCGGGGGCGGTCCCGGCGGTGGCGCCTCGCTGCGCGCCTTCCCGGTCGTGACGGCGCGGCACTGGAGGAGGTAGAGCGTCCCGTCCTGGAACGCCCATTCGATGTCGCGCCGCGGGCCGTAGACCTTCTCGCACCGGAGAGCGAGCTCGCCCAGCGCCGCGAGCTGGGCGTCGTCGAGGCAGAGCTGGTTCGCTCTGGCGGGCGGCACCTGCTGCTCGAAGGTGCCCCCGTTCGGGAGCGAGCGGATCGCGATGCGCTTGCGCCCGACCTTCCGCTCCAGCACCTGGCCGGAGCGGTCGAGGCGGAAGTGGTCCGGGACGACGAGGCCGGCGACGACGGCTTCGCCGAGGCCCCAGCTCGCCTCGATCAGGCGCTCGTCGGCGCCGGTGACCGGGTGCTCGGTGAACATGACCCCGGCGACGGTGGGATCGAGGAGCGTCTGGACGACGACGCCGACGCTCGGCCGGGTGAACAGGCCGACACGCTGGCGGTAGGTGATGGCCGAGTCCGAGTTCGCGGACCACCAGACCTCGCGGACGGCGCCGGGGACGTCGGCCGCCGAATGGACGTTGAGCACGGTGAGGTGCTGGCCGGCGAAGCTCGCTGCGGCGCCGTCCTCGTCGACGGCGGACGACCGGACAGCGAACGGGGCCGGCAAGGCGGCGATGGCCTTCGTCACGGCTTCGATGGCCTTCTCCTCCCCCGAGGCGACGGCCTCGACCAGGTCGGCCGAGAGCGCCACGCCGGGCGGGACCGGGAGGCCCTGGCGCGCCGCGTCGCCGAGCCCCACGGCCTTCGACCCGTAGAGCGACGTCTCGCGCGCCTTCGTGAAGGGGACGGCCTTCTTCACCCGAGCACCGTCACCTCGCCCGCATCCCCGTCGACGCGGACGAGGACGCCGTCGGCGATGCGCTCGGTCGCCTCGCGGGTCCCGACGACGCCGGGGATGCCGTACTCGCGCGAGACGATCGCCGCGTGCGAGAGGAGGCCGCCATTGTCGGTGACGATCCCGCCGAGGAGCGGGAGGAGGATGTTGAAGGCCTCGGTCGTCGACTCGGTGACGAGCACGTCACCCCTGGCGATCCGGCCGAACTCGGAGGGGCCGGAGACGCGGCGCGCGGGCCCTTCGTACACGCCCCTGCTCGCCGCGAGTCCGTAGAGGACCTTCTCTTCGTTCTTCGCCTGCGAGCTCCCGAAGAGATGGCCCAGGGCGATGAAGGTCGCGCGCATGAGGCGGCCGACCGCCGGGGGGAGGCCCGCGAGGTCAGCCGGCGGAGGGGCGGGCGGGCCGAGGAACGGCGGGACGTCCTTGGCGGTGTTGGCCGTCCGGTACCCGGCGCGCCTGGCCAGCTCGTCCGCGGAGGGTCCGCCGGTACCGGCGACCAGCGCGCACATCTCGTCGAGGCTGGCGTCCACCATCTGCTGGGAGGTGGCGATGCGGCCGCGGCTCGCGACCCGGCGGCCGGCCGCGAGGGCGGCGCGCCGCATGAGGCCCGCGGCCCAGATGTCGCTGTAGACGCCCCGCTCGTCGCGGAGGCGGTAGGTGAGCCGGGCCTCGCCGAGCAGCTCGTCGAACTCGGCCTGGTGCGGCGGGGGGACCTGGGCGCGGACCTCGGCGATGCGGGCGTCGACGTCCGAGGAGGCCTCGGCTTCTCCGGAAACGGCGACGCGGATGGCCCTGAGGAGTGCGTCCGGCAATTCGAGCGCCGAGGGCTCGGCGATGTCGAAGCCGTCGATGAGGCGGTGGCCGACCAGGTCGAGGTAGCCGGAGACGGCCGCGCCCGCTTCGCCCGCGAGGGAACGCAGGCTCGCGAGCACCTGCGCAGGGTCGCCTTCGGATCCGAGGACCTTGCGGGCGGCGGCGTCCCGGGCGAACGCTCCCTTCAGGCGCTCCATCTCGTCGGAGCCGCCCGCGGACACCGCCGCCGAACCGCGCATCAGGCCCAGCAGCTCGGACGCCGGCAGGCCCGTCCAGTCGCCAACGTGGGCGAGGAAGTCGCCGGTCGGGAGGACGGCGCCGGCGGTGAAGCGCATGTGCTGGGAAATCATGGCCGAGTGGTGGTCGCGGCAGCGCGTCAGGTAGGCGACCAGATCCGCGTCGGAGAGGAGGTCCGGGTCGACGGTCTGCAGCTCCCGGTGGGTGGCGATGGCGGATGGTTTGCGATTCTCGTCCCAGTCGCGAAGCTGCTCCCGCCAGAGCTTTTTCGCGAAGGTCTCTTCCGCGCGCTGGAAGCGCTCGGGGAGCTCGGCCTCCGGGGCCGGCATCACCTGGTTGTAGCCGAAGCCGTTCACGTAGCCGATCTGGAGGCCGTCGATGATCATCCCGTAGAAACGGGCGAAGTCGTGGCTGCCTCTCCTGAACGACGGGGGTTGCGTCTCCTGGAAATAGCGCGTCATCGGGCGCGGGAAATGCACGGGGTCTTGCTCCCACGTTCCCGGCCCCGGCGGCTCGAAGCCTGGCCTGATGGAGGTGTTCGACTCGGTCATGGTGGCTCCTTCATCCGGGACGACCCGCGGTTTCCGCGGCGCTCCGGCGGTGACGTTTCCGCTCCTGGGCTAACCAGGGTCTGTGCGTCGTCCAGAGAGGGTCGCCGAGGTGGCGACCTGGCTGGCCCTGGACTCGAGGAGGTCGTGGAGATCACTCACACCCGGCCGGGCGACAACCCAGCGCCGGGTGTATTCTTGCGACGGAGTCTCCATATCTTATGAATATATCCCAGGGGACATTGGAAGGGAATCTGGAACCGTCGAGACTGTCCGGCTCGGTACCCGAGCTGCGGGGGCTCGGTGCCGAGGCGCTCGAGGCTCTCGTCGCCGCGGCGGCCGGGCGCCGGCTCGAGCCGGGGGAGCTGCTTTTCCGGATCGGCGAGCCGGCGGGATCGCTCTTCCTCCTCCTGGATGGGGCTCTCGACGTGGTCGTGTCCGCGGGGGAGGAGGAGGTCCGGCTCGCCGAACTCGCCAGCCCGGCCATGGTCGGCGAGCTCGGGCTTCTGAGGGCCGCCGTGCGCTCCGCGACCGTCCGGGCCCGGGAGGCCTGCGTCGTCCTGGAGTTGACGGCGCCTGACTTCTGGGCCCTCGCCAGGAGGTACCCGGAGCTCCGCGAGGCCGGATTCGCGATGCTCCGGAGGCGGCTCCCCGCGCTCGTGCGAGTCCCGGACGGCCTGCTCGGAGAGCTGGAGACGGACGCGCAGGCGCCGACGGGATCGACGCTCGCCTGGATCCGGCTCCGGCGGGGCGAGGTACTGTTCCGCAGCGGCGATCCCGGCGATGCCCTCTACGTCCTCCTGTCGGGCCGTCTCCAGGTCGTGGCGGAGGAAGGCTGGGAGCCGGGGACGCCGGGCGAGGTGGCCCTCGGCGAGGTGACCCCCGGTGAGTCGGTCGGCGAAATGGCCCTCCTGACGGGGAACCCACGCTCGGCGACGGTTCGGGCGCAGAGGGACAGCGACCTGCTCGGCCTCTCCCGGGAAGGGTTCGACAGGCTCCTGGAGCGCGAGCCGCGCGCTCTGCTGCCGACGATCCGGGGCCTCGCGACCCGGCTCCTGGAACGCTCCGGACGCCCCCGTCGTAGGTCGGTCCCCTGTCTCGCCGTGGTCCCTCTCGAAGACGACGCCCTGGCGCTCGAGTTGGCGACCGCGCTCGCGGCACGGTCCTTTCCTGGCGAGGGCGCTCGTATCTTGACGGCCGCCGCCGCCGACGCGGCCCTGGGCCCGGGCGTCGCCGACAGCCCCCGCGATGGACTCAAGGCCGTCGCCCTCGACTGGTGGCTCGAAGAAGCTCAGCGTACGAGCCGTCTCACGATCGCGGTCGGCGAAACCGGGAAGCCCGCCTGGAACGAGCGCTGCTTCCAGCACGCCGACCGGGTCCTCCTCGTGGCCCGTCCTTCGAATTCCGCCCGAGGACCCTCGCGCGACCTCCTCGAGCGGCATCGCCGCTACGTCCCCGTCGACCTCGTCCTGGTCCACCCCCGGGGAGGGCCGAGGCCCTCCGGCACTGCGCGGTGGCGCGAGGCCCTCGGGGTCGAGTTCCAGCACCATCTGCGGGACGGGGACGCGCCGAGCCTCGACCGGCTCGCCCGCTTCGTCTCGGGACGCTCCGTCGGGCTCGTGCTCGGCGGGGGTGGCGCCAAAGGTTTCGCGCACGCGGGGGTGCTCCGGGCCCTCCAGGAGCGCGGCGTCCCGATCGACTTCGTCGGGGGAACGTCGATCGGCTCCCTGGCGGCCGCCACGTGCGCCTTTGGCCTCGGCCCCGAGGAGATGCGGGAGGTCTTCCGGCGGATCTTCGTGGCGACGAGATCCGACCGCCGGCTCACGGTGCCCGTCGTCTCGTTCCTGAGCTCCGCGGGCAGCGACCGGGCCCTCGACGAGACCTTCGGGAGCGTCCAGATCGAGGACCTCGAGATCCCGTTCTTCTGCGTGAGCACGAACCTCAGCACGGCCAGGGCACACGTCCACCGGGAGGGCTCCCTCTGCCGGGCCGTCCGCTCGAGCTCGTCGATTCCGGGGCTCGTCCCTCCCGTGACCTGGAAGGGCGAGATCTTCGTGGACGGCGGCCTCGTCGACAACCTCCCAGTCGGCGCCATGTCCCGCTACTGCCCGGGCCCCCTGATCGCGGTAGACGTGACGCCTGATCGCCAGATGCGCGTGGACGAGAACTTTCTCGCGACGCCGGGGCCGGTCGAGCTCCTCGCATCCCGCCTCCCGGGTCGCCGGAAGCTGCGCTTCCCCGGCCTCCCCATCCTACTGGGCCGGTCCATCGAGACCGCGGGACTCGTGCTCGCGCGCTCACGGCCGCTGGACGCGGATCTCGTCCTGCGGCCCCCGATCAGCCGATTCGGCATGACCGACGTCTACCGCCTCGACGAGATCGTCGAGGTCGGATACCACCATGCGCGCGAAGCGCTCGAGACGCTTCCGGCGGATTTCCCCTGCTGTCAGCCTTGACTTGATGCGTCTCGCGGCGGACATCCCTCTCCTCGTTCCCTTCCGAAGCTTCTGAAGCGGTCGCGAGCCAGAAGGGGTCCTCCCCTCGCGTTCGATCTCCTTCGAACAAGCCAAAGAGTCAAGGGCGCTGACCCAAAGTCTGATAGCTGTATCGTTGGCGAAGCGTTCAGGCAGCATTCGCTCCCCACGGGCAAGCGGAGGGAGCAGAGGGGACAATTCATTGACGACAGGTGAACCTTGAAGAACCCGGCCGACTTCACCGGAAAGCGCGCCCTCGTGACAGGAGGGACGCGGGGAATAGGCGCAGCGGTCGCCTACGCGCTGGCTCGCGGAGGAGCGCGGCTCGTCCTCGGCTACCGCTCCAACGTCGCGTCGGCGCAGGCGATCGCCGCGGCGATCGCGTCGGAGGGGCTCGAGCCGCCTCGCCTGGTCGCAGCGGACCTCGTCGACCCCGACGAGGCGCGGCGGCTAGTCGGCGTGGCGGGCGAAGAAGGGCCGGTCGACCTCCTCGTCCACGCGGCGGCGCTCGGAGCCTTCAAGTCGGCGCTCGAGGTCCGCCCGAGCCAGTGGGACCTGACCATCGCCGTCGGAACGCGGGCGTTCCTCATCCTTGCCCAGGCCGCGGCACCAGTCATGCCGCGTGGCGGACGCCTCGTGGCCCTCTCGAGCCTTGGCAGCTTCCGCGTCCTCCCCAAGTACGGCGCGCTCGGGCCGTCAAAGGCGGCGCTGGAGGCGGTCGTGCGACAGCTAGCGGTAGAGCTGGGCCCATCCGGGATTCTCGTGAACGCCGTGTCCACCGGTCTCATCGACACGCCTTCGGTCCGCCGCCATCCCGATTTCGAAGCCCTGGCAGCACGGAGCATTCTCGGGACTCCGCTGGGCCGAATCGGGACGCCGGAGGACGTCGCCCGGGTCGTCATCTTCCTCCTCGGCCCTCTCTCCGGGTGGATCACCGGCCAGACGATCCTCGCGGATGCAGGAGCGAGCCTCACGATCTGAGGGGTACTGACTACCACAGCATCGCTTCCTGATGGAGCTGGGGCGGTGAGCGGGCTTTCCGGCCTGGTGTCTTCGAAGGGATCCGTGTCGGGGATCACCCTCTCATCCCGAGGGCGACCCATATGCTCGTCCCGGAAGCCAGACAGTACGTGCGAATTGAACTCTCAGGAGGTCTGCGAAAGTCGCCGTCTTCACGCACCGCCAAACGGGCCCTTCTCTGCGCTTCTGGGCGACGCTTCCCCCGGCTCTCTTCGGGTCGTTCGTCTTGCTCAGCGGGCCTGGAAGTGGGCCTCGGCGAGGGCGACTGAGATCCGACCGATGAGCTGGCTCGCAACGCTCCTGGTCGCCGTCGTCACGGGGGTCGTGAGCGCTCTGGCGAGCGGATTCGTGACGGGCCTCGCCAACGGCTGGTACGAGGTCTCGAAACGGGAGGGCCAGGCGGGTTTCTTCGTCCTGAGTATGGGCTTCCTGGGCTTCATCGGCGGCCTCGCGGTCGGGCTGGTCGTCTCGAGGCTGGTCGCCGGGAGCGCGAGCCCGGAGGTCGGCAAGGCCCTCGGCATCTCGGTGGGAGTCGTCCTGTTGGCCCTGGCCGGGATCGGCGTGACCTCCCGGCTGCTCGCGGACATCCCTCCCGGCATGGACGGGGAGCCGCTCTGGCTCCTCGTCGAGGTCCGGTTCCCGGCCCGTCATCCGTCGCCCGTCGAGGAGCGGCGGGAGATCCGGCTCACCCTCGGATCGGTCGGGAGATTCTCCAAAGGGGTCCGCGTCCGCAAGGAGGGGGTCCTCTGGCTCGACGAGGCGAGGCGCGACGGAGAGACCTGGGTCGTCCCGGGGGCGGTGGAGATCTTCACGAGCCGCGGCAAGCGGCTCCTGGAGGTCGAGGTGGACGACAAGCCCATGATCGCGTCCCTCGCGCCGGTTCCCGGCCACCCGGGCCCGAAGGAGAGGGAGTGGAGCGGCTGGCTCTCCGCGTCGGATCTGACGTACCGCCTCCGCGTCCGGAAGAAGAGCGAGCCGATCCGCCGGGAGGCCTACGGCCCCTTCGAGGTCGAGACCGTGGTCGGCGACCTCTTCAGGATCGAGCCGAGGGACGGGCTCGCGATGGGGGCCAACTCGCAGCTCCGGATCTCTCACCGGGGCAAGCCGGTGGAGGTCGAGGGCGCGACCGGGAGGAGGTTCGGGCGCCCGTTCCAGGGAGCTCTCTCGGTCATGGCCGTCGTGGCCTCGAAGCCGGCTCTCCTCGTCCACGTCCCGGCCGAGGAGGACCGCGGGGCTCTCCACCTCGTGACCGAGGAGAACGGGGAGGTCCGCTCCCTGTTCCTCTGCGCGACCGGCGGCCGGATCGACGTGAGCGAGCTGACCTCGGATCCCGGACGCCTGAAGGCCTCGAGGTCGACTAGCCCGGCAGGATGGTTCGACCGGGTCGGACTCGACCACCCTGGCCTTTACCTCCTCGACGGGGGGATGTTCGTCGACGGGCGGGTCGTCCTCGACACGACGCGGCTCGCCGTCTACAAGGTCCCCGAGCCGAAAGAGCTCAGCGGCGGCGGCTGGGGGGCGCCGCTGGCGCTCTCCCCCGACGGGCGGAGCTTCGTCCGCCTGGTCGACCGCGAGACCCCCTCCCTTCTAGTGTCGGACTTCGTCGCGGACCGCGCGTACCTCCTGCCGATCGACCGGAAGCGGATGCGCACCCTCGCGTCGACTCAGGTCGATGGGGCCTGGATCGGCCACCACTTCGCCTGGAAGCGGGAGGACGGCACCGACGTCCTTGCCGAGCGGCCGGGCTTTTCACCGCTGCCCTATCGAGGGGAGATGAGACTCCAGTCGGGCGCGACGCGCGGGCCCATGACCTACGCCCTCTGGGGTGCGGGCCAGGAGTTGAAGAAGGCCATCGTGGACGTCCTGACCGCCGAGGTGAAGGCCGAGCTCCTCCCGGCGGGGCCGGACCCCAGGGTCCAGCTCCTCCGGGTCGAGGGCCGGGTCGTCCACGTCTACGCCGGCACGTCCGATCCCGCGCTCGTCGACGTGAGCGTCGAGGGCGGCGAGGCGGAGAACGCCCTCGTCTCCGCGCTCGCCACGCACATCGACGCCGCGCTCGCGACCGGGAAGTTCGACGCGATGCTCAGGCGGTGATTTTCGGCCGTCCCTCGTCCGGCTAGCCCGCCGCGGCCATAGCAGACGTCCCGGCGGGTCTCGCGAAGCCGGCGCCGTAGAACCGCCAGCGCCCGTGGGCACGGTAGAGTCTCTTCCCCGTGGTGCCCAGCCGATACTCCCCGCGGCCTCTTCCACGGGGAGCCTTCAAGAGGAGGTCGCCCATGGCCCCGTACACGGCGCTGCCCCGGGAGAATGCGTGAGGGTCCCCGTCCGCCGGTCCGCCTTCGCCGCCCTGCTCACCCTTCTCGGCTGCTCTCCGAGGCCGGTCACCACGGGCGCCCTCGCCTACCCGGTGCTCGTGCTCGAATCGTTCGGGCCCGCGGTCTACCCGGACGAGGCCGCCTTCTGCACGACGAACGAGAGGGGCCAGGATCGCTACCGCTCGATGGTCCTGATGGACGCCAAGGGCGTCAGGTACAGCGTGGCGACTGCCATCGCGAAGTCGCGCGACAAGCCCTGGATCTTCGACCTCGCCGGGAACGCGCCGGTTCACATGGAAGTGACCCTGAAGCGGGAGGAGTCGATGGGCCTTGCCCGGGCGAAGGACTGGATTGCCGCCCACATCCAGGCTAAGTACCCCGTTCCCCAAATACGATGACGTCACCGTATTTGTGGAGCGGGGTACTAAGCGGAGCTACCTGGACCTCCTCGAAGGGGGACGCGCCCGGGCCCTTGCCGGCCTCCAGGCGGATGCCACGTTCGACGCGATCCTGCAGCGGTTCGCCTGCCCGTACTCCGCGAGGACCGTCGAAGCGGAAGCCCAGAGAGTGGCGGACGAGCGCACGGGGGGTTCGGCAGGGCAACACCCGGCGGGACAGCCGCCCAGGTGAGCGCCGTACCGGCGCACCTGGCCGACCGCGCCTAGAGCAGGGCTTTCACCTCGGCCGCGAGCCCCTCCAGGCCCTTGCCTCGACTCAGCGGCTCGTACCATGCACGGAGCTGGGACCGGAGGTCGCCGCCCGAGCGCTGGATCTTCCGCGCCCCGTCGAAATAGGGTCGCAGGTTCGGCTCCCACTTCCCCGCGTTCTCGTCGCGGAACCGCACGTCCCATCTCTTCAGCTGCCGGTCGAGCATCGCGCCCCAGGCCGGGGCCAGCCTCGCGCTCGGGGCCTCCTGGACGAGCGCCACGTAGGAGACCGCGTCTTCGCTCTCCTGCCCGAGGAGCTCGATCAAGGCATCGTCGAGGCCCGGCCAGCCCGCGACTCTCTGGCGGCACTCCTTCTGCACGTCCCCGTTCCGCGACCAGGCGTAGCGCAGGTGACTCGAGAGCGGGGCGTCCGCGGGCAGGGCCCGATACGCGAAGACCTCTTCCGACTCGCGCTCCCTCTCGCGCTGATCCTCCTCGCGCATCTTCGAGGCCGATACCTCGAGGCTGCTCCTCGCATGACGGATCAGCCCGGTCCCGGCGGCTCCCCAGCCGGCAAGGCTCGTCCCTCCGAGCAGGAGCGCGGCCATGGCGGTCCCCAGCCGTGGCTCCCGCAGCTGGGGCCCGTGTAGGACGGCAAGGCAGCCCGCCAGCACGAGGTAGGGGACGGCGGACGCGAAATACGAGAGGAGCGAACCCTTCCCGCCGGGCGAGGCGAAGAACGAGGCGACCAGCGACGCCAGTATTCCGGCCGCGAGAACGGCCTGAAAAGCGCGTCCGCCGGGAACGAAGCTCAGGAGGCCGCGCCTGACGAGGAGCACCAGGAGAACGCCGCTGAAGAAGCAGGGAAGGATGGCGACAAGCCATGCTCCGACGGGTCCCTCCGGCCCCGAGGATCCGCGCGCGACCGTCGTCGCGAGGAGCGTGGTCAGGAAGGCCAGGCCGACGAGAAGGTCGAGGACGAGCATGGCCCCGATCCTATCGTCGCCGCCCCCGTTCCGCCTCTGCGAGGAGGGCTCGTGCCCCCCTCGGGCGCCCCGGGTCAAGCGCCCTCCTCGACCGCGCCCGGCTCGCCGAGCCGTTGACCCGCGTTCACGCGTCGGCGATGCGCTTGGTCGCCTGGCTACCGGAGTGAAGACCCGTCGTCCGGGGGAAGGAGTGCGGACTGGACGACGACGTGAACTGACCGACCGTCAGAAGGGTGGAGCCTTGCCGCCCGAGAGCTCGATCAGGTGCCTGAAAGCCCTGGCGATGCGCTCGGCCTCGGATTCCCCCCCGCAGAGCTCGACAGACCAGCTGTTTCCGATGATCTTGTCTTCCACGCGCCTTGGACTGGAGCGTCGGGCCTCGGAAATGGACAGGATGTCGCTGAAGAAGCGTCGACTCGTATCGAAACAGGAGCCCGTCGTGCAACTCAGCGCCACACCCCATAGCTTGCTCTCTTCCTCCTGCCAGACCTCCACCTCGGGCGAAAGCGAGGACCAAAGCACGGAGGCGGCGGAACTCTGCACCTCCCACGAAAAGTGCGTTCGGGTCGTCGTGTTGAAGCTGTAGGTCTTGGACCACCTGGCCAGAGAGAGCCGCCCCTCCACGTCCGTGACCGATTCCCACCGATAGTGCGGCGTATGGAGGATGTACTGGTACTGTCCTCCTTCCGGCGCTTGGACGCCCTCGAACTCGCCACACCCTTTCAGGTAGTCCTCGATGAACTTGACCGTCGCCTCTCTGGCCGGACCCGCACGGGGGGTGGCTGTCGGCGCTGGCCCGGTCTTGCCGGCATTCTTCCCCGGTGCGCTTACCTCCTGCCCCGCCACGACCCGAACGGAGAGGAGAAGAGCCAGGATCATCAGCCGGCAGTACGTCTCTTTCACTGGCAGTCCACCTCCGCGTAGCTCGACAGGCCCCTCTCGTGGCTGGACATTTCGATCGGCGGCTCCGCCGGCCACCCTCTTTTGATCATAGGTCACGGCCGACGTCGGAGCAGCCTATCGTGACTCTCGATGCGGGGGTTCACGCGAGGCCCGTTTCGATACGTCAAGAAATCAGGCCTGGCATCGAAGCGAAACTCGTAGCTCTCCCAGGTCTCCCGCTCCAGGCGGTACGTGTAGGGATGTCCGCCCGACCTGACCTCGACCTCCACGCCGCCTTCACTCGCCTTGACGACGCGGCCGAAGGTGCCGTTCACCCAGCGCTTCTCCTTGTCGTTCCTGACGAAGATGACCTGGGCCCTGGGGCGAAGACGGAGGGTAGCGTCGGCCGGGAGGTTCTTCTCGTTCGGACGCTTCCCCTCGATGGTCGCCTCGAACACGCTGTCCGCTCCCCGCAGCTTTTCGAGCCTCTCGCCGTTCAACCGCTCCGCCCGCCGGTTCGT
>CAIMWE010000220.1 GCA_903845115.1 uncultured Acidobacteriota bacterium | reverse complement strand
GGACGTCACCCTCGCCAGCGGCCAGTGGTCCCAGCTGGACGACGTCTTCACCGGCACCGGCTTCTCCCAGGGCTACGCCTCCATCGCCGTCGTCTCCGGCTCCGGCCCCTACTTCGCCTACGCCGTCATCAACGACCAGGTGACCAACGACGGCTCCTTCGCCTCCTTCGAGGTCGAGCCCTCTCCCTCCGAGGCTCGCCTCCTCCCGGTCGTCGTCGAGACCGGCACCTACTCCAGCGAGGTGGTCCTCACCAACAGGACCTCCCTCGCCCAGTCAGTCCAGCTCTCCTACGTCGAGTCGCTCTCCCCAGCCCAGGGCGTAGGAGCCGGTGCCGCAGTGACTGCCACCGAAACGCTCGCAGCGGGCGAGCAGAAGGTCTTCGCCTCCATCCTCGACGAGCTCCGCCTCAAGGCCACCGGCATCGGCCCCAAGGGGGGCAGCTACGCGGGCACCCTCTCGGCCCGGTTCCTCACGGCGGGCAATCTCGCCGCGGGCTACGCCGGGGCACGGACCGGCTCCCCGGCAAAGACCGTCACCGGCCGCTACGGCCTCTTCACCTCCGGCGTCGGCACCTCCTCCCGCGCCCGGACCTCGGCCTGGATCTACGGCCTCCGCCAGGACTCCGCCGTCCGCTCCAACGTCGCCGCCGCCGCTTCCCCCGAGAACGCCGCCGCCATCGCGGTCCAGGCCGAGGTCTACGACGGCCTCACCGGGAAGCTGGCCGGGACCACCGGTACCGTCACCCTCGCCCCGGGAGGCTGGACGCAGTGGTCGGGCCTCCTCTCCACGTACGGCGTCTCCCAGGGCTACGTCCGCGTCCTCAACTCCGCCTCCTCAGGTACCTTCGCCGCCTACGGCGTCGTCAACGACGGCCCCACCCCGGGCAGCGCCACGGGCACCGACGACGGCTCCTTCATTCCGGGCCTCCCGGCCGACACCTCCTCCACCCTCTCCCTCACGAGCCCGGCGTTCGCGAACGGGAGCGCCCTCCCGGTCGATTTCACGTGCGACGGGGCCAAGGCCAGCCCGCCACTCGCCTGGTCGGGCGCTCCAGCGGGGACGGCGCAGTTCGCCCTGATGATGACGACGCTGGCCCTCGACGGGGAGAAGTGGAACTGGGTCCTCTACGACATCCCGGCGAGCGCGACGTCGCTCGAGAGGAACAGCGCCGGTGTCGGGACCGCGGGCCTCACCAGCGACGGGCCGCTCCTCGCCTACTCCCCTCCCTGCTCGCAGGGGCCCGGAGCCAAGACCTACACCTTCACCGTCTACAGCCTCTCCGCCGGCCCGTCGCTCCCGGCGCAGGCCGGCCAGGTCTCCGGACCGGTCCTCACGGCCGCGATCGCGAACCTCACCCTCGCGAGCAGCCAGCTGAACGTCACCTACACGCGATGAAGCCCGCCTGCCTGCCCACCGCACCGGCACGTACCTGCCGCACGAGCGAAGGAAGGAAATGACAATGCACTCCACCTCGACACGGAAGACCACGGGCGCGGGGCGCCGCGTCATCACGACCCTCGCCGCATTCGGCGCCCTCCTTCCCCTCTGCCTGGTCCTGGCTTCCGAGGCCCCGGCCCAGACCCGCACCGTGGGGCTCTTCCAGAACGACTCCCGGGCGTACCCCGGGTACACGCTCTTCTCCCCCAAGCACAACACCATGACCTACCTCATCGACAACGCCGGTCGGGTGGTCCACAGCTGGACGAAGAGCACCTCGGAGCCGGGACAGTCGTGCGTCCTGACCGAGGACGGGCACCTGATGCGCGCCGCCTGGGTCAAGGGCCAGCTGAGCACCGGAGGGGGCGAGGGCGGCCGGATCGAGGAATACGACTGGGACGGGAACCTCGTCTGGCAGCTCGACTGGTCGACCGCGACCTACATGCAGCACCACGACTTCCGCATCCTCCCGAACGGGAACGTCCTGCTCCTCGTGGTCGAGAAGAAGACGGTCGCCGAGGCGCTCGCCGCCGGTTTCAACCCCTCCAGCTTCCAGGCCGAGATCACCACCAACGGGTACCTCCTGCCCGACGCCGTCGTCGAGATCCAGCCGACGAGGCCCGTCGGGGGCAAGGTGGTCTGGGAGTGGCACGTCTGGGACCACCTGATCCAGGACTTCTCCTCCCTCAGGTCGAACTACGGCGTCGTCGCGGCCCACCCCGAGCGGATCGACCCGGCCGGCGACGGCCGGCAGATCCCGGCGTTCTGGAACCACATGAACGCGATCTACTACAACGCCCTGCTCGACCAGATCATCCTCAGCGTCCGCGGCAACAGCGAGGCCTGGGTGATCGACCACTCCACCACCACCGCCGAGGCCGCTTCCGGCTCCGGCGGGAAGCGCGGGAAGGGGGGCGATCTCCTCTACCGGTGGGGCAACCCGATCACCTACCGCGCCGGGACCACGAGCGACGAGATGCTCTTCCAGCAGCACGACGCACGCTGGGTGGACGCCGACTGTCCAGGCGCGGGCAACATGATGGCTTTCAACAACGGCGTCGGGCGGAACTACTCCACGATCGACGAGTGGACGCCTCCCGTGGACTCCGCCGGAAACTACGCGAAGGTTTCGGGCGTGGCCTTCGCCCCGAAGACGTTCACCTGGAGCTACAAGGCAACGCCGCCCGCCTCCCTCTACTCCGAGGCCATCTCGAGCGCCCAGCGTCTCCCGAACGGCAACACGCTGATCTGCGACGGGACGCACGGGGCCTTCCTGGAGGTGACGAGTACCGGCGAGACGGTCTGGAGGTACGTCAGCCCGGTCGTCACGGCGGGGCCGCTGGCGGTGGGGGCCGCGATCCCGTTGGACCCGGTCCGCCCGGCGGAGTTGCTCAACGCCGTCTTCCGGGTCCAGCGCTACCCCCTGACCTACGCGGGCCTCGCCTCCCGCGACCTGACGCCGACCGCCCGGATCGAGATCGACCCCCGGCCGTTTGCGGCCTTCACGGCCACTCCCTCCGCACCGAACGTCGGGGACATCGTGACGTTCAAGGACGGGTCGGGGAACCAGCCGACGTCGTGGTCGTGGAGCTTCGGCGACGGCGGAACGAGTGCCCAAGAGAGCCCCACCCACGTCTACGCTTCGGCCGGCACCTACACCGTCACCCTCACCGCCACGAACGCCTCCGGCTCCGACACGACCTCTTCGACCGTCACGGTCGCCTCCTCCGGCGGGACGACCGCGGTCCGTTTCCTGCCGATCGTGCTGGACGTGGCGGGGCAGGCGCACTACGCGTCCGAGCTCTCCCTCGCCAACCGCGGCACCACGGACTCCACGGTCACCCTCCTCTACACGTCGGCCTCGGCCTTCGGCGGCCTGGGGAGCGGCTCGGCCACCCTCTCCCTCCCCGCGGGCCACCAGGTCGTCCAGTCCGACGCCATCGCCTTCCTCCGCACCCTGGGTCTCTCGATCCCGTCCGGCAACCAGGGCGGCAGCCTCCGCGTGACGTTCACCGGCCTCTCCTCCGAAGGCGCCGGCTTCGCCTCCGTCCGCATCACCGCCCCGGCCGAGAACGGGCGCGCCGGCGTCGCCTACGTCGCCCCGAGCGTCGAGGCCCTCCCCTCCTCCGCCACCTCCTGGCTCTACGGCCTCCGCTCCTCCTCCCAGGACCGGACCAACGTGGCTTTCGCCAACGCCGCCAACGCCTCGTCCATCACCCTTCGCCTCACCCTCTTCGACGGCGACGCCTCCGGCTCCAAGCTCGTCCTCCCCGACGTCACCCTCGCCGCCGGCCAGTGGTCCCAGCTCAACGACGTCCTTCTCGGCACCGGCTTCTCCCAGGCCTATGCCTCCATCTCCGTGATCTCCGGATCCGGCCCCTACTTCGCCTACGCCGTCATCAACGACCAGGTCACCAACGACGGCTCCTTCGTCTCCTTCGAGGTCGAGCCCTCTCCCACGGAACCCCGCCTCCTCCCCGTCGTCGTCGAGACCGGCACCTATTCGAGCGAGGTCGTCCTCACCAACAGGTCCGCTTCCTCCCAGTCCGTCCAGCTCTCCTACGTCGAGTCCCTCTCCCCCTCCCAGGGCGCCGGTGGCGTGGCCACCGAGTCCCTCGCCCCGGGCGAGCAGAAGGTCATCTCCTCCATCCTCGACGAGCTTCGCCTCAAGGCCTCCGGCTCGATCGGCCCCAAGGGCGGCTCCTACGCCGGCACCCTCTCGGCCCGCTTCCTCGCCAGCGGTAGCCTCGCCGCCGGCTACGTCGGCGCCCGCACCGGCTCTCCCTCCAGGATCTCCGCCGGCCGCTACGGCCTCTTCTATGCCGGCGTCGGCACCTCTTCCCGCGCCTCCGCCGCCTCCTGGGTCTTCGGCCTCAGGCAGGACTCCGCCGTCCGCTCCAACGTCGCCGCCTCGGCCTCCCCCGAGAACTCCACCTCCATCTCCGTCCAGGCCGAGATCTACGACGGCTCCACCGGCAAGCTCGCCGGCACCACCGGCTCGGTCACCCTCGCCCCGGGAGGCTGGACCCAGTGGTCGGGCCTCCTCGCCGCCTACGGCGTCTCCCAGGGCTACGTCCGCGTCCTCAACCGCTCCTCCTCCGGCACCTTCGCCGCCTACGGCGTCGTCAACGACGGCCCCACCCCCGGCAGCGCCACCGGCACCGACGACGGCTCCTTCCTCCTCGGCGTACCGGCCGGCGGGAACTGAACGAGGCCGACGATGAAGGCCCCGCTCCTCGCCCTGCTCCTGGTCACCGTCTCGGCAACCGCGCTCGCCGAGGAGAGAGCTCCCCAGGAGCCGCGCCCCCAGGGCCCGCCGCCGCGCGACACGAGGCCGGGCGGTCCTCCCCGCCGCTACTCGATCGAGCAGGCCACGTCGGACCGGGCGCAGCTCCACACCATCGCCTTCGACGGGCTCGCCTTCCTAACCGGCGACTTCGCGCTCGACACCTTCCTCCCCCCCGGGAAGGTCTCCGACTACTTCGGCTTCCAGTACATGCGGGACGTGGACGCCGCAGAAGGGGGCCACAACACGTCGTTCCTGACGCGGATCGCGAGCAACGTGCTGACGATCCTGGACGAAGGCCAGAGGGCCCGGCTCCTCGCCCTGGCCCGCGAGCAGGAAGCCGACCTCCGGCGCTTCGCCGAGATGCGGTTCCCGCTTATCCGGGCGTTTCGCCGGAACCTGGAGGGGGACCTCCCGGCAGGAAGCCAGGGGCTGGACCTGAACGCCGTCCGGAAAGCCTCGGCGGACCTGTACGAGCTCGACGGTCTCCTCGCGTTCCAGCGCGCCAAAGTGATGGGGGGAATCCTCCGGGACCTCGGCGCCGGGCAGAGAGCCGCGCTGGACAAGCTGAAGTTCGGCGATTCCCGCACCTGGCCGGACCTCCCCGAGCCGCTCGACAGGAGGAGCATGCCCCACGAGGTCAACGTGGCGGTGATGACCTACGCGAGCGAGATGTTCTCCTGGTACGCCGGATCCCTCGAGGCCGACACCTACTTCTGTCCCGAACGCCACGGGATGTACTTCGGCGGTTTCGGGATGAAGACCGCCCCGGCCATGGGGAAGCGGAACTACTCGATCAGCACCTCCCTCACGGGCGACAGCGGCGAAGCTTTCCTCGCCGCCCTGATGCCGGAGCAGCGGAATCAGGTCACCGCCCTCGTGAGCCTCCAGCGCTCCGCCCTCGAGGAGATCGTCCGCACCCGGCGGGCCATCGCCGGGGAGCTGCGGCTCTTCCTGAAGGGCGACTCCGCCGACCGGGGCAAGGTCCTCTCGCTTTCGCGGCGCTACGGCGCCCTGGACGGCGAGATGTCGACCCTCTACGCCACGGCCTTCGCGGCGGTCGGCAGGACGCTGTCGGCCGGGCAGAGGGCCGAGCTGGCCAGGCTCCGCGGCAGCGGCGAAATCGGCCCCCGCGGTCCGTTCCTCTACTCCGCCCCGATCGCCATGCCGAAGGCCGTGGAGACCGGCTTCCTGTTCGGCGCCCCGGCCACCAGGAGCACGCCATGAGAACGCCCGCCCGCCCCTCCCTCCTCGCAGCCCTGCTCGCCGGTGCCGCGCTGGCTCTCGTCCCGTCGGCCGCCTCCGCAGCCACCCACCAGGCGCTCGAGCGGCCCACGGAGCTGCAGTACTGGGACCGGGCCGGGGCCTACGACGGCTATACCTTCTTCGGCGTCGGCGGGAAGACGTACCTCCTCGACATGGAGGGCCGGGTGGTCCACACCTGGCCGATCGGGACGAACCCGCACCTGCAGGACGACGGGAGCATCCTCGACGCCGCGACCGACGACCCGAGCGGCTTCGGGGGATTCAAGCGCGTCGGCTGGGACGGGTCCACCCTCTGGTCCTACACCGAGACCCGCTCCACCTACCACCCCCACCACGACTTCACGCGGATCTACAACCCCAAGCTGAAGGCCTACACCGTCCTCTACATCGCGAACAAGGACCTGACCTACGCCCAACTGGTCGCCGCCGGGGCGGACCCCGCGAAGACGCCGTCCACGGGTGCGCAGATGGATGCGATCGTGGAGGTCGACGCCAGCGGAACGATCGTCTGGGAATGGTGCTTCTTCGACCACATGGTCCAGGACCTGGACGCCACGAAGTCGAATTACGTCGGCACCGGGAAGACGGTCGCCGACTTCCCGCACCGGCTGAACATCAACCTCGCGGGCCACCTCCTGAAGGGCGACTGGCTCCACTGCAACTCCCTCGACTACAACCAGTCGCTGGACCAGATCGTCGTCAACTCCGTCCAGGGCGAGTTCTATGTCGTCGATCACGGGAACACGTTTGTCGCCGGGAGCCCGGCGGCCTCCATCGCGCTGGCGGCGACCTCCGCCGGTGACTTCCTCTACCGCTTCGGCGACCCGGCCCGGTACGCGCAGGGGACGAAGCCCCAGGTCCTGGACGACTGGACCCTCTCCACCACCGGCAACAAGCAGCTGGGCGGGGCGCACGACATCCAGTGGATCGAGGCCGGCCTGCCCGGCGCCGAGCACTTCCTCGTCTTCAACAACGCCGAGTACCTCTCCGAGCACACGTCACACTCGTCCGTCGTGGAGATCAACCCCCACCTGGACGCCAGCGGCAACGACACCGGCAGCTACGTCAACCCGCCCGACGCGGGATACACCACCGTCGCCTACCCCGCGGTGACCGACAACACCCCGCGGCTGATCTCGAAGCAGGTGGTCTGGACCCACGTCTCCAAGGGCAACCTCACCCTCTTCTCGACGATCGGCTCCAGCGCCCAGCGCCTGCCGAACGGGAACACCCTGATCTGCGCCGACACCGACGGCTACGTCATGGAGATCACGCCGGCCGGAAAGACCGTCTGGGACTACATCGTCCCGGTCCTCCGGGGCTCCATCGCCCTGGTCCTCGGCGACCGCCTCCCGATGGTCAACTCCATCTTCCGCGCCTTCCGCTACCCGGCGACGCACCCGGCGCTGGCCGGACGGACGCTGACTCCGGGCGCCACCATCGCCGGGCGCACGACCGTCGACAACCCCTACGCCGGCACGTCGGACTATCAGACCCTGCAGCGCCCGACGGAGACCCAGTACTGGGACACGGTCAACGCCTACGGCGGCTACACCCTCTTCGCCGCGCAGGGGACGGCCTACCTCGTCGACATGCAGGGGCGCGTCGCCCACACCTGGAGCGGCGCGACCGACCCCCGTCTCCTCGAGAACGGCCGGCTCCTCGACTGGACCACGCAGGGGGGCCTGACGGGGCTGAAGGAAGTCGACTGGAGCGGGAACACCGTCTGGGAGCACCTCGAGACGCGGCCCGCCTACCACCCGCACGGCGACTTCAAGCGGATCTACGACCCTAAGCTGGGGGCCCCCGCCACGCTCTACCTGGCGAACCGGGACGTCACCTCCGCCGAGTGCCTCGCGGCCGGGTGCGATCCCGCCCAGGGACCCTACGACGGGGCCCAGGTCGACACGATCGTCGAGGTCGACTCGAGCGGCAACGTCGTCTGGGAGTGGTCGTTCTGGGACCACGCGATCCAGACCGTCGCCCCCACGAAGCTCAACTACGCCGGCGCCGGAAAGACGGTCGCCGACTACCCCGGCAAGATCCACCTCAACCTGCCCGGGCGCGGGCTGCGCAGCAACTGGCTCGACTGCAACTCGATCGACTACAACCAGACGCTCGACCAGGTCATGGTGAATTCCAGGCAGGGCGAGGTCTACGTCATCGACCGCGGCAGCACCTTCGTCGCCGGGGATCCGGCGGCCAGCAAGGTGAAGGCTGCTTCCAGCGCCGGCGACTTCCTCTACCGCTTCGGAGACCCGGCGCGCTACGGCCAGGGGAGCGCCCCCTCCGTCGGGACGAACTGGGAGACGGCAACCAGCGGGAACAAGCAGATCGGCGGCAGCAGCAACGCGCAGTGGATCGCCACGGGTCTTCCCGGGGCCGGGCGTCTCCTGGTGTTCGACAACAACCAGTACCTCTACCAGCGGACCCCCCAGTCGTACGTCTTCGAGATCAACCCCTATCTCAACTCGAGCGGCACCGACACCGGGAGCTACGTCAATCCGCCCTCGGCAGGCTACGCGACCTGGACCTTCGACAAGGACACGATGAAGGCCAACCAGCTGCTGTCGAAGCAGGTCGTCTGGAAGTACGGGTCGGTCTCCAACCTGACCCTCTTCAGCCACCTCGGCTCCAGCGCCCAGCGGCTCCCGAACGGGAACACGCTGATCTGCGCCACCACCGAGGGCTACCTGCTGGAGGTGGATGCCAGCGGCAACGTCGTCTGGGAGTACATCAATCCCGTGACGGACGCCGGGGTGGTCAAGGCCGTCGGCGACAACCTGCCGATGGCGAACGCCGTGCCCCGCGCCACCCGCTTTCCGGCCACCTTCGCCGGCTTCACCGGCCACGACCTGACGGCGGTGAAGACCATCGTCGAGGGCTCCTCGGCACCCACGGCCGCCTTCACCTTCTCCCCGGCCTCGCCCGCGGCGGGCGACACGGTGACCTTCACCGACACGTCGGCGAACACGCCCACCTCGTGGACCTGGACCTTCGGCGACGGCGGAACGAGCCCCTTGCAGAACCCCACCCACGCCTACGCCGTCGCCGGCACCTTCACGGTTTCCCTCACCGTCACGAACGCCTCCGGCTCCGCCACGGCGTCGCAGAACGTCGTCGTGACGGCCGGATCGGCGACCGTCGGCGCCGTCCGTTTCCTCCCGATCGTCCTGGACGTGACGGGACGCGCCCGGTACGTCTCGGAGCTCTCCCTCGCCAACCGCGGCACCACCGACGCCTCCGTCACCCTCCTCTACACGTCGGCCTCGGCCTTCGGAGACCTGGGCAGCGGCTCGGCCACCCTCTCCCTCCCCGCCGGCCGTCAGCTCGTCGTGGACGACGCCATCGCCTTCCTCCGCACGAAGGGCCTCGCCATCCCCACCGGCAACCAGGGCGGCTCCCTCCGCGTCACCTTCGCCAATCTCTCCTCCGAAGGCGCCGCCTCCGCACTCGTCCGCATTACCGCCCCCTCGGAGAACGGCCGCGCCGGTGTCGCTTACGTGGCCCCCCGTCTCGAGGAGCTCCCCACCACCTCCACCTCCTGGCTCCACGGCCTCCGCTCTTCCTCCCAGGACCGGACCAACGTCGCCTTTGCCAATGCCTCCACTTCCTCCTCGATCACCCTCCGCCTCACCCTCTTCAACGGCGACGCCTCCGGCTCCAAGGTCGTCCTCCCCGACGTCACCCTCGCCGCGGGCCAGTGGTCCCAGCTCAACGACGTCCTTCTCGGCACCGGCTTCTCCCAGGCCTATGCCTCCATC
>CAIMWE010000219.1 GCA_903845115.1 uncultured Acidobacteriota bacterium | reverse complement strand
TGAGGTAGCGCTCCATCCGCCAGAGGGCGCCCCTCGCGATCTGCGTTCCGCCCGGGTTGTCGAGGAAGACGGTGCCGGTGGCCAGCGCCGGGAAGCGGGTCCGGACGAGGTCGACGTCGATCACGGGCGGAATTATCTCCCGCCGTGGACGGGAGTATCCGCGAGAGCGTGACGACGAATCCGGGGAATGCTCCGTAGAAGATCAGTCCGGGCGGAAAATCCGGGCAACGAGGCGAACATGAAGAAGGAACTCACGGTTGCCCTCGCCGCGACGTGGATGTCCGGCGCCGCGATGGCGTCGGGATCGGGGGTCCCGTTGCTCTACCGGTCGGCACCGACCGACGAGGCGACGGCGCCCGTTCCCCTGGTTGCGAGAAGTCCCGCCGCCGGAGGGGTGCCGGTAAGGCTCGTCTCCGCTCCGTCCGGCCGTATCACGGCCTCGTTCGACGCGGCGGGGCGGTACCTCTACCTCGGCTTCTCGTTCCACGCCGACGGACCCTTCTCCGTCGTGGTGGCTCCGGAGACGCCGCTCGCCTCCGTCCAGGTCCTCGTCAACGGCGTGGTCTTCCTCCCCCTCGGCGGCAGCGCGACCGCGTACGCCGCGAGCTCGACTCTGGTCGGGACCCCCCACGTGCAGATCCGCCTCGAGCGCGGCTCGGCTGGGCAGGTGCCGCTCGCGGTCTCGCTCCGCGCTCTCACCCCCTGCCAGCCCCTCGCTCCCGCCCCCTGCGGAGAGCTCCTCGACACCCCCCCCGCCTCCCTCGTCTACGACCTCTCCGATGGCGTGGCGGACCCCTTCGACACCCAGGCCGATCTCCTCGTCCCGGCGATCGTCCGCGGGGCCGGCCTCCACGGTCCGATCCGGTCCGCGCTGTCGGTCCACAACCCGGCGGACGCGCCGGTCAGGCTGAGGCTCTTCCTGAGCGACCTGGGTGGCGGCTTCTCGAACGTCGTCGCGTTGACGGTTCCGGCGGGAGAGAGGTCGGCGATCCCCGACCTCGTCGGCTGGCTCTACCCGGGGACTCCCGACCCGGTCGGCCAGGGGGTCCTCGAGATCCAGGGTTTCGTGCCGCCGAGTCCCGGGGACCTGACGGTGGAGACCGCGTACGAAGGAGGCGGGGACGGGCGGCTCGGGACGACGCTCCCGCTCTTCGTGGACCCGCTGAGCGAGGGGTCTCCGGCGCTCCTCACGGCTTCGACGAAGGACGATCCGCGGCTCACCCTCTTCAGCGCGCTTCCGCTCCCGGCCACGGCGTCCCTCTCGCGGAGGGCCCTCCTCCGCATCACCCTGCCGGACGGCACCGTCAGCCTGAACCCGATCGACGTTTCCGGCGGTCCCGTCTCCGCGAGGCTCTCCGAGCTCGTCGGCCTTCCGGTGGAAGGGAGCGCGATCTCCTTCGAGACCGACGACCCTTCGCTCCACGCGATTCTGGTCCGCTCGGACCCGGTGACCGGGAGCCCTTTCGTCGTCGCGTCGAAATAGCCCCGTGAGCGCCCGGCGGATTCTCCGCCCCCCGGGGAGGGATCGGCGTCCCGGGCGGTCCGGTCCCAGAATGGGTGTAAGGAGGAGCGTCCCTGGGTCATAAGGGAAGCGGGAAAGGATGGACGACGATGACGAACGGCTCCTGGAACGGATCCAGCAGGGAGACGGCGAGAGCTTCGGCGTGCTGTACGACCGGACCTGGCGCTGGCTCCTGTCGTGCGTCGTCACCCCGCGGGTCGGCCCCGAGGCCGCCGAGGCCGAGAGCCTTCGCCAGATGCTCGATTCCGGGGCTCGCGGAGACGCGGCCGGCGAGGCCTCCTTCTCGGCGGTCGCCCTCCTCGAGGCTTGCCGCGGGGAGATCGCCATCGACGAGCTGGCCGTCCGCCGGCTCCGCAACGAGCTGATCGTCCTGGCCTCGCGCCGGAAGCGTCGCCCGTTCGCTCGCGTCTTCCTTCAGGTCGCGGCGGCGGCTCTGGTCGCGGCGCTCCTCGCGGTAGGCCGTGTGCCCCGGACCCCGAGCGCCGCCCTTCTCGCCGAGAGGGAGGCCGAGGCGCGGGAAGCGGTGGGGCTCGTGGCGACCTCCGCGTCGGTCGACTCGATCTCGCGGTCGACCCTCGCCTCCCTCACCGCCGGCCGGACCGAGGCGCTCTTCGCGGACGTGGAGTCGGAACGCCTCGCGAACTCCTCGGCGGCGGCGGATTCCCCGAGCTCTCAGCAGGGCGGCCCGGCCACGCCAATCCCAGGAGGTGCGTCGTGAACCGTCTTGCTCTCGTGCTTCCGATCTCGCTGGTGCTTTCGGCTCCTCTGGCCGCCCAGCCGATGATGGGAGGCCCCCCGGGACAGGGCCGCCACGGCGGGATGGCGGGCGAGGGAGACGGTCCCCGGGGAGACAGGTTCTTTTTCGTGGCGCAGGAGCTCCACGCCGTCGACGCGAAGGTGACCCTCCTCGTGCAGCTGGGGCGCACCGAAGCGGCGATCGAGGAGCTGATCCGCGTCGAGACGATCGAGGTCCCGAAGGGACACCCCGTCTACGAGGTGAAGGCCCACCTGATCGGGCGTCTGGCGGCGACCTACGCGGAGGCCGGAAAGAAGAAGCAGGCGCTCGAGACTCTCCAGCGGCTGCAAGCGGACGTCCCCGCCGGGAGCCCCGCCGAGGCGGCCGCCTGGCTAGACGCCGGGACGGTCTATAAGCAGCTCTCGATGCCCGACGAGGCGCTGAAGGCCTTCGACAAGGCGATCGAACTCTCCCAGAAGCTGGCGCGGAGCGGTCGGCGTCCCGCGTCATTCACCGGGCCCGGAGGCCGACCCCCCGGTCCCACTCCCAGGTCGATCTCGAAAGGAGACACCCCTTGAAACAGAGAACGCCATCGATCGCGGTGGCCGCGGTCCTCGCCCTCCTCGCCCTTCTCTTCGGCACCGCCGCCATCGCCGGGACCTCCGACGGACCGCCCAAGACGCCGGCGGCGCCCGGCTCGACGGACGGATCCGCCGGACCCGACTGCCCGGGACATCCGGGAGGGATGGGCGGCCCGGGGACGATGTCGGGGCCGATGGGACACGGTCCGGGAGGCATGGGCGGTCCGGGCGGTGGCCACCCCCACCAGATGATGGAGGGGCCGATGGGGCGCTCCTGCTGTGAGGGCGGTCCGGGAGGCGGGCCCCCGCCGATGCACGGCGGGCGGATGGGGCATTGCGGCCACGGACCGGACGGAATGGCTGGACCGGGCGGGCAGCACTCCGACGCCGTCCTGAAGGAGGCGTTCGGTCTCTCCGACGCCCAGGTCGCCGGCCTGAAGGTCCTCGGCGAGAAGCGGCAGGCCTCGGTCGAGGCGCTTCACAAGCAGATGGCCGACGGCCGGAAGGCCCTGGAAGAGACGCTGAAGGCCGAGAAGCCGGAGCCCGCGAAGGTAGGGAACGCCCTCCTCGCGGTTCGCGGCTACGAGAAGCAGATGCCGAAGATCGAGGAGACCTACCGCGCTGGATTCAAGGCGCTCTTGACCCCCGACCAGCAGAAGAAGCTCGCCGAGCTCGAGGCGGTCCGCGCGGCACAAGCGCTTCGCCAGCTCGGCATGTAGTCCTCCGGTCCGGCCCGCGGCGCAGGTCTCCGATAATCGGATCCCAACAGGAGATTCCGATGTCGAGACCGGCGCCGTTTTCCCGTGTCCTCGCTCTTGCCACAGCCCTGGTCCTCTCCGGGGCCGCCCGGCCCGGTCCGGCCCGCGCCGAGGCGCCGCCAGGGCTCTCCGCGGCGGAGGCCGGCCGCATCGCGCGTCTGGCGCTCGACTGCGTCTCGCGCGAATACCCGAACAAGATCGCGCACGTCCTCGCGTCGGACGCCGACGTGAAGCCGCCGAAGGAGCTGACGCCCGCGTTCTTCGGCTGCTTCGACTGGCACTCCTCGGTCCACGGCCACTGGCTCCTCGCGCGGCTGGCCCGGACCTTCCCGCTCGCGCCGTTCGCCGTGGAGGCGCGCGCCGCCCTCGACCGGAGCCTCACCGGTGCGAACGTCGCGGCGGAGGTTGCGTACCTGGAGGGGCCTGGGCGGGCGTCGTGGGAACGCCCCTACGGTCTCGCCTGGTTGCTGCAGCTGGGGGCCGAGCTGCGCGAGTGGGACGACCCGGAGGCGAGGCGGTGGGCGCGGTCGCTCGCTCCGCTGGAGACGGCAGCGGCCCGGCGCCTCTCGACGTGGCTGCCGAAGCTCGGAAACCCGATCCGGGAAGGGGAGCACGGCCAGACGGCATTCGCCTTCGGGCTCGTCCTCGACTGGGCCCGCGTCTCGGGCGACGGGGCGCTGGGAAAGCTCGTCGCCGAACGGAGCCGGGCCCTGTACGAGAAGGACCGGGCCTGCCCGATGGCCTACGAGCCGTCCGGGCAGGACTTCCTCTCTCCGTGCCTGGGCGAAGCGGACCTGATGCGCCGCGTCCTCCCGCAGGCCGCCTACGCGAAGTGGCTCTGGGCGTTCCTGCCGCAGATTCCGGGGAAGGACGCGCCGTGGCTCTCGCCCGCCGTCTCGCTCGACCGGAGCGACGGCAAGCTGGCGCATCTCGACGGCCTGAACCTGAGCCGGGCGTGGATGCTGGAGGGGATCGCCTCGGCGCTGCCCGCGGCGGACCCGCGGCGGGCAGCGCTCCTCTCCGCCGCGGCCGCGCACCGCAAGGCCGGGCTGGCGGCGGTCACCGGCGAGTTCTACGAGGGGGGGCACTGGCTCGGGACGTTCGCGACTTACCTCGTGACGGAACGCGGGCGCGGACGTCAAGCCAACGCTGATACTTCCAGCGGCTCGAACTCCGCCGTGAAGTGTCGGAGCGTCTTGGCCGACTTCGCGATCCGGTAGCCTTTCAGCTTCTCCCGGTTGCGGGAGACCTCGAGCACCGCCTCGGCCGCGTAGTCGATGTGCGATTGCGTGTAGACGC
>CAIMWE010000218.1 GCA_903845115.1 uncultured Acidobacteriota bacterium | reverse complement strand
TCTCCGCGCGCGTCAGCCTCCTGGAGGTAGCCGATGAAGGCCTTCTCCAGCGTCTCGGCGCCGCGCTGACGCACCAGGTCGGCCGGGACGCCCGTGGCGAGCACGCGGCCGGCATGCATCAGCGAGATCCGGTCACAGCGCTCCGCCTCGTTCATGAAGTGCGTGGAGACGAAGATCGTGACCTGGTCATTCCGGGCCAGGTCGATCATCAGCTGCCAGAGACTGTCGCGGGCGATCGGGTCGACGCCCGAGGTGGGCTCGTCCAGGATCAGGAGCTCCGGCTGGTGCACCATCGCCACCGCCAGCGAGAGGCGCTGGCGGATCCCCAGCGGCAAGGTGTCGGGCATTGCCTCGGCCGAACGCTCGAGCCCGAAGCGCCGCACCATCTCGTCCACTCGCGCCGGGACCCGCGCCTCCGGCACCTGGAACAGCCGGGCGTGCAAGACCAGGTTCTGGCGCACCGACAGCTCCGAGTAGAGCGAGAACGCCTGCGACATGTAGCCCACGCGCCGGCGGGTGCCGAGGTCGTCCGGATCGACCGCGTGCCCGAACAGCGACGCGTGCCCCTCGCTCGGCGAGAGCAGTCCGGTCAGCATCTTCATGGTCGTGGACTTGCCGCAGCCGTTCGAGCCGATGAAGCCGAAGATCTCTCCCCGCCGGATGGAGAAGCTGGCCTTGTCGACCGCGACGAAGTCGCCGAAGCGCATGGTGAGGTCGGTGGCCTCGATGGCGATCTCTGCGCCCTTCCCGGCGACGAGCGGCGGAATCGTCACCGGCTTGTGGCCGCGGCGTTTCTCCTCGGGGAGGAGCGCGATGAAGGCGGCGTCGAGCGAGTCGCTTCCGGTTCGTTCGAGCAGCTCGGCGGGCGTCCCCGTGGCCAGGACGGTGCCGGCGTCCATCGCGACCAGCAGATCGAAGCGCTCCGCCTCGTCCATGTAGGCCGTGGCCACGATCACGCTCACCCCCGGCCGCTCGCTGCGAATGCTCTCGATCAGGCCCCAGAACTGAGCGCGGGCCAGCGGGTCCACGCCGGTGGTCGGCTCGTCCAGGATCAAGAGGTCTGGGTCGTGAATCAACGCGCAGCAAAGTCCGAGCTTCTGCTTCATGCCGCCGGAGAGCGTCCCGACCGGGCGCGACAGGAACGGGAGAAGACCCGTGCTCCCGGTCAGCTCGTCGATGCGGCGGCGGCGCTCGGCGGCCGCGTGGCCGAAGAGGCGGCCGAAGAACTGCAGGTTCTCCTCGACGGACAGGGTCGGATAGAGGTTCTTGCCCAGCCCCTGGGGCATGTAGGCGATGTGAGGGCAGACGTTGCCGCGATGGCGGGCGCTGCCCATGTCGCCGCCGAGGGCGTGCACGGTCCCCTTCTGGACCGCGCGCGCGCCGGCGAGAAGCGCCAGCAGGCTGGACTTGCCGACGCCGTCCGGACCGAGGAACCCTATCGTGCGCGCCGCCGGGAGCTCGAGCGTGACGTCGGCCAGCGCCACCGTCTTGCCGTAGCTCAGGCCGACCCCGGTCAGGATGGCGACCGGCACGGGGCCGGCGGCGCCGGGACTCATTCCGGCACCCTGATCTCCAGGTTTGCGGGCCACTTCGCCTTCGGATCCAGCTTGACCCACGCCACGCCGGGAAGTCCGGTCTTGACCAGCTTCACGTTCTTCTGCAGCAGCTCCCGGCCGATCTGCGCCCGGACCCGGAACATCAGCTTCTGCCGCTCGCTGGCCGTCTCCACCGTCTTGGGGGTGAACTGCGCGGTGCTGGAGACGTAGGACACTTTGGCCGGGATCACGTACTTCGACGTCGTGTCGAGGACGATGTGCACGTCGCTCCCCAGCGGAACCTTGCCCACCACCGTCTCGGCCAGGAAGAAGGTCATGTAGACCTCGCCGAGGTCCACCAGGTTGAGGACCCGGCCGCCCGCCGCCAGGACTTCCCCGGGCTCTGCGATCCGGTACTGCACACGGCCGGCGCGAGGCGACTTGAGCTGGCTGTCCTCGATGTCGGCTTCGACGCGGGCGATCGTCGCCTCGGTGGCCGCCACGTTGGATCCGGCGCCGACGGCCGCGGCCTGCGCCGCGGTGATCGCGGCGTCGGCGGCGGCCACCTGGGCCTGCGCCCCGGTCAGCGTCGCCTGCGCCTGCCGGACGCTCGCCCGGTCGTCGTCCAGGACCTGCTGCGCCGTGATCCCTTCCTTCGCCAGTGCCTTCGAGCGCGCCAGCCGTCTCCGCGCGGAGTCCAGCTCGCTCTCGCGCTGCCCAACGACCGCCTTCGCTGCGGCCGTGTCGCTCCGGCGCGCCGCCACCTGGGCCTCCGCGCTGGCGACCGCCGTGACGGCCTGCCGGGACTGCGCCTCGGCCTCGTCGCGCTGAGCGTCGAGCACGTCGACTCGCATCTGGGCCAGAGGCTGGCCCACGGTCACGAAATCGCCTTCCCGGACCATGATGTCCTGTACCCGGCCGCCGAGCTTGGTGGCCACGTCGATCTCCGTCGCCTCGATGCGGCCGTTCCCGCTGGCGAACCCGGTGCCCGGACCGGACGGTTTCAGGGAGGTCCAGGCCACGGCGGCCGCGACCACGACGGCGAGGGCGATCGTCGACCCGACCAGCCACTTCTTGACCCGGGGAGTCATGATCGATCGGCGGAGGTGGTCAGCGCTGCTCCGACCACGCCCGCTGCCCCGCCGACTGCCGCGCCCTCGAGTGCGCCGAAGATCGAGGCGTCGATGGAGTGTTCCTGTTCACGCGCGACCTTCCTGGTCATGGTGCTCCTCGTGTATTTCGAGACCCCTGGGGGCCCTGGCCGTCCGAGAGAGCACAAGACATGCCGACGAGCCGAGACGGCTCGACGCCGCTTGGACTCCCTTCTCGACCGTCCGGACCCGGCGGCGTCCTCCCGGTCTTGAAGCGCTTACCAGATTCCATCGTACGATTTTCCAGGCTCCGACCGCGAAGCCTCGGCCGTCGATGGGCCGTGGGGTACGAGGCTCGGCCGTTCCGGAAGGCGAAAGATCCGGGGACCGAACGCAGCGGCAACGATCCGGCCCTTCCCGCTCGACGATCCCGTTCGGCCCAGGCGGCCGGCTTGGCAGTCATCGTGCAAGGACGCTGGGGCAGACGGCCCCCGTCCCGTCAGCCCATCTCCCTGCTCCGACCAGAAAGGGAAGGTACCTCATGGACCTGGATCGCAAGGAGTCCCTGGCAACGACCAGTCGCGAGAAGTTCTCGACCTTCAAGTCCCTCAGCCAGACCCTGGGGCCGGAGCGAGCCTGGGAGAAGATGCTGGAGGGCTTCCCGGAGCAGCAGAAGCTCCAGATGTCCCCTTTCCTGTCGCTTCCGACCCTGGCCGAGGGCTTCACCCGTGCTATTCCCTTCTTCAACGGCGCCGGCATGGACATGCAAGTCGTGGACATCTCGAACAGAGGCCGCGACTCCGTGCTCGAGATCCAGAAGCTCTGCCCGTACCTGGACGTCTGCAAGGAGAGTGGATTCGCCACGCCCTGCCATGTCATCTGCGAGATGCACGTCGAGGGGATCCGGCGGGCCTTCCCAGAGATGACGGGCGAGATCCTCAGCCGGCAGGCCTTCGGGGCGTCCGTCTGCCTCTTCAAGTACGAGCGAGCCGCTGCCGGGGCGCCTCCGGCCCTCCCCGCCCCGAACCCCTCGCCGAGCTCCGGCCCGCCCCGTTTTCCCGTCGCAAGAGCCTGACCCGACCGCTGGACTCCTTGCTCGACGGCACGCCTCGTGCTCGGAATCGGCCCGCGCGAAAACGCTTCCACGGGCTCTCTCGCAGCTCCGGCGGCTCCAGGCCAGGCCCGGCCGACCGGTTCCCGCGCGCCGCGTCCCCGCTGAACGGCCTCCATCCAGCCCGGTGGGGTTGCGCCGACCGCGCGCCGCGGCTCAGAAGACGAACATCCCGACGGCAGCCCCGAGCATGAGGAGGGCCTCCGGGACGGCTGGCCGGGATCTTGCTGATCGGCCCATCAGGATGAAGTTACACGCGACTTCGGCGACCGTCCTCGCGGTGGCGATGCTCGCGTGCGCTGATGGAGGGACGGCCATGGCGGTGGAACAGCCGAAGTTCGAGATCGAGGTGGCGAAGGGCGACTTCCAGGTCCGAAGGTACGGACCGACGGTCGTGGCGGAGACGACCGTCGACGGGAGCTTCGGAGACGCAGGAAACCAGGCCTTCCGCCGTCTGGCCGGATACATCTTCGGCGCCAACGACGGGGGAAGGAAGATCGCCATGACGGCTCCGGTGGCGCAGGTGAAGAACCAGGGGACGAAGCTCCCCATGAGCTCCCCGGTCTCCCAGGAGAAGCGGGGAGAAGGCTGGGTTGTGTCGTTCACGATGCCGTCGGCATTTCCCCTCGCGACGCTCCCCCGGCCGAACGACGCGCGCGTGACCCTCCGCGAGGTCGCC
This sequence comes from uncultured Acidobacteriota bacterium, assembly GCA_903845115.1. Taxonomy (GTDB): domain Bacteria; phylum Acidobacteriota; class Thermoanaerobaculia; order UBA5066; family UBA5066; genus CAIMWE01. The sequence continues at coordinate 7,814 of CAIMWE010000218.1, read as the reverse complement.
GGCCGGCGTGTCGCCGCGATTCGCTTCTCCGGTACCTGGAGCCCGGAGAGGTTCGCGGAGAAGGCCCTCGAGCTCGACTCCGAGATGACCCGCCGAAGACTGGCGGCTGCCGGTCCGCCGGTCTACGCGCGGTACGACCCGCCCTGGACACCCTGGTTCCTTCGCCGCAACGAGGTCCTCGTTCCCATCGCCGGCTCCGGGAGCAAGGCTGGCGACGGACGAAGCGAATGAGGAAGCGCAGTACCTGACGATTCGACGACCGGATCTTTCGGGTCGGCCGTACCCCCTCCAGGCGCGTGAGAGGTCACGCCGCCAACACACCTGGCCATCGCCGGAACCGACGAGACTCCCCCGTCGGCCGCTGTCCGGCGCACAGAGGCCCGCTGCGTTCTCCCGGAAGATCGTCAGGGACCGCGCCAGGCACTCCCTCAGCCCCCTGCGTGGGGCAGGAGTCGGAGCGACAGGCCAGGCGGGAAGTCTATTGCGGAAAATGAAGATCTCCGCCTCGGAGCCTGCCTTGCAAATCTGAGCATAAGACACTAAACTTCAGATCTGAGTCATCCACATTAGGTCAGCTCGAAAGGAAAAATGCAGCCCACTCAGACTCTCCCGGTCATTCCCCTTCGAAATGCCGTTCTCCTTCCGGGCGTCAGCTTCCCGATTGCCGTTGGCCGCCCGGGCACCCTTCACGCCATCGAAATGGCGATGAAGAGCCCCGAGCAGCTGGTGTTCGCCGTTACCCAGCGTCAGGACGTCGAGGCGGTCACCCCCGAGCTCCTCCATACCGTCGGGACGATCGCCGCCATCGGACCGATCCTGCGCGGTGTCGGTGGGGCTCGGCTCGTCCTCCAGGGAAGAGCGCGCGGCATCGCCATGCGAATCCAGGAAACGGATGGCCGGCTCGAAGCGGTCGTCGTCGAGGCCGAGGAGATGCCTCCGCTCGACGCCGCCAACACCGCTTTCGTCGCGCTGCTGAAGGAGCTCAAGGAGCGCTCCTCGGAGCTGGCCAAGAAGCTCGGCCTCCCCGAAGAGGCCGTCGCGGGCGTCCTCTCCGAGGCCGACGACGCGGGCAAGCTCGCCGACCTCGTCGCGGGCTACATCGACATTCCGACGGCCGAGCGGCAGCTCCTCCTCGAGATGCTCTCGGTCGAGGATCGCGTGAGGCGGACGCTCGTCCACGTCCAGCGGCAGATCGACGTCCTCGACGCGCAGGAGGAGATCAAGTCGAAGGTCCAGGAGGAGCTGGGGGACCGGCAGCGGGAGATGCTCCTCCGCCAGCAGATGAAGGCCATCCAGAAGGAGCTCGGCGAGGGTGAGGGCGGGGAGGACGACCTCGAGGGCCTCAAGGAGAAGCTCGAAGCGCTGGTCCTCACGGAGGAGGTCCGCAAGGAGATCGACCGGGAGTGGAAGAAGCTCCAGCGCCTCTCCCGAGAGTCGTCGGAGGCGCAGGTCCTCCGCAATTATCTCGAGCTCGTCGCCGAGCTGCCCTGGTCGGCCCGGAGCGAGGAGCGCCTCGACGTCGTCGAGGCCGAGCGGATCCTCGACGAGGACCACTTCGCCCTGAAGGACGTGAAGGACCGGATCCTCGAGTTCCTCGCGGTCCGCCAGCTCCTCGGGAAGAGGCCGGCGGAGGCGGTGGAGACGGAGAAGGCGAACCGGGGCCGGATCCTCCTCTTCGCCGGTCCTCCCGGCGTCGGGAAGACCTCGATCGCGAAGTCGATCGCGCGCGCTCTCGGCCGCAAGTACGTGAGGATCTCGTTCGGCGGCGTGCGCGACGAGGCCGACGTCCGCGGCCACCGGCGGACCTACGTCGGCGCGATGCCCGGCCGGATCATCCAGGGGATGCGGAAGGCCGGGACGAAGAACCCGGTCTTCCTCCTCGACGAGGTCGACAAGCTCGGCGTCTCCATGCAGGGGGACCCGGCGGCGGCGCTTCTGGAGGTCCTCGACCCGGCCCAGAACGACAGCTTCACCGACCACTACCTCGGCGTCCCGTTCGACCTCTCCGAGGTCCTCTTCATCGCGACGGCCAACTTCGTCCAGTCGATTCCCGGCCCGCTCCTCGACAGGCTCGAGGTGATCGAGTTCTCGGGCTACACCGAGCGCGAGAAGACGCTGATCGCCCGGAACTACCTCCTTCCCAGGCAGCTCGCCGAGAACGGCCTGAACGCCCTTCAGCTCGAAGTGACCGCCGGGGCCCTCGCGGAGATTATCTCGTCCTACACCCGCGAGGCGGGGGTCCGCCAGCTCGAGCGGGAGCTCGGCAAGCTGGGGCGGAAGGTGGCGCGCCGGATCGCCGCGGGGGAGATCGAGAAGGCCGCCGTCGACACGCCCGACGTGGCGCCGATCCTCGGCCGGAAGAAGATCCAGCCCGAGAAGATCGTCCACGAGGACCAGGTGGGCGTCGCCACGGGGATGTACTACACGCCCGCCGGCGGCGACATCATGTTCATCGAGGCGGCGCTGATGCGCGGGAAGGGGGAGGTCCTCCTGACCGGGCAGCTCGGCGACGTCATGAAGGAGTCGGCCCGCGCGGCGTGGACCTTCGCCCGCTCGCACGCGCCGCTCCTCGGAATCGACGACACGGCCTTCGAACGCGACCTCCACATCCACGTCCCCGCCGGGGCGATTCCGAAGGACGGCCCGTCGGCCGGCGTGGCCATGGCGTCCGCGATCGTCTCGGCGCTGTCGAAGCGTCCCTGCCGCCGCGACGTCGCGATGACGGGTGAGGTGACCCTCTCGGGCCGGGTCCTGCCGATCGGCGGCGTGAAGGAGAAGATCCTGGGCGCGGTCCGCGCGGGGATCCGGACCGTCGTCCTCCCGAAGGAGAACGTCCCCGACCTCGAGGACCTGCCGCAGGACGTGCGGGACGGCCTCGAGATCGTCCCGGTACAGGACCTGAGCGAAGCGCTCGCGGTCTCGCTCCGGGGCCACGTGAGGGATGGGCAGCTGCTCTTCACGCACGAGGCGTCCGGACCGGTGAAGGAGGCACCCGTGGCGCACTGAGCTGGCCGCGCTCCGTCTGCACTCTCTATCGGGACCGTTCGAGGAGAGTGCGGGAATAGCTGAATTCACGTGGTCTACATCAGCCTGGACCGCCCCCTCCTGAACCGTCTTCGGCGGAATCTCCCAGGCTGCGCGCCCCCTGCTCCCCGAATTCCGCCGGTACCTGCTCGTCGGCGGCAACTCTGGCAGCTACCGCAACTTCAGCGCTACCTTCGTGCCTCTCCCCCGGTATTGATGGTATGAAAGCAGCCATGAAAAGCGTGAACCCGCTGGCTCTACCGGAATCGTTCTTCTCCCAATTGACGGAGGGCGCCTTCTTGACCGTGCGAGCCGGGGCGTCCCTGAACACGATGACCATCGGCTGGGGGATGATCGGCGTGGCCTGGGAGCGACCAATATTCACGGTGCTTGTACGGGACTCTCGCCATACGTACTCCATCATGGAACGGGCGGTGGATTTCACAGTCACGGTTCCTACTGGGGACATGAATGACGCTCTCGCGTTCTGCGGCACCAGGTCGGGGCGGGACCTGGACAAATTTGAGGCCTGCGGCCTGAAGACCAAGCCGGGACTGCGTACCGCGTCGCCGGTCCTGGACGTGTGGGGGGTGCAACTGGAATGCCGGATTCTCTACAAGACCCCCATGGACCCGTCCGGTCTGGATCCTGCCCTGAGTGCGCTGTATCCCAAACACGACTACCACACCTTGTATTTCGGGGAGATCCTGGAATGCTATGAACAGGAAGGGCGCTAGGCAGAGCCCAGCCCTGTGCCTCGTCGGAAGGCCATAGGGTGCTGGAATTTTGGCGATCGACCCCGGTGGACCGCCCTACTTTCGGTAGAGGCCGAAAAAGAGGACCGAGAGAACCCCACCGAAGGTAAGCTCGGTCGGGTCCCTACCGACCCAGCCGTCGATCGCACACAGGAGCTAGCCATGAACCTTTTCGAGAAAGACATCCAGGCCACCCAGCGGTATTTCGATAACCCCCGGTTCGCGGGGATCCGGCGGCTCTACTCCGCGCGGCAGGTGGTGGAGCAGCGGGGCCTCATCGCCCAGGACTACACCGTCGCGAGGGAGGCGGCGGAGGCCTTCTACGCGAGGCTCCGGGAACTCTTCTCGGCCCGGAAGTCCATCACCACCTTCGGGCCCTACTCTCCGGGGCAGGTCGTGGCCATGAAGCGGATGGGGATCGAGGGAATCTACGTGGGCGGATGGGCCACCTCCGCGAAGGGCTCCGTCACCGAGGACCCCGGGCCGGACCTGGCCAGCTACCCCCTCTCCCAGGTTCCGGACGAGGCCTCCGGGCTGGTGCGGGCCCTCCTCACCGCTGACCGCAATCAGCGTTTTCTCCGCGCCCGGATGTCCCCTGCCCAGCTCGCCGCCACGCCCGAGGTCGACTTCCGCCCCTTCATCATTGCCGACGCGGACACCGGGCACGGCGGCGATCCCCACGTCCGCAACCTCGTGCGGCGCTTCGTGGAAGCCGGCGTCCCCGGCTACCACATCGAGGACCAGCGCCCCGGCACCAAGAAATGCGGCCACCAGGGCGGCAAGGTCCTCGTGCCCTCCGACGAACAGATCAAGCGACTGAACGCCGCCCGCTTCCAGCTCGACATCCTGCGGGTCCCGGGCATCATCGTGGCCCGCACGGACGCCGAGGCCGCCAACCTCCTCGAAGCCCGCGGCGACGAGCGGGACCAGCCCTTCATCCTCGGAGCGACCAACCTGTCCGTCCCCTCCTACAAGGCCTGCATTCTCGCCGTGCATCGCCGCTTTCACGCCCTCGGCGTCACCGAGCTCAACGGGCACCTGCTCTACGCGATCCCTGATTCCCAGTACGCGGCCGCTGACGCCTGGCTGGACCGGACGGTCCTCCGGGCCGTGATCGCCGAAAACGCCGCCGCTTGGCTCGGGGGCTCCTTCGTCCATCTCGACGCCATGTTCGACAAGGTCGAGTCGCGCTTCATGGATGTTTGGGAGAACTACGCCGGCCTCGAGACCTACGGGGACGCCGTGGCGAAACTGCTCGAATTCAGGATCTCGGAGGGAGAGACGTTCCCGGTCTCCCTCGAGGAATGGAACCGGTTCGCCGGGAACGCCTCCCTTTGGGCGGCGCAGGAGCGGGCCGCCGACCTCGGTCTCCAGGTGCCCTGGGACTGCGAGCTCGCCAAGACCGCGGAGGGCTACTACCAGGTCCGGGGAGGAATCCCCTACGCCATCGCCAAGTCCCTCGCCGCTGCTCCCTTCGCCGACATCCTCTGGATGGAGACGAAGACGGCGGACCTGGCGGACGCCCGGCAGTTCGCGGACGCCATCCACGCCGTCTTCCCCGACCAGATGCTGGCCTACAACCTGTCGCCCTCCTTCAGCTGGGACTCGACGGGGATGAGCGAAGACGACATGCGCCGCTTCCCGGAGGAGCTGGGGAAGCTGGGCTTCGTCTTCAACTTCATCACCTACGGCGGCCACCAGATCGACGGCCTGGCGGCCGAGGATTTCGCCACGGCGCTGAAGCAGGACGGCATGCTCGCCCTGGCCAATCTCCAGCGCAAGTTCCGGATGCTCGAATCCCCCTACCGGACTCCCCAGACGCTGGTCGGCGGGCCCCGGCTGGACGCGGCCCTGGCCGCTTCCTCGGGCCGAACCTCGACCACCAAGGCCATGGGGAAGGGCTCGACCCAGCACCAGCACCTGATCCAGACCGAGGTGCCGAAGAAGCTCCTGGAGGATTGGCTGGGGATCTGGGGGGAGCGCTATGGCATCCCGGAGACCCTGGGGGTCACACTGCTTCCGCACCGGGCCGGTTCCGAGCTGCTGGAGCTCACCGTCCTCGGGAAGGGGGGGGAGCGGCATGCCAACCTGATCTTCGCCCCCATCCGGGATCGCCGCGGCCGGAGCATCCTCTCGGTGAGGGACCAGAACACCTTCGCGGAAGTTCTCCGGAAGAAGCGGCTGATGACCTTGGTCCACCTCTACCTGATCCACCGCTACAAGGTGGATTCGGTCCACTATGTCACCCCGACCGAGGACAACCAGTACCTGGCGGGAAAGATGCAGGACCAGGGGCTCTTCGCGGAGGTGGCCAAGGAGGTCGGCCAGATCATCGTCGCCGACATCAACCACGCGAGGATCGAGGAACTCCTCGATCCCGGGAAGGACGCCCTGCGGAAGCTGATCTGGAAGGAGAACTGAGCGCGCGGGCTTGCAGCCAACCCTCATCCTTCTGGTCTCGGAGCCGTTGGTTACGTGGTCCAGCTTCCGCCCGTCGTTTGACTGGGCTATCGTTCCCTTATCCTTTACGAAGGAGGGCTGGCAGGATGGCGACAGGGCGGAAAGCGGACGCCGATGCGAGTCCGGCGGTAGGTTTCAGCGAGGGGCTCTTCCGGTTCCTCGGGGATCTGAAGAGGCACAACGACAGGGAGTGGTTCCAGAAGAACAAGGCCCGCTACGAGGCCGACGCCAGGGATCCGATGCTCCGCTTCATCGAGGCGTTCGGCAGGCCGCTCGCGGGAGTCAGCCGGCAGTTCGAGGCCGACCCGCGACCATCAGGCGGCTCGATGTTCAGGATCTACCGTGACACGCGCTTCGCCAAGGACAAGAGCCCTTACAAGACGCACGTAGCGGCCCACTTCCATCACCGGGGCTCCGGCAAGGACGGCGTCCACGGTCCCGGCTTCTACCTGCACCTGGAGCCGGGCGCCAGCTTTGCGGGGGGCGGCCTCTGGCACCCGGACACCGAGTCGCTGCTGAAGGTCAGGCAGGCCATCGCCGGAAAGCCGCGGGCCTGGAAGTCCGTCCGGAAGCCCGGCCTGGAGCTCCTGGGCGACACCTTGAAGCGCGTCCCGCCGGGGTTCGACCCGGCTCACCCATTCGCCGACGACCTGAAGCACAGGGACTTCTATGTCGGCACCAGTTTCAGCGACGACGAGGTCCTCTCGCCTCGTTTCCTCGCCACAGTCACCGCGGCGTGCCGAGGGGCCGCGCCGCTCGTCGCGTTCATCTGCGAAGCGACAGGGATGCCCTGGTAGGGAGCCGGCGACCGGAGATCCCTTGGACCGAGTTCAAGGGGCAAGGTCAGCCCGATACCAGCGGGACCGACCCATTGCGCGGTGTAGCCTAGGCGAGGAGGAACAGAATGGACACGATCGCTCCCGAGACCCTGATCTCCCACCTCGAATGGCGATATGCGACCAAACGGTTCGACCCGGGGCAGAAGATCCCGGACGCGACCTGGAGGACGCTCGAGGATACCCTCGTGCTGGCTCCCTCCAGCTTCGGCCTGCAGCCTTTCAAGCTCGTCGTCGTGACCGACCCCGCGCTGAAGGCGAAGCTCCGTCTCGCCTCCTGGGATCAGCCGCAGCTGACCGAGTGCTCCCACGCCGTCATCTTCGCCCGACGCCAGAAGACGACCGAGGCCGACATCGACCGCTTCGTCGCCCGGATCGCCGAGGTGCGGGGGGTGACGAAGGAGTCCCTGGCCGCCTACCGCGGCTACATGACAGGTGCGCTCGTCGGCGGCCCTCTCGAGCCGATTGCCGACCTTTGGGCGGCCCGCCAGGCCTACATCGCCCTCGGCGCTTTCCTCACCTCGGCCGCGCTTCTCGGAGTGGACACCTGCCCGATGGAGGGGTTCGTGCCTGACAAGGTCGATGAGGTGCTGGGGCTGACCGGCACCGGTTTCGGCTCGGTCGTGATCGCGACCGCCGGCTATCGGAGCGCCGAGGACAAGTACGCCTCCCTCGCGAAGGTCCGCTTCCCGAAGGAGACGCTGATCGACCGTCGCTGAATCCCGATGGTCCGCGCCAG
>CAIMWE010000217.1 GCA_903845115.1 uncultured Acidobacteriota bacterium | reverse complement strand
GGGTTGTTGAATTCGCCCGGGCCGCTCCCCTTCTTCCCGATGGCGCTGCCGAACTGGAAGTGCGAATCCACCCGCACGATCCGGTCGTTGCCGAAGTCCGCGACGAAGATGTCCCAGCTCACGTCCCACGCGAGACCGCGCGGCTCCCTGAGCATCGTCGCGGGCTCTGGAAGGGCCAGCAGACCCGCCTCGGCCAGACCCGGCGCCGAGCGCGTCTTCATCGACCCGGACGAAGCCGGGCGCCAGGAGGGGGAGACCTCGTACAGGGTCGTCCCGCCGTTCCGGAATACCGGCCGGAGAAGGGCATGGAACGAGTCGAAGGCCTCCGGCCGGCCCCCCAGGTAGGTGCGGCTCTCGATGGGCCCGGAGACGACGTAGCGGACCTGATATCGGGAGAGGACCGAGTCGGCCCCGTCGAGAGTCTGGCCCGAGTAGAGGATTCTCAGGGAGTCCTTCCGTTCGTCGATCTCCTTCCAGCTCTTTCCCCGCTGGAAGAGGTGGTAGTCCCACCCGAGGAGGGTCGGGAGGCCGGTGTTCATCGAAACCCGGGTGTACTCCTGGTACGACGGGCCCCACGCCTCGGCGATCGTCGGGAGGCCCGGAATGGACCCGTTGACGAAGGCGTAGAGGGCGGCCCCTTCCGGGTCGCTGCTCTTCAGGTAGGCCGTACCGTCCAGCGTGAACCGGGGCCCTTTCACCCGGTTCGTCCGGAGCGTCCCGACCAGGTCGACGGCGCCGGTGAAGAGGGCGGCGATCGCCCCCGCCACGAGCGCTCCCTTCCAGAGGAAGCGGCCCTTCGGGCCCCAGAACAGCCCGGCGAACAGGTCGCGCGCGGCGAGCGCGGAGGCGGCGGCGAAGAAGATCCAGGCGTCGAAGTAGAACTTGAAGAGGGTGTTCATCCGGTCCCAGACGTAGACCAGCTCGCACCCGCCGACGATGCCGAAGGCGAGGGCGGCGAGCGCCGCGGCGAGCCGGGTCCGCGGGGCCGTCCGGGGGTGGAAGGCAGCGAGGAAGCCGACCGCCGCCATCAGCAGGGCGAAGTCGCGGATCGAAGGGGCCAGGTGGGACAGGGGCCGGCCCGCCCGCCAGGCGAGGAGCGAGAGGGGGACGAGGGCGAGGAGGCCGAAGACCAGGAGGCGTCCCGCGACCGAGACCCGCCCTTTCCGCTCCCGGAGGGCGCGCCAGAGGACGAGGAAGAGGAAGGGGACGAGGACGAGAAAGAAGAGGCCGAAGTGCTGGAGGACGTCCGAGACCCTCGCGAACGGCCCGACCTCCCGCCCGAACTGGCGGGCAGGGGCGCCGAAGGAGTTCCAGAAGGGGCCGAAGAGGAGGAACCCGCCGGCGACGAGGAGCGCCGGGGCCAGGATCGTCTCCGCGGCCGAACGGAGGACCGCTCCCCTCCTGGCACCGCGCGGGGTCCCGGCCGCCGTGACCGCGAGGACGACGAGCGCCAGGGCGACGTAGGTCGGCGTGCTCCAGCCGTTCGTGACGGCGATCGTGCCGAAGAAGAGGGCCCCGGCGAGGAGGAATCCCCCCTTCCTCGGCTCGTCGTCCCCGTGGAGCCGCCCGCGTGCCGCCATGACGAGCAGGGCGAGGAACCCGATGGAGGCGGGGAGAGCGAGGAGATGGGCGTGCAGGTCGGCGAAGAGGAAGCTCCAGAAGGGGAATTCGTTGATCGTGTTCGGGACGACGCGCGAGGTCGCCCAGAAAGTGTCGAAGCCGATGACTTTCCGGGCCAGCACCTCGCGGACTCCGGAGAGGTTTCCGGCGAAGAGCCCCAACGCCGCCGCCAGGAGGCCGGTCCCGATCCCGT
>CAIMWE010000216.1 GCA_903845115.1 uncultured Acidobacteriota bacterium | reverse complement strand
CCGGGACGACCTTCTCAGACTGGGGCAACATAGTCGCCAGGCCTGACGGACGCCGCATCGCGTCTTTCGAGCTCGTCCGGTCTCCTTACGCGACTTCTCGAGTGTCCGCGAGCGCGTGCAGCGCCTCTGGCGCGAAGTCGGTTTCGTTCGGCCACACGACCGTTCCGAGCTCTGGGTCGAGACGCGCCTTTGCGAAAAACGCGATGTCGTGAAGGGGTTCGAACACGGGGCCATAGAGAAGGGGCCCGAGATCGACGCGCTTTCGAGCCCCGTCGTTGAATGTCAATGTGAGGTGGGTGGGTCCCGTGACGGCGACAGACGTTACGTGAAGGATCATCGCGACTACTCCAGCGGCGGAATCTTGGCGAGGGGTTGATGGTCGGCCGCAAGACGCCAATTCCAGCGAAGCTCTTCCTGGTGGAGAGCAGCCCACTCGACCACCAGGGAACGAACGCGGGACGGAAGGCTTCCCTGAATGAGGTTGATCGGATCGATCGAAAACTCCGCCTCGTGGTCCGCGTAAACGGCGTGGAAGTGGCGGACGAGAGAATCCGGAAGACGTCAGGTTCCCTTTTCCGGCGAGACTCCATATGAAGCATGAGCCTGGACGTAGATTCGAAGCGCCGCGTTGATGAGTCGCTCGTACTCCGTACTCTGGTTCTGAAACCAACTCAGGAGGAGCGGGTCGATATGGAGCGTCACTTCGGCCAGGGATCGATTTCGGCATCCGTACCGCGGCCCGCTCGAAGGATCCGTCATCGAGAGACGGGACGTCGGAAGTGTCGATCTCGGAATCGGAGAGTGCCGTGACTCTAGCCCAGTCGGTTCTGGAGATATCGACTTCTTCCTGCCGGCACGAGCCCGAATCGAAGTCCGCTACGCCATCGAGCTTCATCTTCGTCACCGGCCCGACAGGCTCAGCCGCAGCCGCATCAAACGACTTCGCGGGCTTTCCCGCCCCCGGTACAGGCTCCGCGTCGGCGATATCCGCGTCTTCTATGACCTCACCTCGTCTCAAGTCCACGTTCTCACAGTCATTTCGAAAGAGCAGGCCAGCCTCTGGCTCGTTCAGCATGGAGTGCCCCGATGAAGCGCGTCGCTCTCTCCGAGGTCAAAGACGACCTCTCCAGATACCTTCGCCTTGCCGCGGGCGAGGACGTCGTCATCACGAGGCGCGGCAAACCAGCGGGTGTCCTGATCGGCTTCAAGACCGAAGAGGAGTGGTTCGAGTACCGCCTCGAGTCTGACCCGGGCTTTCTCAAGCGCGTCTCCGCCGCTCGCAGGGACATTCGGGCCGGCAAGGGCGTGCCTCTCGAAAGCGCCTTCAAGTAGCCCTACCCGACGCCGCTTGCTTCGCCTTCGGCGCCCAGTAGCCGATCACCATCCGGAAGACCGGCTCGACCTGCGCCGGAGCCGCCCTCCTCCTCCTCGCCGGCGAGACCGGGAGAGCGGCGAGATCCTAGTCCGCCGCGCTCGTGGTCTGGATCGCGCAGGCCACGACAGGCCGAGCTTGCGGCCGACTTTCTCGTAGGGTGTGCTCTTGTCGCCGCCCCCGTCACGCCGGCGTCCGGAACCTCGGATCGGCCGGGAATCTCTTCTGCCCTTCGCGGCGGAGCGCCTCCGCGGCGGCGCGGTCCTGGAAGAAGGTCAGCGCGCGGGCGGCCCGGGCGTACGCGTCGGCGTTACCCACCTTCGCGACCATCTCCGCGATGGTCCGCTTCGCGTCCGCCATCCGGTTGGACGAGGCATAGACGAGCGCCAGCCCGACTCTCGCGTCGTTCTGCTCTGGGTGGAGGCGGATCTCCTCCAGGAACTCCCGCTCGGAGTCCTCGGCGCGGTCCATGCGCGCGAGGACATCTCCCCGGAGGTAGTGCGTCCCGATCGGCGCGTCGCCTCCCCGGCCGTCGGCCAGGATGGCGTCGAGCGCCTCGAGGGCCTTCGGAAGGTTCTTCCGCTTCGCATCGATCCACGCGATCCAGAGCAGCGACCTCCTCCGGAGCTTCGGGTCGTTCAGCCCGGCGCGCGCTTCCCTCTCCGCGTTCTCGAGGTTTCCCTTCTCCAGCCAGGCCCGCGCGAGCATGTCCGAGGCCCCCGTGTCTCCCCGCTCGCGCGCCAGCTGCGCGTTCCGCATCGCCTCGTCCGGCTTCCCGATCTGGAGGCAGAGGTCCGCGACCGAGAGGAGCGGGGCCGTGGCGGCCGGGGGCGACAGCTCCACCGTCTTCTTCCTCGCGGCGAGCGCGTCCTCGCCGCGACCGACGTCCAGGAGCACCTCCGAGTAGAGGTCCCACACGTCCAGCATCCGGGGGTTCTTCGCCAGGAGCTTCTCGAAGAAGGCGATCGCCTCCTGGGGCTGGCCGTGCTTCGACTTCGACACGGCCTCGCGCAGCAGCACGATCGTCCCGATCTCGTCCTTGGGGTCCGGCAGCGGGCCCGTGCCCGCCGTCGCGCCCGTGGAGAGGTACCCCAGGGAGGCGAGCTTCTTCTTCTCCTCCTCGCCGATCGCGCCCGGCGCCTCGAAGGCGGCCTTCCGCTTCTCCAGGTCCACCTTCATCGCCCGGAACGGCCCCGGCTTCTTCTCGATCACGTTGGCCGTCTCGCCCGGGTCGGCCCCGAGGTCGTAGAACTCCGGGCGCGGCGCGTCGACGTACTGCCACTTCCGGTCCAGGACCGACGCCAGGTCCGCCCACCCGAAGTGCGTCCGCGGGAAGACCGACTCCGCGTAGACCTGCCGCTCCGGCGCCGGCGCCCCGGCCGCGAGGGCCAGCAGGTTGACGTTCCCCTCGATCCGGGGGAACTCCCCGGGCGCAACCGCCTCGCCGATCGTCGTGAAGACGTCGGCCAGCTGGACCGTCTCCTTCACCGCGCTCCCGGCGTACTGGCCGCCCGGCAGCTTCACCAGGAGCGGCACCTGCAGCGTCGCCCGGTAGAGGAAGACGCCGTGGTCCTCCTCCCCGTGCTCGCCGAGGCTCTCCCCGTGGTCCGAGAGGAAGACGATCAGCGCCCGGTCGTAGATCCCCTTCTCCTTCAGGAATTTCACGAAGCTCCCCACGATCTCGTCGGCCGTCGCGATCTCGCCGTCGTAGAGGCTCGACGCGTACCGGCTCCGGTACGGCTCCTTCGGCTCGTACGGCGTGTGCGGCTCGTAGAGGTGGAGGAACGCGAAGAGCGGCTCCCCCTTCCCGCCGGCGATCCAGCTCTCGAGACGGGCCTCCGATTCGGTGCCGGAGCGCTGGATCATGCTCGTGGCCATGTGCGGCTTGTTCGCCTCCAGCCCGTCCTCGTAGAAGTCGAACCCCCGGCCGATGCCGGAGGAGCCGAGGAGGACGAACGCCGAGATCGCTCCGCCCGTCCGATAGCCGCTCTTCTTCAGCAGCTCCGGGAGGGTCGGCACCTCCGGCTTCAGCCGGTACCCGAGGTTGTCGCGGACGCCATGGCCCGCCGGAAGGAGGCCCGTGAAGATCGAGAGGTGGGACGGGAGCGTGAGCGGGGCGTGGGAATAGGCCTTCTCGAACAGGACCGAGTCCGCGCGCAGGGCCGAGAGGGCCGGCGTCTCGACGCCCGAGTAGCCGTAGAACGGCAGGTGGTCGGAGCGAAGCGTGTCCACGCTGATCAGGATGACGGGCGCCTTCGGGAACGTCGGCACCGCCCCCGGTTTCGTCTTCCCGCAGGAGGAGATCGCGAGCGCCAGCAGCAGGGACAGGGCCGCAGAGAAAAGGCGAAGAGAGCTCATGGCGGCCGGAACGTTACCAGGCGAGGGCCTCGGAGCGAGCCTCAACCCGCCGACCGTCTGGCCCAGGTCCTCTTGACGAGCTCGGCTGGACTCGCTATTCTATCTTCCCAGGTCTTATTCCTTATCCCTTACTTCTGAATATCTGAAATATGGCGAGAATCGAAAGTCCCCCACACCCCCGGCAGCGGCGACCCCGTGCGCGCGTCACCGGCAAGTTTCAGGTGACGATCCCAACCAGCATCCGGCGCTCGCTGGGCCTGGTCATCGGCGATGTGCTCCGGTTCCGCCAGAAGGGCGAAGAGGTCATCGTGACGGTCGAGCCGCAGCTGCCGGACGGCGAGCGCCTGGCTCGCGAGATGGGATACGCCAGCGCCGTCGAGCTGGCCCGGGCCCTGGAAGAGGGCGGTCGGGCGGCTGGACAAGAGGCGCGCGACGAGGCTGAGCTCTGGATGGCGGCCGGCGAAGAGGCATGGCAAAGAGTCAACCCCGAGTAGTCCGGCGCGGCGAGATCTACCTCGTCACGTTCGATCCCGCACGGGGGTCTGAGCTGAAGAAGACCAGACCCGGGATCGTGATCCAGAACGACCACAGCAACCTCACCAGTCCGAACACCATCTTGGCGGGCATCACCTCCAAGACGGGATCGCGCCTGTATCCAACGGATGTACTCATCCCGGCCGGCGAAGGCGGGCTCACCCTCGATTCCGTGGTAAAGCTCGACCAGGTCCGTACCATGGACAAGGCGCGGCTGCTCAAGCGTCTCGGCACCGTCTCGCCGGCGACCCTTCGGAAGATCGAGCGCGCTCTACTGGCCAGCTTCGGCCTGATTCAGATCCTGCCACCGGACGCCTGACGGCGGGATGATGCGCGCAGGCGCAGCCGGGGGTATCAGTTCGCTGAGCAGATGCGGGAGAGCTGCTCGCCGGTCAGGAGGTCGGGCATCCGCTGGCCCCCGATCCAGCTCTTCAGGAACGTCTTAGCCCTGAACTTCGGTCTCTCTTCCGGGCCCGCGTCCCGACTCTACAGGGGCGTCGACTACCCGACGGATCGGAGCCTCGGGTCCGAGGGGAACCGCTTCCGCCCCTCCCGCCGCAGCGCGTCCGCAGCGGGGAGATCGCCGTAGAACGTGAAGGCCCGGGCGGCCCTGTCGTATGCCTCGGCGGTTCCCAGCTTCGCCACCATGTCGCGGACGATCTGCTTGGCGTCGGCCATCCGGTTCCGCGAGGCGTAGCAGAGGGCGAGACCGAGGTGGGCGTCGATCAACGTCGGGTAGAGGCGGAGCTCTTCCAGAAGCTCCTGCTCCGTCTCCTCGAGCCTGTTGCTGCGGGCGAAGATGTCGGCGCGAAGGTAGTGGGCCCCCACGGGGACCGCGCCGGGACCCGCATCGCCGATCAGCTGGTCCAGGTACTCGAGGGCCTTCGCGTCCCTCCCGCGGCGAACCTCGACGTGGGCGAGGGCGAGCAACGCCTTCTTCCTCCCCCTCGGCCAGTCGAGACCGGCCCTGGCCTCGGCCTCGGCCCGGTCCAGGTCCCCCTTCGCCAGGTACGCCCGGGCGAGCATCTCGGACGCGGCCCCGTCGCCGCGCTCCCTCGCGAGCTCCGCGTTCCGGATCGCCTCGTCCGGCCGCCCGAGCCGCAGGGAGAGATCCGCCACCGCCAGCAGGTGGATCGTCGCCGCGGGAGCCAGCTCCACGGTCTTCTTCCGAGCCGCCAGCGCCTCCTCGGTCCGGCCCGCCTCCAGGAGGAGCTTCGCTTCCAGCTCCCAGACGTCCACCATCCTCGGGTTCCGCTTCAGCACCTGCTCCAGGAGGGAGATCGCCTCGGTCGCGTGGCCCTCCCGCGACCGGGCCGTCGCCTCCCGGAGGAGCCGGAGCACGCCGATCTCCCGCTTCGGATCGGGAAGCTCCCCGTCCGTCGGGGCGCCGGTCGAGAGATACCCCAGCGACGCCAGCTTCTTCTTCTCCTCCTCGCCGATCGCACCCGGCGACTCGAACGCCGCCCTCGCCTTCTCCAGCTCGATCCGCATGGAGCGGAACGGGCCCGGCTTCGTCCCGGCCAGGTTCGCCACCTCCCCCGGGTCCGCGGCCAGGTCGTAGAACTCGGGCTCGGGGGCGTCGATCGTGTGCCACCGGCCGTCCAGGGCCGACGCCAGCTCCTTCCACCCGAAGTGCGTCCTCGGGAAGAACGTCTCCCCGAAGATCCTCCGGTCCGGGGCCTTCCCCCCGGCCGCGAGGGCCGCCAACGACACGTTCCCCTCGATCCTCGGCGTCCCCGGGAGGGCGAGCGCCTCCCCCACCGTCGTGAAGAGGTCCGTCAGCTGGACGGGATCGGCCACCGTCGTCCCGGCGTACCGGCCCCTCGGCAGCTTCAGCAGCAGGGGGACCTGGAGCGAGGCCCGGTAGAGAAAGACGCCGTGCTCGTCCTCGCCGTGCTCGCCCAGACCCTCCCCGTGGTCGGAGAAGAAGACGACGAGCGCCTCGTCGTAGATCCCCTTCTCCTTCAGGAAGGCGACGAAGGAGCCCACCACCGCGTCCGCGGCGGCGATCTCGCCGTCGTAGGGGCTCGCGGCGTACCGGCTCCGGTACGGCTCCGGCGGCTCGTACGGCGCGTGGGGCTCGTAGACGTGGAGGAACGCGAGGAGCGGCCCCTTTCCGCCGGCTCCGATCCACCTCGCCAGCGCTTCCTCCGTCCGGGACCCGGGCCGCTGGATCAGCCCCGCGGCCTGGTGGGCCTGAGTCGGCTCCACGCTGTCGTCCCAGAAGTCGAACCCCCGCGAGACGCCGGTCGACCCCGCCAGGACGAAGGCCGACACCGCCCCTCCGGTCCTGTAGCCCGCCTTTCTCGCCAGCTCCGCCAGCGTTGGCACGCCGGGCTTCAGGCTGTACCCCAGGTTGTCGTGGATGCCGTGGGCCGCGGGGAGGAGGCCGGTGAAGACGGAGACGTGCGAGGGGAGCGTCAGCGGGACCTGCGCGTACGCCCGCTCGAAGAGGACCGAGTCCGTCCGGAGGGCGGAGAGGGCGGGGGTCTCCACCCCCCGGTAGCCGTAGAACGGAAGGTGGTCCGAGCGGAGCGTGTCGATCGAGATCAGGACGACCGGAGCGCCCGGGAAGACCGGGGCGCCTCCGGGTGGCCGCCGCGCGCAGGAAGCGGCGGCGAGGAAGACCGCGACGGCCAGGGCGAGGAGGAGTCTCACTTCGCGCGAACCTTACCAGACCAAGAAAGGCCCCGGCCGGGCGGCCGGGGCCTGGAACGAGAGAAGGAAGAGGCCTAGAAGCGGAGACCCGCCGAGCAGAGGAACGTTCGCGGGAGCTGGTACTGGGTCGAAGAGGTGGGCTTCCCGAAGTTGGAGCCCTTGGCCCAGTTGACGCCCTCGACAGGCGTCTGCGTGTACGGGTTGAAGGCCGCCTTCACGGAGACCGAGCTATTGACGGCGACGGCGTGCTCGGCGTTGAAGACGTTCGTGACCTGGGGCTGGAAGTAGACCTCGACCGGCCCGATCTGGTAGGACCAGTTGAGGGCCAGGTCGGCCCGGTAGACCGGCTCGGTCGTGTACTCGCCACGCCCGCTGAAGTAGTAGGTCAGGCTGGTCGGCGGCGAGGCATAGCCCGGGTTCGTGACGTACTTGCTGACGTTCACGGGAGCCGCGGCGCTGTAGGGGTGGCCCGAGTCGGCGGCGAAGACCCCGCTGATGTTGACCCGGCCGACCTCCTTCGGGAATTGAAGGTCGTAAGCCGCCAGGAGGCGGACCCGGTGCCTCTGGTCCTGGGGGAGGTCGCCGTTCGGGGCGTTCCAGCGGAGCTGCCTGTACTCGGGGTAGGTCTCGTACTGGTCCGGGTCCGCGCCGTTGCCGGTGGTCTCCCCGATCTGGTTGCCGTAGGTGTGCGACCAGGTCCAGTTCCCGCCGACGGTCAGCCCGTCGAGCGCTCTCCAGGCGAACTGCGTGGTCAGCCCGGCGTAGTCCCGCTTGTAGACGTCGGACGACCCGTTCTGGAGGACCATGATGTCGAACCGGGACCCGCTGGCCGGGTCGGTCACCTGGCCGGTCCCCATGTTGATCGCGTAGGAGGCGACGTCCGAGCTCTGGCGGTAGATGCCGTCCACCCGGTAGGTGAAGCTGGAGCCCACCGCCCCGGACATCCCGAGAGCGAACTCGTTCGTGTGCGGCGACTTCATGTTGTTCACGATGGCGGTGTTGAGGCCCGGGACCTTCGGGGTGCTCAGGTAGACGATGTTCTGGCTCGCGTACTGGTTGGGGGCCGTGATCCCGAACCAGTTGTAGACCTTCGCGATCGCGTCGAACATGCTGAGGTAGGGGGCGCCCCCGCTGTTGATGTCGGGTCCCGTGTACTGGTAGTAGTAGTAGGCGGGGTTGCCGGCTCCCCCGACCCGGGAGATGGGTCCCTCGGTCACCGCGGCGACGTAGCTCGAATAGGAGGCGCTGAAGCGGAGCTTCCCGTCCCCCGTCGGGTCGACCGTGACGCCGAGGCGCGGGCTGAAGGCGCTGTCGTTCTGGCGCTGGACGCCGCCCGCGTCGACGATGTTGTTCTTGTCGTAGCGGACGCCGACGTTGAAGGAGACATGGTTGTTCAGCTTCCAGCTGTCGTTCAGGAAGACCGACTGCGTCCCCAGGTTCGACCAGCCACCCACCTGGTTGATCGGGGAGTAGTCGAGGTAGCTGTAGCCGTCGTTGGCGAAGATCGGGTAGATGGTCTTCCCGACCGCCACCGCGCCGGAGGACTGCAGGTAGTAGTTGTTCCCCGACTGCCAGTTGTTCGAGAAGCGGGTCGAGGTGAACTTGTCGAACCCGATCACGATGTTCTGGCTCCCGAGGGACGGGGTCGTCAGGAAGTAGGTCGCCTTCACGAACCAGTCGTTGTTGTCCCGCTTGTCTCCCCCGTTGGGGCAGTCGGCGCAGAAGATCGGCGCCCCCATCTGGTAGCCCGTCGTCGAGTCGATGATCGGCGTCCCCTCGACGAGCGTGTGGGTCGTGCTGCCGCTGTAGATCCCGGCTCTCTTCTGCGAGAACTGCGCCTCGGCGAAGAAGTTGCTCGAGAAGACGCCGTTGTAGTTGAAGACCTCGAAGTTCTGCACGTCCTTCCGGGAGGCGAGCGGAAGCAGGTCGTAGGTGACCCCGGCGAACGAGTTGTTGTTCGTCGTGATTTCCTGCTTGAAGTACGAGGCCGTCAGGGTGTGGTTCTGGACGGGGGTGAGGGTCAGCTTCCCCTCGTACCGCGGGGCCGACGACGTCACGTCGTACGGGATCCCGGTGTAGGCCGTCGTTTGCGTCGTCGCGGTATCCGCCTGGCGGGCAGCGAGGAAGAGCCAGATCCGATCCTTCCAGATCGGGCCGCCGAGGGTCTCCTCGTACGTCTCCACGACGTTCTGCGTCCCGTCCGATCCACGCGGCACCGTCGCGGACCACGCCGGGTTCGAGAAGTTGACGCGGCCCGAGCCGCTGAAGCTGTTGCCGCCCGACTTCGTGATCGTGTTCACGACGCCGCCGGCGAACCGGCCGTACTCCGCCGAGATGCCCGAGGTCGAGACCGTCGTCTCCTGGATGGCGTCCGGGATGAAGTAGGCGCCCGGCGTGTTCCGGATGTTGTCCTGGACGTTGGCGCCGTTGATCAGGAACAGGTTGTCGAACGACGTCGCGCCGGAAATCGTGTAGACGGGGGCCGCCTGCGTCGAGCGCAGCCCGTTCGAGTTGAGGCCGGGGGCCAGCTCGACGGCGGCCAGCTGGGTCCGGCTCGTGGGGAGCGTGTTCATGATCTCCGCCGTGATGGTCGTGGCGGCCTGGGTCGTCTGCGAGATGCTCTCCGACCGGCCCACGACCGTGGCCTCCGCCGACACCGCCGTCAGGGAGAGGGTGGCGTTCAGGGTGACCGTCTGGGAGGCGCCGAGGTCCACCTGCTTGACGAGGTTCTGGAAGCCCGAGAGCGAGTAGGTGACGGTGTACTTACCGGAAGGGAGGGCGATGAAGGCGTAGTCGCCGCTCCCGGCGGTGACCGTGGACCGGGAGCCCTGCAGGTTCGG
>CAIMWE010000215.1 GCA_903845115.1 uncultured Acidobacteriota bacterium | reverse complement strand
GGGGTGCCCCCTTGCGGAGGTCCAGCGCGAACGGGAGGGACGCGGTCCCCATCTCGACAGCGGTGGCCGACCCGTCGAACAGCTCGGAGGGCTCCCGGCTCTCGACCCACGGATCGAACGCGGAGAATGCGACGGAGAGACTGGCGAGCCGGCCGCATCCCGCGGACCCACGACGGCCGGCGCTGGCGGCGGTCTCGAGCAAGAGGAATCCGGCGGCGTCCTGCAGCGCCCCGGCAGGAACGGGGGGCTCGATGCGCCGGAAGTGGTGCTCGACCAGCGCGTTTCGCTGGTGGGCCGTCCCCCCGACGAGGGCGTGGTCGATCCGGCCGGAGGCCAGGGCGTCGAGGGCCGCCTCCAGGGCGAGGTAGAACTGACCCGGCCCCGGATACGTGACGAAGTAGGGGCCCTGGATGCCGAAGGCCAGCGAGACGTGGAATGCCGGCATGTTGGATAGGCACCGAAATGTCAGGAGAGGATTCATCGAGCGGAGCGCCGTCGTCGAAAACCGCTCCATCGAGAAGGACCCCTGCTCGAACGACTGGCTCGCCAGCTCCTCGATGTCGGCGTCCTCGAACGGGATGTACCCGACGGCGAGGAAGACTCCCGTCCGCTCGGGATCCGGGAGCTCCGGGATGTGGGCCGATTCGAGCGCACGCGCAGCGGCGATCACGGCCATGTCGTCCTGGACGCCCATATACTTCCTCGTCCTCGGGCTCCGGAGGTAGGGGGTCGGGTCACACTCGCATCCCCCGCCAGGCACCCGGAGCGCCCGGCCGGTCCCGGCGAGCACTACAGGATCGTGAGCGGGGGGGCGAAATCTCTGGTCCATAGCTTGTAAACGTAACGCCTCTGCTCGTGAATCCGTTCGGAATCGACCTTCTTGAGGACGAAGGTCAGGTCGGCTCGGACTGCGCGCTCCTCCCCGACGAACACCTCGCCGCTCACCTGCGCCGCCCCCGCCAGGAGCGACTGGATCCGTACCGTCACCTCCATCCGGTCGCCGGGGGAAGAGGCCCGGTAGAACTTGGCGCTGCCGATCTGGCCGAGGAGCGCGCGGACGAGCGGTTCGCCGGGCCTGTTGAGCGTCATCTCCAGCAGGAAGCCCGACAGCTGCGCCATCGACTCGATGACGAGAGCGCCAGGCATCGTCGGGTAGTCCGGGAAATGGTCGTGGAGAATTTCGTCGCTGAGCGAGACGCACTTGACCCCCGTGGCGCTCTGGCCGACCGTGAGGCTCGTGACCTTGTCGATGAGAAAGTAACGCACCATTCCTCCGTCAGGCGGATCGCATCCGTCGTGCGAGATCCAGGTAGCTCCGGAGATGCCCGTCACCGAGAGCCTGTGAGTAGCCGCGGCATGCCGTCCAGCATTGCTGGCATTCCGTCGAAGCCGAATGGGTGGTCATCCGGTCCAGGATCCAGTCGAGAGGCTCGTTCCGGATGCTCCCGAACGGCTTCCCGATCGTCTCGATGCAGCGCGCCACGTTCCCGACGTGATCGACGTTGAAGCCCTGTCGGCCCATACGGCATGGCGGCAGCGTCTCGCGCTGCAAGAAGCGGTCGATTCCCTCCAGGTTCTCCCGAAAGACGCGCAGGTGGGGAAACCGATGCCAGAGGCGTATCAGCTCGGCGGAGATGGGGGGCCTCGGAGCGGTCCCGCCTCCTCCTCGGCGCTGTCCGCTCGTGGAGAGCAGGGTGAGCGAGTGCCCGACGCGGCGCTGGGCACTCATGTTCAGCAGGAATTCGAGATCGTTGCGGTTCTCCTCCATCAGGACCGTCATCACGTGAACCTGCTTTCCGGAGTGAGGGGCGGCCTCGCGAAGCCGCTCGATGGCCAGCCAGGCGCGCTCGGATGTGCCCTCTCGTCCGCGCATGGCGTCGTGACGTGCCGGATCGGGAAAGTCGATCGAGACCCCGGCCTGCACCAGACCCGCGTCGAAGAGAGCCCGGGCCAGTTCAGGGCTCATGTACCAGCCGTTCGTGTAGAGGAGCGGAATGTGCCGCCTCGCGAAGATCCGGACGATCTCGAGGAGGTCGTCGCGGAGGAGCGGCTCGCCCCCCTCGATCGAGACGAGGAAACAGCCGGCCCGGGAAAGCCGCTCCTCGAGCGACCGGAATTCCTCGAGGGACAGTTCCTTCCCGGGCGGAACTCCGTTCGCCCAGAAACCGCAGAACGGGCAGGTCAGGTTGCACCGGTTGGTGACCTGGAGGAGGACCTGGAAGGGCCGTTGACGGACGACCCCGATCGCATAGGAGAGCTGGCGGCGGGCTTCGGCGAGATTCACCGGAAGTCTCCACCCGAGAGGAGCTGCGCGCCGAGCCGCCGAGAGACGTCGGATACGAGCGTTGCAGCCCCTTCGTAGTCGCCGAGAACCTCGACGATGGCATCCGCCGCGGCGGAAAGGTCCGCTGAGCCGATCGTCAGCGGCGGCTCCAGCTTCAGGACGTTCCACTTCCGCGAGGCGGGCTGGCAGATGATTCCCTTCTCGAGGAGCCTCACCGCAGCCCACTGCCCGAAGACCAGCTCGGCGAAGCCGTCGACGAGCCTGG
>CAIMWE010000214.1 GCA_903845115.1 uncultured Acidobacteriota bacterium | reverse complement strand
TGAGCCCGGTATCGACGGTCTGCCGCAGTCCCCGTTCGACCTCGTGGATCTCGTACGTGAGGTCCGTCCAGGTCAGCTCGTTCGTCCGGAGGTCGTAGTCCCAGCCCCCGACCCGCGACAGGCGAGCGGTCTCGTCCAGACACTGCCGTTCCCTTTCCAGCTCCGCCGTCCTCTCCCGGACTCTTCGCTCCAGCTCTTCGCTCAGTCCCCGGTATCGCTCCTCGCTTTCGCGGAGCGCCGCCTCGGCCCGGTTGCGGACCAGAGACGTCCCGATGTGCTCCGCGAGCCGTTCCAGCAGGGCAACCATGTCGAGGCTGAGGCGTCCTTTCCGCCGGTCGTTGAACTGGATCAGGCCGAGGATCCGGCTCCCGGACCGGATCGGCACGAGGGCGATGGAGGCATACCCTTGATGGATGCAGTTGTTCCGGGGGTTGAGCCGGGGGTCCTCGCTCGCCGGGATCTCCAGCAGAGGGAACGAGTCGTTCGTCCAGCAGCTTCCCCCGGGCGTGAAGAGTGGACTGACCGGGTCGGTCTTGCCGGAGATGACCAGACCGCAGGTACATTCCAGACGGACGCTGCCGTCTTCGTTCCTGCAGATCGCGCCATCCGGGCCGCGCTCGACGAGCGAGTTCTCCGTCTGGAGGAAATCGCCGGGGAAGCCGTCCTGGAACAGGTACGGAAAGTCGTCCCCGGACTGCAGGCGAATCCCGACGGCGTCGAATCCCGTCAGCCTCTTCAGTGCGTCGACGACCCGTCGGACTGAATCCTGAAGGGTGCCCGGCTCGTTGAGCTCCTGCAGGACGGCCCGGCGCAGGTCGAGATAGCTCTCCCTCGCCTTTCGCTCGGTGATGTCGGTGTGTGTGCCGGACATCATCAGCGGCTTGCCGTCTCCCGACCGGCTGACGACGCGGCCACGGTCGTGGACCCAGACCCAGTGGCCGTCCCTGTGCTTCATCCGGTATTCACAGTCGTAGTAGGGGAGCTCTCCGGTGAAGTGCCTTCCCAGTAGGTCGTCGGATCTCCCGCGGTCATCGGGGTGGGTCAAGGCTTCCCCCGTCTTGATGCTCACCGGAGAGAGCTCCTCGAGCGTGGCGCCAATGATCTCCGCCCACCTCGCGCTGAAGACCGCTTCCCCGGTCTGGACGTTCCATTCCCACGTGCCGGCACGGGTCGCCTCGATGATGTTCTCCAGCCGCTGGAGCTCGCCTTCCAGCTCCTTTTCGGCCCGCTTCATCCGCAGCAGGGCGCGGACAGTGGCGAGCAGCTCGCGCGGCGCGACCGGCTCCTTGAGGAAGGCATCCGCCCCCTCGTCCAATGAGATGGCCCGGTCCTCGGACTCCAGGTAGGTGGCCGTGAGGTGGAGAACCGGGATCGACTTCGTGGCAGGGTCGGATCTCAAGCGGCGGCAGACCTCGTACCCGTCGATGTCCGGCAGGTGGATGTCGAGGACGATCAGGTCCGGCTATCTCCTTGCCTGTTCCTGCGCCTCGAGGCCGGTGCCCGCCTCGACGACCTCGTACCCGCCGCCGCGGAGCAGCCGGGCGGTCGCGTACCGCATCGCCTCCGTGTCGTCGACGACCAGGATCCGAATCTTCGGCTGCTCCGGGGTCATGCGATCGGCCTTCCCTGCTCACCTTGATCAGGCGAACCCGCTGGTCGAGTGTATTCCGTCAGGTTCCCCTTCTCGACTTCCGAATACGAAAGGGGGATGACCGCCGAAAAGGTCGACCCCTGCCCCGGGACGCTCTCGAGGGTCAGGCTTCCCCCCAGCAGCTCGGAGAGCTTGCGGGAGAGAGGGAGGCCCAGTCCCGTCCCTCTCACCTTCTTCTGGATCGGCCCGTCCAGCTGGGAGTATTCCTCGAAGATCCGCTGGTGGTGCTCCGGCGCGATTCCGATTCCGGTGTCGGAGACGGAGAAGACGACGCTCCGGCCGTCCTCGGCCACTCTCGCCGACACGCGCACCTCGCCCCGCTCCGTGAACTTCAACGCGTTCGAGATCAGGTTCCTGAGGATCTGGGAGACTTTCCCCTCGTCGGTCCTCATGGCGGGGACGCCGGAAGGCTCGTCGAAAACCAGACTCACGGCCGCGTTCCCGAGCAGCGGCCGGAACATCCCGCGCAGCGCGGTGAAGAGATCTTCGACCCTGCAGTCGACCGGGCGGACCTCCACGCGGCCCGCGTCGATCCTGGCGAGGTCGAGGAGGTCGTTGACCATCGTCGTCATCTCTCCAGCCGACCGGTGGATGAACTGGGCCTGCCGCTCCTGCTCCGGGGAGAGATTGCCGTCCATCCGGTCGAGGAGGAGCCGCGAGACGGCGAGGATGGAGTTGAGCGGGGTCCGGAACTCGTGGCTCATGTTCGAGAGAAATGCCGCCTTCAGCTCGTTCGCCCGCTTCAGGTGCGTGGCGTTCTCGTCCAGCTCGGCGTAGAGCGCCACCATTCCCCTCGTGGTCTCCTCCAGCTCCCGGTTGAGCGATTCGAGCTCCTCTTGCTTCTGCCTCAGGTCGTTCATCGCGCGGAGAAGCTCCTGGTTCTGCTGCTGGATCTCCTCGAACGGGTCCTCGGGCGAACGGCTCGAAAGCTCCATCGCGATCTTCTCGGCGAGCGCCGCGGTGACGAGCGGAGCGGCCGCGGGAATCGTCTTTCCGAGGAGAACGGTCGTC
>CAIMWE010000213.1 GCA_903845115.1 uncultured Acidobacteriota bacterium | reverse complement strand
GGAAGGCGATGGACGAGGGTCAGCGGGCGCTCCTCGAGGGGGCGCGGCCGCCCGTCGCCGGCGCTTCCCGATCGGTCGCCTGACCTCCCTCCCGCCTCAGACCACGGGGCCGCGGCGCTCCGTGTCCTGATACGGCGTCGCTTTTTCTCCTCGACCGGAGCCCCGGAGCGACTAACATTCTCCCGATGAGCACCTTCGAAGCCGTCCCCGCCCTGTCGAAGAGGGTCCGCCCCGCCGCGGCCATCGGCTTCGGCCTCGTCCACCTCGCCGCCCTGGGAGTCGTGGCGGTCGGCTTCTCGTGGAAGGGTGTCCTCCTCTGCCTCGCGTCGTACTACCTCCGGATGTTCGCGATCACCGCGGGTTTCCACCGCTACTTCGCCCACCGGACCTACAAGCTGGGGCGAGTCTCGCAGTTCCTTCTCGCCTTCCTGGGCCAGACGTCGGCCCAGAAGGGGGTCCTCTGGTGGGCGGCGCACCACCGCCACCACCACCGCTGGTCCGACACGCCGCAGGACATCCACAGCCCCAGGCGGCGCGGCTTCTGGTGGAGCCACATGGGGTGGATCCTCTCTCCCGACTACGAGGAGACCAACTTCAAGGCGATCCCCGACCTGGTGAAGTTCCCCGAGCTGGTCTGGCTGAACGACAACATGTACCTCGCCACGATGCTCTACGGGCTCGGGATGTGGCTGGCGTTCGGGTGGACCGGCCTTTTCTGGGGCTACTTCCTCTCGACGGTCCTACTCTGGCACGGGACCTTCTCGATCAACAGCGTGATGCACGTCTTCGGCCGGAAGGTCTTCGAGACGACCGACACGAGCCGCAACAGCTTCGTCATGGCCCTCGTCACGATGGGCGAGGGGTGGCACAACAATCACCACTACTATCAGTCGTCGGCGTCGCAGGGGTTCCGGTGGTGGCAGGTCGACCCGAGCCACTACCTGATCTGGGCCGGCGAGAAGGTCGGCATCGTCCGCGAGCGGCGGCGCGTGCCTGCGCGCCTTCGCGTCCCGGGGGCGCCCGCGGCCGAGCGGATCCGGGTGGCCCGGGAGCGCCTGGACGAGCTGACGCGAAGCGCCGTGGCCGCCGTGGAGGCCGCCGGGGACCGCTGGGCGGAGCGAGTCGACGCGCTGGCCGTCCGGTGGGTCGCCCTGAAGGGGGAGGCCCGCCTCCGGGGCAACCAGGCCTTCCTGGAGCTGGAGACCTCCCGGAACCGCGCCGCCGAGCGCCTGATCGCCCTGCAAGCCGACTATTCGGCGGCCGCGGGCCGCCGGGCCGAGGAGCTGCGGGACGAGGTGGACGCGGCGCGGGCGCAGTTCGCCGAGGCGATGGAGCGGCTCGTCGCCTTCGCCGAGTCGCTCGGGGCGGCCGACCCGTCGCCCGCCTGAACCACCCGGCGATCCCTTAAGATCTCCGCATGCAGCCTCTCCTCGAGGAGTCCTACTCCCGACACGTTGCCGTCTTGCAGGAGAGGGCGGAACGCGCCCTCGCCGAGACCGGGTTCGACCGCCTCCTGATCCACGCCGGACGGGTTCACGAGTACTTCGCCGACGACCAGGAAGCCCCTTTCAGGCCGGGCGGCCATTTCGCCCACTGGGCGCCCGTCGAGGGGCCGGCGCACCTCCTGGAAGTCCGCCCCGGGAGACGGGCACGGCTCCTCCGCGTGACCCCCCCCGATTTCTGGTACGAGCCCCCGGCTCCCGCCCCTCCCTTCGTCGCGCGGTCGGTCGAGGTGGTCGACCTCCCCGATGCCG
>CAIMWE010000212.1 GCA_903845115.1 uncultured Acidobacteriota bacterium | reverse complement strand
CTTCGCTCGATCGACACGGGATCTTCGAGGCGAGGTACGTGTCGCGGCTGCTCCGCGAGCACGCCGCCGGGCGCCGCGACCACCGGAAGCGCCTGCTCAACCTCCTGATGTTCCAGCTCTGGTGGAACGCGTTCGCGGCGGAAGCGTCCCGGTCCGCCCGGGGAGCTCGGCCGTGACGCTGCGCGGGACGCAGGAGACCGAGGCGGCCCGCGTCAACCGCGCCTACTACGAGACGGCCTACCCCGGCCAGGATGACTACTGGCGCTTCATGGCGGCTCCGCGAGCGCGGGCCGCGATGCTGCTCGCCCTGATCCAGGAGGAATCGGTCGGGTCCGTGATCGACCTCGGCTGCGCCAACGGGATGCTCCTCCGGGAGGTCGAGGCCCGGCTCCCCGCCGTCCAGCTCGCGGGCCTCGACCTGTCGCGCCGCCAGATCGAGGAGAACCGCCGCCGCCAGGCGAAGATCCGCTGGGAGGCGGTCGACCTCGAGAGGCCGCTGGACGGCACGGCCGGCCTCGCAGGCCGCTGGGACGCCGTCGTCGCGTCCGAGATCCTGGAGCACCTGGACGAGCCGGCCGCGTTTCTTCGAGCTGCGCTCCGGCTAGCCACGCCCGGCCGCGGCCGGCTCCTCCTCACGACCCAGAGCGGCCCGCTCCGCGAAACCGAGCGACGCGTCGGTCACAGGCAGCACTTCTCGAATGGCGCCCTGGCGATCCTCCTCGAGGAGACGGGCTGGACGGAGCCTCGCGTGTGGAACGCCGGCTTCCCGTTCCACGACCTCTCGAAGTGGTGGGCAAACCGGAACCCCGACGCCTCGGTCCGGCGCTTCGGCGACAGGCCCTACGGACCGCGAGAAAGGCTGGTCTGCGCCCTCCTGAGGGGAGCATTCAGGCTGAACTCGCGCTCGTCGGGCGCGCAGCTCTACGCCGTGGCGCGGAGAGGGCCGAGGTCTTGACCGGCCCGGACCGCCGGACCGCCGAGGCCTTCGCCTCCTCCTGGAACACCGTCCGGGAGGGTTCGGCCTATTCGCGCGAGCAGTTCCTCGAGTGGATCGCCCCCATCGAGCCCGATTCCGTTGCCGGCCTCTCGGTCCTGGAGCTCGGCTTCGGGAACGGCTCGCTCCTCGTTCACCTCGCGACGCTCGGTCCCGGCCGTCTCGCGGGGATCGAGCTGGGCGACACGCTCGAGGCGACGCGCCGGAACCTCGCTCGGGTCGCTCCCGGCCCCGTCGAGCTGTACCGGGGCGACCTGGTCACGGCGGACCTCGGAGCATTCGACCTCGTCTACTGCATCGGCGCCCTCCACCACCTCGCCGACCCGGACGCCGGATTCCGCTCGCTGCTCCGGCACACCCGGCCGGGAGGCCGCTTCCACGGCTGGGTCTACGCCAGGGAAGGAAACGGTCTCGTGCGCCTCGTGGTCGAGCCGATTCGGCGGATCGCCTCGCGCCTTCCGTGGTGGCTGACGAAGTACGGCCTCGCGCTTCCCCTCGTCGTCCCGTTCTTCCTCTACGCCCGGTTCCTGTGGCTCGTGGAGCGCCGGTTCGGACATTCGGCGCGTCTCGAGAGGGCCCTCCCGCTCCACGCCTACGCCCTCTGGATCGCGGAAAGGCCCTTCTGGTTCTTCCACCACGTGGCCTTCGACCAGCTCGTGACCCCCCGGACGGCCTACTTCGACCGGCGAACGGTCGAACGCTGGCTCGCCTCGAAAGGCGTCGAGCCGGCCAGCACCTACCTCATCTTCCGGAACGGCAACTCGTGGAAGTTCGGGGGGCGAACGGGGGTCAGCCCGGAAGCTCCCAGATCGTGATCGAGGCGCCGACCCGGGCCAGGCGCCGGCCCCGCGATCGGAGGCGCCCGAGGAGATCGCGGAGCTGGTCCGCCGAGGCCTTTCCCTCGAGGCTCTCGAGAAACTCCGGGCCGATCGCCTGCATCGAGTCCGAGACCGCGTAGAGGCCCGGCGTGATGGGCCTCGCGGGGTCGAGGAGACGGCAGGAGCGCGAGTAGTAGTTCGTGGCGAATCCGCCGTAGGCGACGATCGTCGTCCTCGCCTCGATGCCGGACGCGCGCAGGGCATCGCCGAGCCGCTTCAGGTCCTGGCCCCAGTCGAGATTCGAGTCCGCGAACCAGGCGGCCCCCCGCTCCGGGCGCCCGACGAAGGAGTTGAAATAGCCGAGCTCGAGCGGGTGGATGGAAGCGAGGGAAGCCCCGGTGGAGAGGACGAGACCGATCGCAGCGGGGGCGGCGAGGCGGACCGGAAAGCGCCGGACCAGGACGCTGGCCCCCGCCACCGCGAGGAGGGGGTAGATCGGGAAGAGGTGGCGGACGCCGATGTTGAAGGACGAAGGGACGGAGACGGCGAAGTAGAAGGATGCCGCCAGGAGCATCCCGCCCACCGCATACCCGGCGAGCTCGCGCCGCCCAGGGACGAGCATGAGGGCGAAGACGAGGAGGAGCGCCGGGGTCGATTTCACCGCGAACGCCGCGGGGAAGTAGGCCAGGAACCCGTGGCGAGAGGTCTCGCCCCTGAAGAAATTGACGTTCTCCCGTTCTCCAGCGCCGAGGAGCATCACCCCCTTCAGCCCGGCGGCCCAGTGCCCGAGTGACGGCACCGCCCGGGAGAGGCTCGCGTGGCGGTCGATCACCTCCGGCGGCGCCCCGCGGCCCTGGAGGAATTGCACGACGCACTCGGTAGCCTTTCCGGCCGACATCGCCCTGAGGTGGACCGCGTAGATCCCGGCGAGGAGCGCGAAGGCGATCGCGCCGGCCGCCGCCGCGCCGAGAGCCTTCCCCGCCGCCGATCGCACCGTTCGCCGATCGCCCTCCGCCAGGAGCGCGAGGAGGGGGACCACGGCGTAAAGCGGAATGAGCAGGACGGCCGTGAACTTCGTGGCGAGGGCGACTCCCAGAGCGAGGCCCGCGGCGATCCAGAGCGCAGCCGAGCCTCGCCTCGCCGCCGCGAGGAGGAGGAAGAGAGCCGCCGTCATGGTCAGCGCGGCGCCGACGTCCGAGTGAACGAGGCTGGCGTGGGCGACGAAGCCCGGATCGAGGGCGATCAGCCCTGCCGCCAGGAATCCGGCCCAGGTCCCGGCGAGCGCGCGGGCCGCCGCCCAGACGAGGACGATCAGGAGCCCGAGCAGGAACGGGAAAGGCCGCCGGGCTGCCTGGAGGATCTCGTGGGCGGGGACGCGGTTGAGGTAGAGGAACCGGAGGTAGTCGTTCTGCGGCGTCCGGTCGCGGGAGTCGCCCCCGGCCGGCGGCCTCAGCCCGAGAGACCGCAGGGAGAGGCCGGCGAGGTCCTTCATCAGGGGCGGGTGCTCCAGGTTCATCCAGTAGGTCCCGTTCTCCACGTATTCGGCCCCCGCGAAGAGGTGGATGCCCTCGTCCGCCGTCGCCGAATCGTCCTTCTGGTGGCCTCGGACCGCGACCAGCGAGACCGCCACGAGGACGAGGAGCGCCGCGACCTCGGCCAGCTTCGGCCGGCCGCCCCACCCGCTCATCGCTCCCCCTCGCCGGCCGCTCCGGGACGGCCGAGCCGGTAGAGCTCCAGGAGCGGCGTCGCCCCGACCGGCCGGGCCCCCGCCCCGGCGATCTCTCCCCTCAGCGCCTCCGAGGCCCTCGATCCCCGGGGCAGGACGAAGAGGTCGGAGGGCCGCCCCGCGGCTGCGACCGCCCTCGCCTCCGCCACCAGCCGCTCCGGCGGGACCTCGGCCTCCGCGTACCAGCCCGGGTGCCTCGCCACGTCGGAAGGGAAGAGCGACACGCAGCCGGGCCGTCCGATCGCCGCCATCCGGTAGCCGAGCTCCGGCCCCCACAGGCCCACGGCGACGACCCGAGCCCCCTGGCCGACCGGCCCCGCCAGGTGCGCCGCGAGGTCCTCCCCCGGCGAGGTCCTGACCCACGACGACGCCTGCAGGAGGAGGAACGCTCCCGCCGCCGCCGACGCCGTCCCCGCCGGTATCCCGTCGCGCCCCCCGAGGACGAGAGCCGTCAGGGGGAGGAACGCCACCGCCCCCCTCTCGGGGAGCAGGATCTCCGGATAGGCGAGCCCGGCCAGGAAGAAGAGCGCCCCGCCCGCCAGGACGGCCGCGGCCGCCGGGTCCCCGCGGCGGGCGGCGAGGGCGAACAGCACCAGGACGGCCAGCGACCCGCAGAAGAGGAAGGGGAGCGCCCTTCCCCCGTCGTCGATCCCCAGGAGCACTCCCACGACGAGCCGCGAAGCCTGGCCAGAGGCCGGCAGGCCGGCGACCCAGGCCATCGACGCGCGAGGCTGGACGAGCGCCACCGGCAGCCAGGCCGCCGCGACGAGCGCCGCGACGGCGCCCGAGAGGAGGTGGAGGCGCCGCGGCCCGCCGCGCCGGAGCGCGAGCGCCGCTCCCGCCAGCGGGAAGAGGGCGAGGTAGTGGGTCAGGAGCGCCGCCCCGGCGCAGAGCCCGGCGGCGACCGCGGTCCCCGGGGAGGGCCGCTCCCTGACGGCGAGCGACCGCTCGAACGCCGCCAGGACCAGGAGCGACGCGACCGCGTAGCCGCGCCCCTCGGCCCCGTACGCCACGGCGATCGGGAAGAGCGAGTAGAGCGCCGCCGCGCCCCAGCCGCTGCGCGCCGCCCCGGCCCGGCGGGCGGCGAGGAGGAGCAGCGGGACGTGAAGGAGCGCGGCGAGGAAGGAGACCAGCCGGACCGAGACGTCGCCCGCTCCCGGGGCGCCGGCCGGGAGGAGCGCCAGCTTCGCCAGGAGGTAGTGGAGCGGCGGTCCCGAGTCGAGCCTCAGGGCCTCGACGATCCGGGAGAGCGGCTCACGGGCGAGCGAGAGCGTGAAGATCTCGTCGGCCCAGAGTGGCTTCTCGAAGCAGAGCGCGAGACGGACGCCCAGACCGGCCAGGACGCACAGGAGTGGCAGCCAGGGGACGCGGGAGCTCCCGGGGCCCTCTCCCGCCTCCATCGTCCGCCCGCCCCGCTCCTACGCCGGAACGACCAGCGATCTGGCGCCGCCCGCGAGCGTCGCCTTCACGGTCTCTACCACCTTCGTGACCGGGACGACCTCGGCCTTCTTCTCGCGGCGGGTCGAGACCTCGACGCCCCCCTTCGCGAGCGCCTTGGCCCCGACCACGATCCGGACGGGAAAGCCGACCAGGTCGGCGTCCTTGAACTTCACGCCGGGCCGCTCGTCGCGGTCGTCGTAGAAGACCTCGACCCCGGCGGCCTTCAGCGAGTCGTAGAGGCCGTCCGCCGCCTTCTGGACCTCGGCGTCGCGCTGGAGCGACAGCAGGGCGCACGCGTACGGGGCGAGCGCCACCGGCCAGAGGATCCCGTCGTCGTCGTGGCTCTGCTCCACCGCGGCCGCGAGCGTCCGGCCGACGCCGAGGCCATAGCAGCCCATCATCAGCGGGATCATCTTCTGGCCCTGGTCCGCGACCTCGCACCTCATCGCCTCGGAGTACTTCGTCCCGAGCTTGAAGATGTGCCCGACCTCGATCCCCCGCTTGATCTTCAGAGTCCCCGTCCCGGTGGGAGAGGGATCCCCTTCGCGGGCCGTCGCGACCTCGACCACGCCGGCCACCGTCAGGTCCCGCTTCACCGAGAGGCCCGAGTGGTGGAGCCCCTCCGCGTTCGCGCCGCAGAAGACGTTCCGCGCGTTCTCCATCGACCGGTCCACGTAGACCGGCACCTCGGGCTGCCCCGCCGGCGGCTTCAGGCCGATCGGGCCGACGAAGCCGGGTCGGCAGCCGGCGATCGCCGGCAGGAGCTTCTCGTCGACCAGCTTCGCGTGCATGACGCCGAGCGCCTTCGGCAGCTTCACCTCGTTGATGTCGAGGTCTCCCCGGATCAGGACGGCCACCACGCGCGCGGCTCCCTCGGCGTCGACGGTCTCGTAGAGCATCGTCTTGGTGATCCGGGTGACGTCCGTCTTCAGGTGCCGGGCCTGGTCCTCGCAGGTGATCAGGTCGGGGGTGGGCGAGTCGGCCCTGCCGAACGGCCTGCCTTCTTCACCGGCCCACGGCTCCGGGAGGGGCGCCGTCACGGCCTTCTCGATGTTGGCTCCGTAGTCCCCGACCTCGGAGAAGACGAGGGCGTCCTCGCCGGTGTCGGCAACCACCATGAACTCCTCCGACGCCGACCCGCCGATCGCCCCGGAATCGGCCTGGACGAGGGCGTACTCGAGGCCGCACCGCTCGAAGATGCGCCGGTAGGCCGCCTCCATCTTCTCGTAGTGGCGGTCGAGCCCCTTCTGGTCGACGTCGAACGAGTAGGCGTCCTTCATCAGGAACTCGCGCCCCCGGAGGAGCCCGAAGCGGGGGCGGATCTCGTCGCGGAACTTCGTCCGGATCTGGTAGAGGTTGAACGGCAGCTGCCGCCACGACGTGACGGAGCGGCGGACGAGGTCGGTGATCGCCTCCTCGGCGGTCGGGGCCAGGGCGAACTCCCCCGCCTTCCGGTCCTCGAGGTGGAACAGGATCCCGTCGTCGATGTAGCGCTGCCAGCGGCCCGACTCGACCCACAGCTCCTTCGGCTGGAGGATGGGCAGGTCGACCTCCTGGGCGCCCGTCGCGTCCATCTCCTCCCGCACGATCTCGGTCATCTTCCGGAGCGACCGGAAGCCGAGGGGTGTGTAGGAGTAGATCCCGGCGGCCAGCTTCTGGATGAGGCCGGCGCGGGCGAGCAGGCGGTGGGAGACCACCTCGGCGTCGCCGGGGGCCTCGCGGAGAGTGACGTGGAACGACTGAGACCAGCGCATAAGGGCGCGAGGATACCGCAGAAGCCGCGGGGGACCCGGCGCTCCGGCGCGGCCCTCCTCGCCGCCCGCGGGCCTACGGGCCGCCGCTTCTCTCGCCTTGACCCCGCCTCCGGCGCCCTTTAGGCTCCCCCGGGGGCTCTCGAAATTGAAACTCAAGCAGGGCGAGAAGTCGGAGCGAAGCCGCGCCGCGATCCTGGAGACCGCCCTCCGGCTCTTCTCGAAGCAGGGGTACCGTGGAACCAGCATCCGGGAGATCGCCGAGGAAGCGGGCATCTCCACCGGGAACGTCTACCACCACTTTCCCGACAAGGAGGCCCTCTTCCGGACCCTCCTGGACCAGTACTGGGCCGCCATCGACAGTCCCGACTTCCCCTTCAACCGGGCGCTCGCGGCCGGGGCCTTCCCGAACGACCTCGAGGCGCTGGCCCGGGCCGCGGAGGAGAGCGTCCGGGAGTATCGTCACTACGTCGCCCTCATCTACGTCGACGTCGTGGAGTTCGAAGGCACCCACATCCGGAAGTTCTACTCCGAGATGTCGAACCGCTTCGCGAGCTTCCTCAGGAAGAAGTTCCCGTCGGGTTCGCTGGAGGAGCAGCTCGCACCCGGGGTCGACCCCACGACGGCGGTGATGCTGGCGAGCCGGACCTTCCTGCAGTACTTCGCGGTGGAGGTCCTCTTCGGCGTCCCCGACCAGATGGGGAAGGGGACCCCGTCGGCGATCACCGAGATCGCCACGGTCCTGCGATCCGGCATGCTCCAGCCCGACCCCTGAGTCCCGGCGGCCCCGGCCTCGCCACCGTCCGCTCCGGGCCGGTCAGCGTCCGGCCGGCGCCTCGAGGCTGATCGACCGTCCGGCCGGCCTCAGGCCCCGGGGGTCAGGACCGTGCAGACCGAGGCGCAGATCGGCCCGCCGATGTTGAAGGTGGCGGCGGCCCGGGCGCTCTTCACCTGGAGCGGCGCCGGCGCCTTCCCCAGGAGCTGCCACGCGCACCAGCCGACCATCGAGATCCCGGTCGCGCCGATCGGGTGCCCCTTGGCGATCAGCCCGCCCGACGTGTTGATCCCGCACTCCCCGCCCGGCGCGGCCTTCCCCTCCACCCAGTAGCGCGCTCCCTCGCCGAAGTCGGCCTTTCCGATCACCTCGGCGCCCATCGCCCCCATGACGGTGAAGCAGTCGTGGACCTCGGCGACGTCGACCGAATCGGGGCAGAGGTCCGCCATCGCGTAGGCCTTCCGCATCGCCTCGAGCGCCCCCGCGGGCTTCAGAACGTCGCGTCCCGCCTTCTTCAGCGGGTCGGTCGCCTGGCCGTAGCCCGCGAGGAGGACCGCGTCCTTCCTGGCTACCCCGAGGCGCGAGAGCCCCTCTTCCGTCGCCAGGACGATCCCCGCCCAGCCGTCGGTGATCTGGGAGCAGTCGTACGTCTTGAGGGGGAGGCCGTCGACGACGTACCGGTTGATCCCCTCGATCGCGAGGGCCTTCTCCAGCGTCACGTCGTTCTTCTGCATCTGGGCGAAGGGGTTCGAGCGGGCGTTCGCGTACTCCTGGACGGCGACGGCGGCCAGGTCTCGCTCCGTCACGCCGTAGGCCTTCATGTAGGCCTCCATCACCTCGGCGAAGAGGTGCGGGACGACGGAGAGCTTCCCGATCCGCTCGTCGGGGTGGGTGTAGCAGGTGAGCGCCTTCCCGATCAGCGCCCCGTCCACCTTTCCCTCGGCGTCGCGCATCTTCTCGAAGCCGACCGCCAGCCCCACCTCCCCCTCGCCCAGGAGGAGCTTGCGGACCACCGACAGGATCGCCTGCCCCCCGGTGGCGCAGGCGTTCTCCACCGTCTCGATCGGCTTGCCGGAGAGCCCCGGCGTCATCGCCACGAGGCCGGCGAGGAGCCCCTGCTGGTGGAGGGCGATGTTCGTGCAAGCCCCGATCGACGCGACGTCGGCGAGCGCCGGGTCGGCCTGGATCGAGGAGAAGGTCTCGCGGACGGCCGTATCGACGATCCCGGGGACCGTCATCCCCATCAGCTTCCCGAACTTCGACTGCTGGTACGCGGCGACGTAGATCTTCTCGAGCATGGGACCTCCTCCGGCGGTTCAGGTTGCGGCTTCGCGGGCCGGGGCGCAAGCAGGCTGCAAACCGGCGGAGCGGGCCACGCCAGCAGGGTGGCCACGACGCGGGAGGAGCTCCGGGCTCACCTGGCCGGCGGGGCCTCGCCGAGCGCCCGGGAGAGGGCGATCGCGAACCGCTCCGGGGCCTCCTGCTGGGGAATGTGACCGCACCGCTCGACCGGGATGAGCTGGGCGTCCGGGAGGAGCTCCGCCATGCGCCTGGCGTAGTCCATCGTCATCAGCTGATCGGAGACCCCCCAGACCAGCCGCACCGGCACCTTCATCGCCTGGAGCTGCTCGTCGCCGAGGAGCCAGGCCCCCATGCCGGCCGCCGCGGCCGCGAGGCGGGCGAGCGGACCGGCTCCGATCTGCCGCACCAGGTCGTCCAGGACGTTGTCGGGAACGGCCGGGCTTCCGGCGTCCCTGGTCTGGGCCATCGATCTCCGCGCCTCCTCCCGCGTCCTGGGAAACAGGCTCACGCCGGGGCTCGCGCCTTGCGGGGAGCCGCCGTTGACGGCGACGACCCGCTCCACCCACTCGGGGTGCCGCGCCCCGAGGACCATGGCCATCCAGCCCCCCATGGAGTTGCCCACGACCCGCACCCGGTTCTCCCCGGCCGTGGCCCTGATCACCGCCTCGAGGGCGCCGAACACGTCGGAAACCTGGATCGGGCCCGCGGACGGGGCGCTCCCTCCGTGACCGGCGAGGTCGGGAATCACCAGCGTGTACCGCTTTGCCAGGGCCGGAGCCACCTGGGCCCAGGTCCCCGCCTGGTGCCCCGCCCCGTGCAGGAGGACCAGGACCGGACCCGATCCCCCCACGAAGACCGTCTGGGGCCCCACGGGCGCCTGGACGACGGTCTTCTTCAGGCCGGCGCGGAGGAGCGCCCGCCGCGTTCCCCACTCCCAGACCTCGAGCGGACGCTTGGCGAACAGCCACCCCATGAAGAGACCACCGGCGACCAACAGCGCGAGAACCACGCTCCCGGCGATCCACCCTGTCGACATATGGCTTCCTCCCTCGAGCGCTTTCCTGGTCTTCTACTCGGAACAGGGACCCCACTGGATGGCGGTGGCGGCCCAGACGAAGCCGAGGCCCGCCCCCACGAACACGATGCGCGACCCGTCCTGGATCTTCCCGGACTTCAGGCCCAGCTCGAGGGAGAGGACCTGGTCGTTCTGGCCGAGGTGGCCGTAGTCGTCCAGGTAGGTGCTCTGCTCGGGCTTCAGGCCCAGCTCCGCGAGGACCCCGTCGTGCGCGCTCTTCTTGAAGTGGAGGATGGCGAGGTAGTCGATGCCGCCCTCCGGCCAGCCCGAGAGCTTCACCGCCTCGCGGATCACCGCGTAGAAATTCGGCATCGTCACCTCGCCGAGCTTCTTCTTGAAGGCCTCCTCGTCGGGCACGACGAAGTGGGCCCGCTTCACGTCCTCCGGCGCGGGCGGCCAGGAACCGGCGCCCAGGGCGGGGACGATGCACATCTCGGAGAGCGCCCCGTCTCCCCGGAAGGAAGACGCGAGGACCGCGTTCCGACCCGCGTTCTTTCTCAGGACGACCGCCGAGCCGCCGGAGCCGATGTCCAGCATGAACCGCGTCTCGGGGACCGAGAGGTCGATGAGGTCGTTGTTCCGGTAGCCCGAGACGAGGAGGACGGTCTCGAGCTCCGGGTGCGTGAACATGAGTGCCTTGGCGACGTCGAGAGCGGCCATCATGGAGCCGCACATCGCCTCCATGTCGAAGCTCCAGGCACGCTTCGCCCCGATCTGGTCGGAGACGTAGAGCCCCGCGAGCCAGCAGGGATAGTCCTTGTGCTGGGCCCCGCACCAGATCACCAGGTCGACGGCGGCGCCGTCGATCCCCGCCGAGTCGAGGGCCTTCCTCGCGGCGGCCAGCCCCATGAAGGCGGTGGTCTCGCCGGGTCCCGCGACGGGCTTGGACTTCACGCCGAATTTCAGGGCGATGACGTTCTCGGGGATCCCGGTCGCGGCCGCGAGGTCCGCGGCGGTCATCCTGCCCGGGGGAAGCCAGGTTCCGTGTCCGATGATGCCTACGTGCATTTCGACTCCTCCGTAAGAAGTGAATCGTCTCTCATTCTAGGACGGACCGCCGATCCTTCAAGGGAAAAATGGGATGGAACCCGCTGTTCCGGAGGGAATCCCGGCGTCCGGCATCGCAGGATTCCCTTCCTTCCCCCGATTCATGCAAATCGTCCGACATCCGCGTGGCGGTGGGGAAAAAGACAGTTTTCGGCTTGTCTTGGCCAGAGACAGGGCCTACATTCACCGTGAGGAGTGAATCATTTCTCATTTTCTGGAACCCGCTGTTTGTGGCCGTCTCGTCCGGAGTTGCCGCG
The DNA here is from genome assembly GCA_903845115.1 of uncultured Acidobacteriota bacterium. GTDB lineage: Bacteria > Acidobacteriota > Thermoanaerobaculia > UBA5066 > UBA5066 > CAIMWE01. The sequence goes on along the minus strand of CAIMWE010000212.1, from coordinate 21,077 downwards.
CATGACGAGCGAAGGCCGAGGCAACCCGGAGAACGCGGAGCGCCTCCTGGCCGCCGCCGTCGGCCTCTTCTCGAAAAAGTGGTACGGAACGGTCTCCGTGGCCGAGATCTGCCGCGCGGCCGGCCTCTCCAACGGCGTCTTCTACCGCTACTACGAGAACAAGGAAGCCCTCTTCAAGGTCATCCTGGGCCGGATCTCCGACCAGGTGCGGGAGGCCCTGGAGCAGGTCGAGGGCGAGACTCCCCGCGAGCGCCTCCGGAGCTTTGCCGGGGTGATCATCCGCTTCTCCGAGGAGCACCCCGACCTCGTCTCGGTCTTCCGCGAGGGGCAGTACCGCCACTTCGAGTACGAGCGGCGGCTCGTCGCCGCCTACACGCGGAGCCTCGGCGCGGCCCTGGGGCGGGAGATCGGGCTCGCCGAGTACCTCTTCGCACTCGGCGGACTCCGGTTCTGTGCGGTCAGCTGGGCCTTTCACCAGGCTCCCGCCCACCTCCAGGCGGCCTGCGACATTCTCGCCGACGGCCTCTTCCGCGGCCTCACCTTCGATCCCGACAAGGTCTTCGGCGGAACGGCGACGCCCCTCCCCCTCGCCCTGGAGGAGGGGGCCCGCGAGCGCCTTCTCCGGTCCGGACGCCGGCTGTTCGGGGAGAAGGGCTACTTCGAGACCAACATCCACGAGGTGACCGACGGCGCCCGGCTCTCCGTCGGAGCCTTCTACACCTACTTCGACTCCAAGGAAGCCTTCTACACCGAGCTGATCGCGAGGGTCGGCCACGACGTCCGGGCCTTCATCTCGGGGAACCTGGCGGCCGGGGCGGCGGCCCTCAACCCCCTGGAGCTCGAGCTCCGCGGACTCTGGCTCTGGCTCGTCTACCTCTCGATCGACAAGCACTGCTACAGCATCGTCCGCGAGGCCGAGTTCGTCCTTCCCGCCGCGGTGCGCGACTACTACGGGGCCTTCGCCGCGGGGTACCGGAAGCGCCCGGCCCACCTCCGGGTCACGGCCGCCGCCCCCGGGATCGACGAGGGGACCGCCGTCGAGTACCTCATGGGCCTGGCCCACTACTTCGGACTGGAGACCGCCTTCGACGAGTCGCCCGTGAACGCGCGAGCCCTCGTCACGACCATCGGGACCTACCTTGCCCGAGGACTCTCGGGATACCTTTCTCAAGAGGAGATGAAATGAACCACCAGGACACCTACCGCAGCAAGCTGGTCGCGATCGACGAGGCCGTCTCCCACATCAAGAGCGACGACGACGTCATCGTCGCCCAGTGCGCCTCGGAGCCGCAGGGCTGCATGTCGCGCTTCCACATCATGGGCGACCGCGTCGAGAACGTCAGGGTCTTCTCCGTCCTCACGCTGAGGGAATACGACTTCTACATGAAGAAGGAGATGAAAGGCCACTTCGAGCTCGCCTCGTGGTTCCACGCCCCGGGCTCGCGCGCCGCCCTGAAGGCCGGCACGGGCACCGTCACCTACGTCCCCAACATGCTCCACCGCGCGGCCACCGACCGCATCCACGCGCACCGGCCCGACATCTTCTTCGGCACCTGCACGCCGCCCGACAAGCACGGCTTCGTCTCCCTCTCGCTCGGAATCACGTACGAGAAGGACATCATCGACCACGCCCGGCTCGTCGTCCTCGAGGTGAACCCGCGCCTCCCGCGGACCTTCGGCGACACCCAGGTCCACGTCTCCAAGGTGGACTACTTCGTGGAGCACGACCAGGAGGTCCCCGCCCTCCCCGCGCCGGTTCCCAACGCGACCGACCTCGAGATCGGCGCCCACATCGCCGGCCTGGTCGAGGACGGCTCCACCATCCAGCTGGGCATCGGGGGGATCCCCAACGCCGCCGCCCTCGCCCTCAAGGGGAAGAAGGACCTCGGCGTCCACACGGAGATGCTCGTGGACTCCATGATGGAGCTCTACGAGCTGGGCGTCATCACGAACGCGAGGAAGGCCCTGAAGCCCGGCAAGTTCGTCACGACCTTCGCGATGGGCTCCAGGAAGTTCTACGACTGGCTCGACGACAACCTGGCCGTCGAGTTCCAGCGCGGCAGCTGGGTCAACAACCCCTCCGTCGTCGCCCAGAACTCCAGGATGGTCTCGGTCAACACCTGCATCTCCGTGGACTTCACGGGCCAGGTGGCCAGCGAGTCGATCGGCGCCCAGCAGTACTCGGGGACCGGCGGCCAGTCGGACACGGCGCAGGGCGCGGTCGCCGGCTTCGACGGGCTGGGCAAGAGCATCATCGCCTGCTACTCGACCGCCAAGGGCGGCGCCCTCTCCACCATCGTCCCGATGCTCCCGGAGGGGTCGGCCGTCACCCTCCACCGCTCCCACGTCGACCACGTCGTCACCGAGCACGGCGTCGCCCTCCTCCGGGGCCGGACGGTCCGAGAGCGCACGAAGGCCCTGATCGCCGTCGCCGACCCGAAGTTCCAGGGCGAGCTGACCTCCAGGGCGAAGGCCCTCGGGTACCTCTGATCCTCGACGCCACCCTCGCCGGCAAGAAGCTCTCGATCCAATGAGCCGCGGGCCGCAGGACCGCCTCCCGCGTTAGTATCGGCTGCGCCTCCGTGGCAAGACGGTGAGAGGAGCGCTCCTGGGCTGCCGGCCGAACCGGTGGTCCGAGGAGGTGGCCGAATCCGCGGGGCCCCGGTCCTTGCCGACTCCGGGGCCGAAAAGGGGACAGCCTTGAAGATCACAGACGTTCGCCTCAGCCCTCGCCGCCCCCTCCTGGTCGGGCTGGCCGCCGCGCTGGCGCTGGCCGCCGGGTGCAGCTCGAACGTGGTTCAGGTGAACCTCCACAAGAACGAGAGTGCGTCGGTCTCCCTGCAATCCCGCGCCCAGGACGGGAAGGCCCCGTCCCAGGGCTACGCCCACCCGGCGACCCTGACCGAGGGCGAGGTCGGCAGGATCCTGGCGGCGGTCGGCGTGGAGGAACACCTCTTCTTCGCCTGGCGGAATCGGGGCCCGCTGTTCTTCTCGGACAGAGAGAGGGGACAGCTGGCGACCTGGATCGCGGACGGCCTCAGGAAGGCGAACGCCGACCAGTGGGTCCGCTTCTCGGTGCTCCAGCCGTCGAAGGCCCTCCTGGGGACGGCCGCGCAATTCTCGGACGGGATCTGCTTCGTCAAGGACGGGAAGCTCAACCTGGTCATCGGCAACATCCAGTTCGAGCCGGCTCATGCGTCCACCCAGACGACGGAGCCCTACCGTCTCGACCCCAGGGATCTCTTCGACATCCCCGACATGCGCCTGAGCATCCTGGCGGGCGCCGGCCCGGGCGCCGCGCCGCCGCCGGTGACCCCTGGAGACAAGTGGCTCGGCAAGCCGCGCTGCAACTGGCTCGTCTTCGACCTGAAGACCTTCCTCTCGGCGCCAATCGAGGGGGCCCGTCCGGGGGCGACCGCGGCGCCCGCCCCGGCAACCGCGAGCCCCGCCCCGGCGGCCGCGAGCCCCGCCCAGCCGCCCGCCGGAGACCCCGCCGAGAGGCTGAAGAGGTTGAAGGACCTCCGCGACCAGGGGCTGATCACGGCGGAGGAGTACGACAGGAAACGGCAGGAGATCGTCCAGGGGCTGTGAGTCCCGGGGAAGCCCCCCTTCCCTTCAGGGGGGCAGGCGTGTTCACCGCGAGGGCGAAGCGCCTTCAGGCTGGGTGCTTGGCCAGGAACCCGAGGATGATCGTGTTGACCTCCGCCGCCTTCTCCAGCACCACGACGTGCCCCGCGCCCGGGATCAGGTGGAACTCCGAGCCCGCGATCGCCTGGTGCATGATCTTCGCGTAGCGCCTCGGCTTCAGGACGTCCTGCTCCGCCGCGACGATGCACGTCGGGACCTCGATCTTGCCCAGGTCCGTCGTGACGTTGAAGCGCTGGAAGCTCTCGATGAGGCGCACCGCGGCGGGGAGATCCAGCAGGGCGTACCGCTGCTCGGCCATGGGGATGAGGTCGGGGCGGCTCACCAGGAAGCTCTCCGAGTAGGTGTCGGCATAGATCAGGCGGAAGAACCGGGGCCCGTCGCCGAGGCTGGCCGCGATCCGCCAGCGCTCGATGATCGCCGCGAGCAGCGGATCGCTGTGCGAGACCGACGCGATGATGGTCAGCGACCGGCACCGCTCCGGGTGGTGGATCCCCATCACCAGATTCAGCTCCCCGCCGTACGACGTGCCGACCATGTGCGCCTTGCCGAGGCCCAGCGCGTCCATCAGGGCCGCCAGGTCCTCGCCGTGCTGCTCGAGGGAGTAGTCGCTCGCCGGGTGGTCGCTCTGCCCCTGGCCCCGCATGTCGTACGTCAGGACGCGGTAGCGCCTGGAGAGGTCGGGCAGCTGGAACGCCCAGGACGTCGTGTTCATGAAGACGCCGTTGTTGAGGATCAGCAGCTCGCCGTCCTCGGGCCCGTGGAACTCGTAGAACAGGTCGACGCCGTTGACCTTCACCTTGCTCATGACACCCCCTTGGCCGTGGCCGCAGCCATGGCCTTGGCGCGGGCCTTGATCCAGGCGTTGACCCTGAGCTTGCCGACGATCCCGATCGGGAACCGGTAGACGCTGATGATGAACAGGAGGCCCAGCCAGAGCAGCCATCGGTCCGGGTGGAGCAGGTCCCTCAGCACCGGCACTCCGGACGTCGCGTTGCTGGCCAGCTTCATCAGGTCCTGCAGGTAGTTCTGCGCGATGATGAAGATCGCGCTTCCGACCACGGCCCCGTACAGCGTCCCCATCCCGCCAATCACGACGATCAGCAGGATGTCGATCATGATCTCGAACGAGAGCGACGTGTCCGGACCGTTGTAGCGCAGCCACAGGGCCAGCAGGGCGCCCGCCAGCGTCGCGAACGAGGCCGAGAGGACGTTGGAGGCGGTGCGGTACGCCACGGTCCGGTAGCCCAGGGCCTCGGCCCGGAACTCGTTCTCCCGGATCGCCTGCAGGACCCTGCCGAAGGGGGAATTGACGATCCTGAGCATCACGAGGAAGAGGAGCACGGTCGCCGCGAAGAGCAGGTAGTACGAGATCAGCTTCCCGTTCAGGCTGACACCGAGGAACGGGGTCTCCGAGAGGGAGAAGCTCGGCGTCAGCAGCTCGGGCACCTTGAAGCTCAGCCCGTCCTCGCCCCCCGTCAGGTCGGAGAGCTGGGACGCGAGCGTCTGGAAGGCCACGGCGACGGCCAGGGTGATCATGGCGTAGAACATCGCCTTCACCCGCAAGCTGAACAGGCCGATCACCAGGGAGAGCGCGAACGAGAGGACCAGCGCGACGCCGACCCCTGCCGCCACCGCGGCCCACGAGGGCCCCATGCGGGTGATCGCGACGGCCACGCCGTACGCGCCGATGCCGAAGAACATGGTGTGGGCGAACGAGACGATCCCCGTGTAGCCGAGCAGGAGGTCGAAGCTGGCCACCAGGACGATGAAGACGCAGATCTTGGCCGCCACGTTCAGCGCCCTGGCGCCCGGGAAGACGAACGGGGCGAGCGCCAGGCCGAGCACGACGACGATCAACACGGCCGTCAGCACGCGGCTGCGGGGGAAATCGCCGGAGAGGATGCGCGAGAGCATCACCGCTTCCCCACGGAGTAGAGCCCCGCGGGCCGCCAGAGCAGGATGACCACCATGAGGAGGATGTTGGAGAAGAGCGCGACCTTGGGAACCAGGAAGCCGGTGTAGTTGGCGACGAGGCCGACGAGGAGCGCCCCGATGAAGCAGCCGCCGACCGAGCCCATCCCGCCGATGATGATGACGATGAAGAGGAGCACGTTGACCGCCGAGCCCATCTGCGGCATCACCCCCTGCTGGTAGAGGCCCCACATCACGCCGCCGAGGCCGGCCAGCGCCGATCCGGCGACGAAGACGCCGACGAACAGCCTCCGGATGTGGTAGCCGAGGCTCTCGACCATCTCGCGGTCGTGGACGCCCGCCCGGATCAGCAGGCCGACCTTCGTGTTGCTGAGGACCCAGATCATCGCCGCGAAGACGATCAGCCCGATGACGACCGCGATCAGGCGGTACCGCTCCACGGCCGCCTCCCCGAAGAGGACCGAGCCGCGGAACGCCGTCGGCAGGGGCAGCGGGATCGCCTGGGGGCCCCAGATCACCTTGATCAGCTCCTCCCCGACGATCATGCCGCCCATCGTGATCAGGATCTGCTTCAGCCCGTTGCCGTAGACCGGACGGATGATCAGCCGCTCGTACCCGAGGCCGACGGCGCCCGTGACCACCATGGCCACGAGCATCGCCACCAGGACCACCGCCACGTTCAGGATCATCCGGTCGCTCGTGCTCCACGGGGCCATCGCGCCGAGGACCGACACCGCCAGGAACGCGCCGAGGGTGATGAAGACGCCGTGGCCGAAGTTGAGGACGTCCATCAGGCCGAATACCAGCGTCAGCCCCGAGGCGATGATGAAGATGATCATCCCCATCGCCAGCCCGGCGAAGGTCAACGTCACCCAGGTCGAGAACGACCCGATCGCCGGCAGCGCCAGGAGCGCCAGCGCCGGGATCAGCAGCAGGGGGATCCGGTCGGCCTTGACCTCGGGAAGCGCGTCCGGGACCGCGGGGGTGGCTGCGGAAGAACTCATGGGCGCTCCTCGTTCACTGGTGGGCCCCGAGCGAAAGGCCGAGCAGCCGCTGCTGCAGGGCCTCGTCCTCGGCGAGCGCGGCCATCGTGCCGGAGTGGACGATGCGCCCCCCGTCCATCACCGCCACCTGGTCGCCGAGCTGGCGCGCGAAGTTGAAGTTCTGCTCGACGAGGAGGATCGTCGTGTCAGTCTGCTTGAGCTCGCGGAAGGCCGCGATCATGTTCTGGATGATGGCCGGCGCCAGCCCCTTGCTCGGCTCGTCCACCAGCAGGAGGTGCCGCGGCTCGACGATGGCGCGGGCCACCGCCAGCATCTGCTTCTGGCCGCCCGACAGGAGCCCGGCCGGGTGCTGCCAGAACTTCTTCATGGCCGGGAAGAGCGAGAAGACCCACTCCAGGCGCTTCGCGTCGATCTCCTCGGCGTTCTTCGCGCCCCGCGCCGCCAGGATCATGTTCTCGCGCACGGTGAGGTCGGCGAAGATCCCCATGTTCTCGGGAACGTAGGCGATCCCCTTCCGGGCGATCTCCGGGGTGCTTTGCGCTCCGATCTCCTGCCCGTCGAAACGGACGTGCCCCGCGGAGGCGTGCCACAGGCCCATGATCGTCCGGAGCGTCGTCGTCTTCCCGGCCCCGTTGCGGCCCAGGAGGACGGTCAGCTCCCCGCGGGCCACCTGCAGGTCCACGCCGTGGAGGATGTGGTAGGCGCCGATGTGGGTGTGGACCCCCTCCAGCTCGAGCAGCGGCCCGCTCATTTCTTCACCTCGACGCCGAGGTACGCTTCCTGGACGACGGGCGATGCGATGACCGCGGCCGGCTCGCCGTCGGCCACCAGGGCGCCGTTGTGCAGGACGACGATCCGGTCCGACAGCTCCCTCACCACGTCCATCTTGTGCTCGACCAGCAGGATCGTCTTGTCGGCCTGGGTCTTGAGCGCGCGGATCAGGTCCAGGATGACCGGCACCTCGTCCACGCTCATGCCGGCCGTCGGCTCGTCGAACATGAAGACGTCGGGCTCCAGCGCCATCAGGATCGCGACCTCGAGCTTCCGCTGGTCGCCGTGAGGCAGGGCGCTGGCGGCGACGTCGCGTTTTGCCGCCAGGGCGACCGTCTCCAGTACCTCCTCCGCCCGCCCGATCAGCTCCCGGTGGCTGCTCCAGACGCTCCAGAGGTTCCCGCCGAGCCGGGCCCGGGACTGCACCGCGAGGCGGACGTTCTCCAGGACCGTCAGGTTCGGGAAGAGGTTCGTCAGCTGGAAGGCGCGCCCGATCCCGAGGTGGCTGCGCTGCGGCGCGCTGCGGGAGCTGATGTCCTCGCCGCGGAGGAGGACGCGGCCCGCGCTCGCCCTGAGCTGACCCGAGATCAGGTTGAAGTAGGTGGTCTTGCCCGCGCCGTTGGGGCCGACGATCGACGTCAGCGTGCCGGGGACGAAGCCGCAGGTCACCGAATTGACGGCCACGTGGCCGCCGAACCGGATCGTCAGGTCTCTGGTTTCCAGGGCGAAGCTCATGGGTTCTCGTGGATGGCGTCGGTTACCGGAACCGCGAGGAGCCGACCGCGCGCCCCCGCGAGCGGGGTGCGCGGCCGGCTCCGGCTTGCTTCTGGCTACTTCTTGTTGCGGATCGGGATGTCCATGTCCTCGATCTTGATCTCGCGGACCAGCTCGGGGATCGCCCAGGCCACGTTCGGGTCGACCTTGATCTTGAAGTGGTACATCGACTGCAGCGCCTGGTGGTCGTCCTTGCGGAAGATCATCTTCCCCTTGGGGGTCTCGAAGGACATCCCCTCCATGGTCGAGATCAGCTTCTCGGTGGCGACGACGCCGCCGGTCTTCTTCAGCGTTTCCACGATGGCGAGGCCCGCGCTCATGCCGCCGGCCGTGAAGAAGTCGGGGGGAGCGTTGAACCGCTTCTGGTGCTCGGCCACCAGCCACTTGTTGATGTCGTTCTTCGGGATCTCGTAGTAGTAGTAGGCCGCGCCCTCGAGGCCCGGGAAGGGCTTGTAGGCCGCGAGCGCGGGCAGGATGTTGCCGCCCGTGGCGATCTCGATGCCGTAGCGCTTCGGGTCCATGTCGGCGATCTTGAAGGGGTTCCCGACGCCGGCCCAGTTGATGAAGATGATCTTCCGGCCCTTCTTGTCCTTGAGGGCGTCGAAGACGCGCTGGGCGCCGGCCGTGAAGTCGGTGGTGGTGGCCGGGAGGTACTCCTCGTGGATGAGCTCGGCGTTCTTCAGGGCCCCCTTGAAGGCCTTGACGAAGTCCTTCCCGAACGCGTAGTCCTGCGCCAGGGTCGCGATGTAGGTCCCCTTCTTGTCGAGGGCGACCGCGTTGGAGATCGCGTCCTGGGAGGAGTTCCGGCCGGTCCGGAAGATGTAGCGGTTCCACTTGTCGCCGGTGATCGAGTCGGCCACGGCCGGCTCGACCAGCAGGATCTTCTTGTACTCCTCGGCGACCGGGAGCATCGCGAGGGCCACGCCCGAGCTGGTCGGCCCGACCGCGAGGTCGGCCTTGTCGTCGGCGTACGCCGCGGCGAGCTGGGCCTTGCCCACGTCGGGCTTGCCCTGGCTGTCCTTCTCGATCACGACCAGCTTGTGGCCGTTGACGGTCATCGTCCCCTTCGTCGCGTACTCCAGGCCCATCAGCAGGCCCGTCTGGGTCTGCTTGGCGTACGCCTCGAGCGCGCCCGTCTTGTCGTAGACGTGGGCGATCTTGATGTCCTGCGCCACGGCGGTCGCCGGGACGAGGGAAAGCGCGGCGAAGCCGGCTCCGATCCCCAGGGCGAGGATCCTACGGTCGAGCTGCATGGTGCCTCCTTGTGTCGGTGTGAGTCGGAGCGGCGGGGCCCCTCTCGGTTCGGGGTGAACGCCCCCTCGGGGCCTCGCCGTCGGTCGAAAAGGGGCGGCGGCGAGCCGTCGCCGCCGCCCCCGTCATCTTTTCCTCGGTATCCAGGACCCGGAGGGCGCCATGGTTCATTCCATGCGGCCCTCCCTGGAGGCTAGAACCAGTAGTTGAGGTTGGCGCCGAACTGCCACCAGTTCTCCCCGGCCACGCTGTTCGCCGTGGGGCCGATGGAGCTGCCGGCAAGGAAGGGCGTGTAGTGCCCGTACGAGTCGTTCTTGATCGAGGTGTAGTAGAGGCCGGCGAAGGCCCGCTTCGTCAGCGCGTAGTCGTAGCCGATGTTCAGCTGCGTGGCCCCCGTGTTGGCGACGGAGGAGGTGTTGCCGGCGATCGAGTAGGTCACGTAGAACGCGTGGTCCTTCCAGCTGTAGGAGACCGGGATGAGGAAGACGTCGCGCTTGGCGGCCTCGGTCGCGACGGCGCTCGCCGCGGAGGCGTAGACCGAGTTGTCGTACTGGGTGCGGTCCCACACGACGCCGATCTTCAGGTTGAACGGCAGCTTGTACGAGGCACCGGCGCGGACGCCCGAGTTGTCCGTGGGTCCCGCCTGCGCGGCGGGGTTGTAGGCGCCGCCGGCGACGCGGGACTGGTAGTAGCTGAGCTGGGCCGAGACGGGGCCCTTGTTGTAGCGGGCCGTCCCGTAGAGCGTCGCGCCGTTCGTGTAGCTCCTCGTGTAGCCCGGCGTGTCCGGGGCGATGTACTGGAGCTCGTTGCTGGCGGCGTTCGGGGTCCAGGCGAGCGAGAAGGTGAGGCCGCTGAAGTTGGGGGAGTTGTAGCGCACGACGTTCCGGGCCCGGCCGTTGCCGAACGTGAACAGGCTGCCCGCGCCGACGCCAGTCTTGGTCAGGGACGTGACCTGGTCGAGCATGTTGAAGCTACCCAGCCCGTTGACGTCCCAGATCCGGTAACCCTCTCCGGGGGAGGCGGCGAGGCCGAGGTAGTCCACGTTGATCGTGTCGGTGTAGTAGAGGGTCGTGTGGCCGAAGCTCATCGAGCCGAAGGGCGAGGAGATGGCGCCGTAGGTGTCGCCGTCCGCCCAGCCGTAGTTGGTGTTGTAGATGGTGGTCCCCGGGACGAACGGGTCGCCGGGACGGCTGTCAGCGAAGAAGCGGCTCTCGAGAACGAAGTTCACGGCCCAGCCGTCGGCGATCTTGGAGGAGCTGGAGATGATGAGACGGGACGTGTTGTCGTCCAGCCTCGTCTCGGTGTTCAGCCCCGGGCGGTTAGTGTTCGTGACCTGGCTCCCTTTGAGGCCGACCGCGAGCAGACCCATGATGTTCACCTGGGTGAGGGACCCGACCTGGAACCCGAGGGTCGGCTGGGCCCAGGCGGCGGGAGCCGGAACGACGACGAATGCGGCGACGAGTACGAGTATTGCGATTCTTGACTTCATGATCTTTCCTCTTTCCTCCTTCAAAAGCAGTTAAACGGGACCGCGACGGCCCGAGGCGTTGACGGGAGCATTATGGAAGAAAATCGTTCCGGGAGAACGGGAGAATGCACGATCGGGGGCGCCGCCCGCGAGAACGGCTTCCGGTCCACGGGGGTCTACCCTCCGCTCCCGCCTCACGGCACGATGAGCGCGGCGGCAGCCTGGTTGTACCCGACGCCCGATCCGACCAGCACGAGCCGGTCGCCCGAGCGGATCTTCTTCTTCGCCATCGCGTCGTCCAGCGCCATCGGAATGCACGCCGAGCCAGTGTAGCCCCACTCCTCCATGATCGTGTGAGTCTTCTCCATGGGCAGCCCGAGGTCGGCCATCACCAGCTCGATCGAGGGCTTCCGGACCTGGGTGAAGAGGATGAAGTCGATGTCGGAGACCTGGAAGCCGCTTCCCGCGGCCAGCTTGCGCACCAGCCTCGGCCACCCCTCGTGGTTGATCTCCGGCGGGTAGCGGTCAAGCATCTTCACCGTGGTCCGGCCGGCCTGGACCGAGGCGACGGTCGCGGGCTCGTAGGTCCCCCCCGAGTAGATCCCCCAGTGCTTGTGGTAGGCCCCGCCGGCCTGGGCGGCCGCGCCGACGAAGCCCGGACGGTCGGCGGCCACCAGCACCGCCGCTCCGGCCCCGTCCCCGTAGAAGAAGAGAAGGGGATCGTCCGGGGCGGCCAGCTTGTGCATCAGGTAGACCCCGACCACCAGCACCGTCTTGATCGACGGGTTGGTGGCGATCCACCCGGCCCCGGAGGCCAGGGCCGTCGGAAACGACGCGCAGGCGCACCCGACGTCGAAGGTGCCCGCGTTCACGGCGCCGAGCTTGTACTGCAGCACCACCGAGGTTGCCGGCGTGATGTAGTCGGGCGAATCGGTGCCGAGGATGATCAGGTCCACGTCCTCGGGCTTCAGGCCCGCCCGATCGAGGGCCTGCCTGGCGGCGGGCAGGGCGAGGTCCGAGGTGGCCCAGTCCTCGGGAGCGTTCCAGCGGCAGCGGATCCCCGAGGAGGCCTCCATCTTGTCTACAAATTCGGGGAGGTGCGCGAACCGCTTCCGCAGCTCGTCGTTGTGCACCTGGATCTCGGGAAGATAACAACCCGTCGAAGCGAGCGTCGCAAATCTGTTCATTCTGGCCCCCTCAACGTACCGAACACTCGGTTTGTTTTCACCCGAAGGGATAGTAGGAGTCCCCCGAATCCGGTGTCAATGCTCCACGGATGATCCCGATGCATCATCCCGAGACGATGGGGTCAGGGCTGTGTTTTGTGTGTTTTCGCCCCGCGGGGCGCCGGCCCGGCTCTTCCGGGAGGCGGCCAAGCCGGTGCGGACAGTCAGCGTAGCCTGGTTCGCTTGCCCTTTTCCAGCTTCTCGGTGAGGTGGAGGTTGCGGCGGATCTGCTCGAGCATCTTCGTCTCGAGGCCTCCGCGCCGGGCCGACCGGGACGAGCCGCGGCGCTTCGCGCGGGAGAAGGCGGTGCGGGCCGCGCGGGAGTCGCCCACCGCGAGGTGCGCGAGGCCGAGGTGGGTCAGGCCCGTCGGCGTCTCCCCCAGCTCCGCCGCCCTCCTCAGGCACTCGACCGCCCGGTCGAACTCCTTCCGCTTGTAGTGGACCCACCCTTTCGCGGCCAGCGGAAAGTGCCGCATCTCCCTCGGGGAGAGCTGGAGCGCCTGGTCGGCGAGCGAGAGCGCCTCGTCCAGCTTCTCGCCCATCTCGGCCAGGGCGGTCGCCCGCTGGAAGCAGGCGATCGACCGGGCGTAGTTCGACTTCACGGCCGTCAGCATCTCGGCCGCGATGCGGTCCCCCTCGCGGAACTTCCCCTCCGACCGGAGCGCCTCGAGGAGCGTCGTGTAGGCCGCGGCCGCGACCATCTCCCCCTGCTCCTTCGCCAGCACCCGCTTCGTCGCCGCTACCGCCTCCGCCATCCGGCCCGCCGCGGAGCAGACGAGCGCGTACGAGATCAGGAGCGTCGGGTTGTCCGGGTCGGTCGCGAGCGCCTTCCGGAACAGCTCCAGCGCCTTCAGCGGCTCCCGGGAGGCCACCGCCTCGGCGCGCTTCACCCACTTCGCCGCCTCCCCCCGGACCTTCGGCAGCCCCTTCAGCCCGGCCGGGGCGAGGAGGGACGACGCCGCCTGGTACTCGATCCGGTTCGGGTTCAGCTCCAGGGCCGCCCGGAACTGGTCGGCCGCCTTCTGCGTCCAGCCGCGGTCCAGGTAGCTCAGCCCCAGCAGGTAGAGGGCCTCCTCGTCGGTCGGGTCGAGGCGGACCGTCCTCTGGAGATGGTCGATCGCCTCGGGGAGGCGCCCCCGCTCGTACGCGATCGTCCCGAGGAGCGACGCGGTCTGGGCGTTCTCCTCGATCAGGAGCGCCTTCTTCAGGAGGACCTCCGCCCGCGCGAGCTGGCCGGAGGTGGCGTAGAGAGCGCCGAGCGCGAAGTACGGGAGGAAGGCGTCGGGCTTGATGGCGATCGCCCGTTTCAGCAGCTCCACCGCCTTGGCGGCCCGGCCCGCCTCGTTCTCCATGACGCCGCAGTAGACGAGCGCCTCGAAGTGGTGGGGATCGCGGGCGAGGACGTGGTGGAGCAGGGTGGCGGCGCGGGCCGTCTCCCCCTCGTTGAAGGCGCTCTCGCCCAGGAAGAACGCCAGCTCGGCATTCCCCCGGTCGAGCTTCCAGGCCTCCTCGAGCGTCCGGGCCGCCTTCTCCGGGTCCAGCGCGTAGAAGGAGAACTCGGCCTCGCCGAGGAGCGACTGGAACCGCTCCCGCCTCTCGCCGGTGAATCCCGCCACCATCCGCTCGCGCCGCTCCAGGAACCGCTCCCGCTTCTCGGTGGCGGCCATGTGGACGTCGACGCGGCTCTCCCAGAGGTCGAGGAGCTCCTCCTCGACGAGGACCCCCTTCCGCTCGAGGAGGTCCTTCAGCGCCAGGACGCCCGTCTGGACGACGAATCCGTTCTTCTCCTGCCGGTTCAGCGCCTCCAGCAGCGTCTTCAGCGTCTCGGCGCTCCGCTTGACGATCTCCTCGAGAACCGACACCCGCTCCAGCAGGTGCTCGTCCATCCCGACCGTCTCTCCCGGGTCCGGCTCGTCGAACGGGCCGGCCGGACCCGAGATCACGAGGAGCTTGCTCTGGCACCGGCTGCAGAACTCCCGTTCCTCCTGGTGCCGCTGGCCGCAGACCTGGCAGATCAAGGGACTCTTTCCCCTCCCGGAGCCGCGTACCGGTAGAAGCCGCGCCCCGACTTCTTCCCGTTCCACCCGGCGTCGACCATCTGGACCAGGAGGGGGCACGGCCGGTACTTGTCGTCCCCGAGCCCCCTGTGGAGGACGCGCAGGATCGAGAGGCAGGTGTCCAGGCCGATGAAGTCGGCCAGGGTCAGCGGACCCATCGGGTGGTTCATCCCCAGCTTCATGATCGTGTCCACCGCTTCCGGGGTCGCGACCCCCTCGTGGACCGCGAAGACCGCCTCGTTGATCATCGGCATCAGGACGCGGTTCGAGACGAAGCCCGGGAAGTCCCGGCACTCCACCGGCGTCTTTCCGAACTCCTTGGCCGCCTGGACCACGGCCGCGGCCGTCTCGTCGGACGTCGCGATCCCGCGGATCACCTCCACCAGCTGCATCACCGGGACCGGGTTCATGAAGTGCATCCCGATGAACTGCCCGGGGCGCTTCGTAGCGGCCGCCAGGCGCGTGATGGAGATCGACGAGGTGTTCGACGCGAGGATGGCCGAGGGCTTCGCGAGCGCGTCGATCTTCTGGAAGAGGTCGACCTTCACTCCCTCGTTCTCCACGATCGCCTCGACGACGAGGTCCGCGTCGGAGAGGAGGGCGAGGTCGGTCCCCGCCTTCACGCGGGCGAGCGCCGCTGCCCCGGCCTCGGCGGTCACCTTCCCCTTCTCCACGAGGCGCCCCATGTTCTTCTCGATCGTCTTGCGCCCCTTCTCCACGAAGGCCGCGTCGACGTCGAGCAGGACGACGTCCCTGCCGGCGAGCGCCGCCACGTGGGCGATCCCGTTCCCCATCTGTCCCGCGCCGATGACCCCGACCTTCTGGATCGTCATGTCGTCCCCTCTCTTCGTGCCCGGTGCCTCGTGCGGCAGTTCCCGGCGCCCTCTCGGCCCCGGTCCGGCAGGGGCGGAGACTATGCGCGGCCCGCGGGAAGGGTCAACCGGCCTGCTCGGCCACGATCTTCGTGAGACCTGACGCTCGGGGCGCCCCTTTCGAGGCGCCCCGGTTGGATCTATTGGTTGATTCGTGACCTCGGGCAGGCTGGCCCCGTTCCCGCCCTACCAGATGCTCGGGCGCTCCGCCTCCGGCCGGACCATCGGCCCGCCGGCCGCGCAGCCGAACGCCTCGTGGAACTCCGGCAGGTCGGAGAGCGGACCCAGGACCCGGTACTTGGCCGGGCTGTGGGGGTCGGTGTTGAGGCGGACGCGGAGCGCCTCGTCCCGGATGGTGTTCCGCCAGATCGTGGCGTAGTTCAGGAAGAAGCGCTGGGCCGGGCTCCAGCCGTCGACCTTCGCCCCCTTCTGGGGGTCCGTGCCGAGGGCCTTCGCCAGCGCCGCGTACGAGATCTTCAGGCCGCCCAGGTCGCCGATGTTCTCCCCCAGGGTCAGCTTGCCGTTGATCGCCTGGTCGGGCAGCGCCTTGTAGCCGTCGAACTGCTTCGCGAGCAGGGTCGTCCGGGATTCGTACGCCTTCCGGTCGCTCTCGGTCCACCAGTTCTTCAGGTTCCCGTCGGCGTCGTACTGGCTGCCCGAGTCGTCGAAGCCGTGGGACATCTCGTGTCCGATGACGACGCCGATCCCGCCGTAGTTCACGGCGTCGTCCGCCTCGGCGTAGAAGAACGGCGGCTGGAGGATTCCGGCCGGGAAGACGATCTCGTTCATCGTCGGGCTGTAGTAGGCGTTGACGGTGGGCGGGGTCATCCCCCACTCCGTCCGGTCGATCGGCTTCCCGAGCTTGGCGAGGTTCCGCTTCACCTCGAACTCGTGGGCGCGGAGGACGTTTCCGATGTAGGAGGTCCGGTCGATCTCGAGGGCCGAGTAGTCACGCCACCGGTCGGGATAGCCGATCTTCACGCCGAACGCCGAGAGCTTCTTCTGGGCGGCCGCCTTCGTCTCGGTTCCCATCCAGGGGAGGCCCTCGATCCTCACCTTCAGCGCCGCGCGGAGGTTCTCCACCAGGACCTTCATCCGCTCCTTCGACTTCGGGCTGAACGCCTTCCCGACGTAGAGCTCGCCGAGCGCCTCGCCGATCGCCCCGTCCTCGGCCGCCACGACCCGCTTCCAGCGGTCCTCCTGCTGCGGGACCCCGTTCAGGACCTTCCCCTGGAAGGCGAAGGCCTCTTCCTCGAACCGCTTCGGGAGGTAGGGCGCCGCCGACCGGATCAGGTGGTAGCGGAGGTAGGTCTTCCAGACGGTCAGGGAGGTCTTCGGCGCCCTCTCGGCGAACGCCGCGAAGAACTCCGGCTGACGGACGTTCAGCTCCTGCGCGGACGAGACGCCGAGGGCCCCGAGGTAGGTCTTCCAGTCGAAGCCAGGGGCGTCCTTCTCGAGGTTCGCCAGGGTCCTCAGGTTGTAGTTCTTCACCGGGTCGCGCAGCTCGACGCGCGTCCGGCACGTCTTCGCGGTCGAGGTCTCCAGGGCCAGGATGCTCTCCGCGTCCGCCTTCGCCGCCTCGGGGCTCTGGCCCGCCAGCTCCAGCATCTTCGCCACGTGGACGAGGTACTTCTCGCGGATCTCCTTCGACTTCGCGTCGTCCTTCAGGTAGTAGTCGCGGTCCGGGAGCCCCAGCCCGCCCTGGCTCATCGACGGGATGTACCGCGTGCTGTTCTTCGGGTCCTGCGCCACCATGAACCCGAACCCGGACGGCAGCCGGCTCAGGTGGAGCGCCGCGAGGAGGGCAGGAAGCTCCCCGGTCCCCTTGATCGCCTCGATCCTCTTCATCCACGGCTCGAGCGGCTTGAGGCCCGCCTTCTCGATGGCGGCCTCGTCCATCCCGGCGGCGTAGAAGTCCCCCACCTTCTGGCGGACACTTCCCTTGGGCCAGTCGGTCCTGGCCGACGCCTCCTCCACCACGGCCCTCAGGAAGAGCCGGTTCCGCTCGGCCAGCTCCTCGAACGCGCCCCACCTGGCCTTGTCGGCCGGGACCGGGTTCGCCTTCATCCACGAGCCGTTGGCGTACTGGTAGAAGTCGTCGCACGGCTGGACCGCGGGGTCGAGGGACGCCGGGTCGAGGGCCTTCTCCGGGCCGGCGGCCGCGGCCGGAACGCCGGTCAGCAGGAAAGCCAGCACGGGAAGCGCCAGGTTTCGAATTTTCATGATCCCTCCTCGAGGACGAGAGTGGAATCCGTCACGCGCGCGCGACGGTAACGACCGGGTCACCCGAGCCGAACGCCGTCCGGATCGACAGGCCGATGCCGAGGAGCGACACCGCTCCCCAGACCAGGGGGCCGACGACCGGGACGAGCGAGGCGAGACCGAAGGGGAGCAGGCCGACCGCGAGCGCCGCGGGGTCGCCGAAGAGGGCGCTCCCCCTCCGGGCGCCGGCGTTCATCACCCTTCCGGCGGCGACGAAGAGGGCCGCCAGGCCGAAGAGCTTCGCCCCCACGACCGAGGAGGCGAGGAGCCCGATCAGGACCACCGCGGCCTGGGAAGGGAGCGCGGCGAGGAAGAACGTGGCGAGGAGGATTCCGGAGAGGACCGCCGAAAGCCCCAGGACCGCCGCGATCGCCAGCTCCCCCGCGGAGATGGCGCCGGCCGCCGACTGGATTCGCCTCGGCTTCCACCGGACGAGCGCCAGCCCTCCCGCGAGCCAGAACGCGAGCAGGAGGAGCCGGAACGCGGCCAGGAGAAGGGAGATCCCTCCGCCCTGGAGGGGCGAGGTCCTGATCTCCGCGAGGAACGCCGCCTCCAGCGCCGACACCGTGAGGACCCGGCCCGCCACGGAGCCGGCCACGGTGCCGCTCCCTCCCACCACGAGGAGGTCTCCCCCGACCCGGCCCCCCTCGGGCACGGCCGCGTCGCCGCCCAGGACGACGAGGTCCCCTCGGACCCGCCCGGTCACGGTCACGCTCCCGTCGATGGAGACGACCGACCCGTCCACGTCGCCCGAGACGGTGAGCGGCTTTCCGAAGGAGACGACGTCCTCCGCCCGGGCGGGAGGCGCGCTCAGGAGGAGGAGGGCGGCCAGGGCGGCCAGCGCCGCCGACGCCCCGGGCGCCCGGTTCGGTCTCCCGCGCTCAGCGCGCCGCGGCATCGCTGGCCCGGCGCCTCCGGAGAGCGGGGAGGAGGGCGAACACCATGGCCGCGAGGCCGAGGGCCGCGCACGCCGCGAGGAGCGGCAGCGAGCCGGGCGAGGCGCCGAGCGCCCGCGAGGCGGCCCTGCCCGCCAGGGGCGCCGCCTCCACGGCCACCACGGCCGGCCGGATCATCGAGACGGCGAGGAGCTGCGCCCAGACGCGGAGCGCAGTCTCCGGCCCGAGTCGGAACAGGGGCGCCATCCCCAGGAGAAACGCGGAGCCGGAGAGCGCGCCGAGGACGAGGGCGGGCACCTTCCAGAAGCGCCTCTGCCGCGCCTCCCACGGCGCGAAGGGGCAGGCCCCTCTGACGCGGTCGGCGAACCCCTCCGGAAGAGCCGGCTGGTCTCCCTCAACCCCGCGGTCCAGAAGGAGTTCGATCTCTTCGTCGGTCCTCGGCTGGCGGGTCGTCTTCTCCATCTCGCTCTCTCTATACGGTTGATTTCGGCAAAAGATCTCGGAGCGCCTGCCGGGCCCGGAAGAGCTTGTTCTTGACGGTCCCGAGGGGCATTCCCTTCAGCTCCGCGATCTCCTCGTACGGCAGCTCGCCGTAGTGCCGGAGAGAGATCAGCTCGCGGTAGTCGTCCGGGAGCCTCTCGATCGCCGCGTCCAGCTCGTGCCTCAGCCGGGTCCGGGAGAGGGCCTCGAGCGGGTCCGGACGCGTGTCCGGGAACTCCACCTGCTGGACTTCCCCGTCCTCCGTCAGCGGGAGGTCGATCGGGACGGGACGGGCCTTCCGGCGGCGGATGTGGTCGATCGCCGCGTTGCCCCCGATCCGGAAGAGCCAGGTCGAGAACTTGTACCGGGAGTCGTACGTGTCGAGGGCGGAGTAGACCTTGAAAAACACCTCCTGGGTCACGTCGCGGGCGTCTTCCGCGTCGCCCGTGTAGCGGGTGATGAAGCGGAAGAGGCGCGTCTGGTAGCGCGCCACGAGCACGGTGAAGAGCTCCTCCTGGCCGTCCAGGATGCCTGCCACGAGGACGTCGTCCCCCAGCTCGGCGGCCGGTGTCCCCCTCCCCCGCCCGGCTTCACTGGGTGACGTAGATCCGCCGAGCGGTGTCGGCCGGCAGCCAGGTGGACTTCCCGTCCGCCAGCTTGAGCTTGACCGCCTCGCGGGACTTTCCGTCCGGGAAGAGGTGGCTGGAGCGGTGAACGGTCACCTCACCGATGAGCCGGTGGTCGGTCATCAGGTAGAGCTTCATCCCCACGACGAACTTCCCCTCGATCTTGTGGCACGGCCCCTTCGCCACGATCAGGGGGGGCTCGACCTTGGAGCGCCCGTGGGCCTCGACCCCATCGTCCGGAACAACCTGGGCGGGGGGAGTCGGCGCGGGCGGAGCCTGGGCGCCGGCCGGGACTGCGGCCAGGAGGGAAAGCGTCAGGGCCAGAAGGGTCGTCTTGCGGGTCATCCGTTCCTCCGGTGTATTCGCGATCCTCCCGGCGACGGGAGCGCCCCGAATCCTAACCGGAGCCGATCTTCGCGAGGAACTTGTTCGGGACGCCGCCGGCCGACGCCGTCGGGCCCGTCGCCTCCCCGATCTGTGCCCCGGGAGTCAGGCGGCCGGGGGAGGGTCGCGGCGCGGGAGCCTCTTCTCGATCCGCGGCGCCAGCTCCAGGACGGCGAGGAGGAGGAGCGTCGTCGAGATCGCGCCGAACAGCGAGCCGCACCCGATGACGATCCCCAGGGCGGCCGTGGCCCAGAGCGCGGCCGCCGACGTCAGGCCGGTGATCCGGTTTCCTTCGGACGGATCCCGGAAGATCTCGCCCGCCCCGAGAAACCCGATCCCGGTCGCCACGCCCTGGATCGTCCGGCTCAGCGCGTTGAGGGACTCGTCCCCGGCGATGGTCGGCACCGCGACGAAGAGGCCCGCCCCGAGCGCCACGAGGGCGTGCGTCCCGATCCCGGCGGGTTTTCCCGCCCGGTACCGGTTCCAGCCGACCGCCCCTCCGGCCAACGCGGCCAGAGCGAGGCGGGCCAGCATGACGAACTCCCCGCGAGTCGGCGGCAGGAAGACGCTGGGTTCCACGTCAGGGCACCTCCCGAAGGACCGGATCGGATGCCGACGACCCTACCACGGCCGTCGTTTCCCGCCACGGCTCCCGGCGTTCAGGCGTGGACGCCCGGCGCCTCGTGTCCGGTCCGCCCGACGTATTCCTCGTACGTGCCGGGGTAGAGGTGCGGCCCTCCCTCCTCGGCGGGGAGCAGCTCCAGCACCCGGTTCGCCATCCCCCGGAGGAAGAACCGGTCGTGCGACACGAACAGGATCGTCCCGTCGAAGTCCCCGAGCGAGCGGACGAGCATCTCCTTCGTCAGGAGGTCGAGGTGGTTCGTCGGCTCGTCGAGGACGAGGAAGTTCGGCGGGTCGAAGAGCATCCGAGCCAGGACGAGCCGGGTCTTCTCGCCGCCCGACAGGAACCGGATCGGCTTCTCCACCTCGTCGCCGGAGAACTGGAACGCGCCGAGGAGGTTCCGGAGCGCCCCCACGCTCTCGAGAGGGAAGTCCTTCTGCGTCTGCTCCCACACCGTCAGCTCCGGGTCGAGGAGGTCGAGGGCCTGCTGCGCGAAGTAGCCCAGCTTCAGGCTCGCCCCCAGCTTCACGGTCCCGGCGTCCGGGGCCAGGACCCCGGCCACCATCTTCAGGAGCGTCGTCTTCCCGGCCCCGTTCTTCCCCATCACGCACCACCGCTCGCCGCGGCGGATCAGGAAGTCGAAGCCGTCGTAGATCGTCTTTTTCCCGTAGCGCTTCGTCACCCCCGAGAGGGCCGCCACGTCGTCGCCCGAGCGCGCCGCCCGCCGGAAGTCGAACGCGACCGCCTTGCGCCGCTTCGGCAGCTCGATCGCCTCGATCTTCTCCAGCTTCTTCACCCGGCTCT
>CAIMWE010000211.1 GCA_903845115.1 uncultured Acidobacteriota bacterium | reverse complement strand
GAGTCCGCGGCGGCGGCGGCCCAGAAGCTGGTCTCGGCCGGGGTCCTGGCGATGATCGGCCCGAACGCCAGCCGGAACGCGATCCCCGCGGCGGAAGTGGCCGAGACGGCCAAGGTCCCGATGATCAGCCCCTGGTCGACGGCGGCGAAGCTGACGCTCGACGCCCGGACGAACAAGCCGAAGAAGTACGTCTTCCGGGCCTGCTTCATCGACGACTTCCAGGGGGTCGTCGCGGCGGGCTTCGCCGAGAGCCACCTGAAGTCGAAGAAGCCGGCGGTCCTCTACGACGTGGCCTCCGAGTACAACAAGGGGATCGCGGAGGTCTACGGGAAGAGCCTCAAGAAGCGGGGGATCGAGCTGGCCGCGTTCGAGTCGTACACGACGGGCGACAAGGACTTCTCGGCCCTCCTGACGAAGATCCAGCAGGCGGGCGCCGACTCGCTCTTCCTCCCGAACTACTACAGCG
Source organism: uncultured Acidobacteriota bacterium (assembly GCA_903845115.1). Lineage (GTDB taxonomy): Bacteria > Acidobacteriota > Thermoanaerobaculia > UBA5066 > UBA5066 > CAIMWE01. The sequence continues at coordinate 95,236 of CAIMWE010000211.1, read as the reverse complement.
AGGTGCCGCTCCAGGTGAAGCAGGCGCGCAAGCTCGGCTTCACGGGCCCGATCCTCGGGAGCGACGGGTGGGGGAGCCCCGAGCTCCTGACCCTCTGCGGCGGCGACTGCGAGGGGCAGTTCTTCACGACCCACTACGCCCCGGACATCGCCACCCCGAAGGCGAAGGACTTCATCCAGAAGTTCCAGGGGGCGTACGGGAAGGTCCCCGACGATCTCGCCGCCCTCACCTGGGACTCGTTCAGCCTCCTCTTCCAGGCCATCCAGAACGCCGGCAAGCTCGACCGGCAAGCGGTCCGCGATGCCCTGGCGAAGATCTCGAACTTCGAGGGGGTGACCGGGACGATGGAGTTCAACGGGACGGGAGACCCGGTCAAGAGCGCCGTCGTCATCCAGATCAAGGACGGCAAGTACACCTACTTCCAGACGGCCAAGCCCTGAGGCCGGGCCGGTAAGCCTTCCTCGATGAGGTTCTACCTCCAGCAGGCGCTGAACGCGCTGCAGGTTGGAAGCGTGTACGCGCTGATCGCGCTCGGCTACACGATGGTCTACGGGATCCTGACCATGATCAACTTCGCCCACGGCGACGTCTTCATGGTCTCCGGCTACGTGGCGTTCTTCGTCTCCACGGCGCTGATCGGCTCGCAGCTCCATCTCGCCCCGGCCGTGGTCTTCGCCGCGACCCTTCTCGCCTCCATGTTCGCGACGGCGCTCCTGGCGGTGGGGATCGAGCGGGTGGCCTACCGTCCGCTCCGGCGGGCGCCGCGGATGTCCCTGGTGATCACGGCGCTCGCGGTGGGCCTCCTCCTGGAGAACCTGGCGATCGCCTTCAAGCCGGTCGGGCCGTCGCCGCGGATGCTCCCCCAGCTCATCCCGTCGACGACGATCGTCTGGGGAGGGGTCGCCTTCTCGGCCGTCCAGATCGTGACGATCCTCGTCTCAGCCACGGCGATGGTCGGCCTGGACCTCCTCGTCCGGCACACGCGCATCGGGATCGCCATGCGGGCCATCTCGTGGGACAGCGCGCTCGTCCCGCTGATGGGGGTCCCGGTCGACCGGATCGTCTCGATGACCTTCGCTATCGGGGCGGCCGTCGCCGCCGTCGGCGGGACCCTCTACGGGATGACCTACACGATCGACCCCTACATGGGGATCCGGATCGGCTGGTGGGCCTTCATCTCGGCCGTCGTGGGCGGGATCGGGAACGTTCGCGGCGCGATGCTGGGCGGCTTCCTCCTCGGAGCGGTCGAGATCTTCACGCCGGTCTTCCTCCGCTCGTCGACCTACCGCGACATGGTGGCCTTCTCGCTCCTCCTGGTCCTCCTCGTCTTCCGGCCCACCGGGATCCTGGGGAGCCCGGCGGCCCAGAAAGTCTAGTGCTCCGCTCCCGCCTCCTCTCCCTTCCCGTGCTCCTGGTCCTCGGACTGGTGGTGGCGCTGGTCCTCCCGCAGACCGGCTGGGTCTCCCCCTATCTCCAGCTGGTCATCAGCTACGTCGGGATCAACATGATCCTGGCCGTCAGCCTGAACCTCGTGAACGGCTACATGGGCGAGTTCAGCGTCGGTCACGCGGGGTTCATGGCAGTCGGCGCCTACACCGCGTCGATCCTCACCGTCTGGGTCTTCCCGCGCGAGGCCTCGCCGGCGCTCTTCCCGCTGGCACTCCTGGCCGGCGGCGCCGTCGCGGCGGTAGCGGGCCTCGGGCTCGCGTTCCCGTCGTTCAAGACGCGGGGGGACTACCTCGCCATCGTCACGCTGGCGTTCCTGATGATCGTCAAGAGCGTCCTGGAGAACCTCCCGGCGCTCGGCGGCCCCCGGGGCTTCATGGGGATGGACCGGCTCACCTCCCTCGGGTGGGTCTTCGCGTCGGTCGTCTTCTCGGTCTGGCTGGCGCGGAACCTCGTCTACTCCAGGTGGGGGCGCGGCGTCCTCTCGATCCGCGAGGACGAGACGGCGGCCGGGCTCGTGGGGGTCGACACGCGGCGCGTGAAGGTCGTCACCTTCACCGTCTCGGCCTTCCTCGCGGGGATCGCCGGCGGCCTCTTCGCCCACGAGATCCAGTTCATCAACCCCCGCGCGTTCACCCTCCTGAAGTCGACCGACATGCTGGTGATGGTCTACCTCGGGGGGATCGGGAGCCTGGGGGGGTCGCTCCTCGGCGCGACCGTCTACACGCTGGTCCTGGAGGGGCTCCGCCCGGCGCTCCAGTCGGTCGGCATCGCGCAGGAGTGGCGGCTCGTCTTTGCGCCGCTCCTCCTGATCCTCCTGATGTTCACGAAGCCGCGCGGAATCCTCGGGTTCAGGGAGCTCTCCTTCCTCCGCCCGCGCGGCGAGCGGGACGGGGCAAAGAAGGGCGGGGAGCCGCGGTGAGCCTCCTCGCGGTCGAAGGGGTCTCGCGGTCGTTCGGGGGGATCAGGGCGGTCACCGGCTTCGACCTGACACTCGGGGAGGGGGAGCTGGTCGCCCTCATCGGCCCGAACGGCGCCGGGAAGACGACCGTCTTCAACCTGATCTCCGGGGTCTACCCGCCGGACGCCGGGACGATCCGGTTCCGGGGCGAGAGCCTCGCGGGCCTGCCGCCGCACCGGATCGTGGACGGGGGGATCGCCCGGACGTTCCAGAACATCCGGCTCTTCCGGGACCTGACCGTCCTGGACAACGTCCGGGCCGCGCACTTCGGCCGGACCCCCACCTCCATCTGGAGCGCCCTCCTCCGGACTCCCGGCTGCCGGCGCGACGAACGGGAGGTGGTCGACTCCTCCCGCCGGTACCTCGCCGCGCTCGGGCTGGACGGGGACGCGGAGACGGTCGCTCGCAACCTGCCGTACGGGCGCCAGCGCCGCCTGGAGATCGCCCGCGCCCTCGCCACCCGCCCCTCGCTCCTCCTGCTCGACGAGCCGGCCGCGGGGATGAACCCCGCCGAGGTGGAGGAGATGATGGGGCTGATCCTCCGCCTCCGGAGGGAGTTCGCGCTGACGGTCCTCCTCATCGAGCACCAGATGAAGATGGTGATGGGGGCGGCCGAGCGGATCGTCGTCCTGGAGTTCGGCGAGACGATCGCCGAGGGGACGCCGGAGGAGATCCGGACGAACCCGAAGGTGGTGGCGGCCTACCTCGGCGGGGACGTGCCGTGAGCGACGCCGGCTCGCCGCCCGCCGCCGCTCCGGCGGGGGCCCCCCTTCTCGCCGTCGACGACCTCGTCGTGGCCTACGGCGGAATCAAGGCCCTCCGCGGCCTCTCGATCTCGGTCCACGAGGGGGAGATCGTCACGCTGATCGGCGCGAACGGGGCGGGGAAGTCGACCCTCCTCCGGGCGATCTCGGGGCTCGTCCCGGCGAAGTCGGGGCGGATCGCGTTCCACGGGAAGGACCTCCGCGGCGTCGCCGCGCACGAGATCGTGGCCCGCGGCGTCGCCCACGTCCCCGAGGGACGGGGCATCTTCGCCAACCTGACGGTGAAAGAGAACCTCGTCCTCGGCTCCTGGTCCCGCGGCTCGCGGGCGGACCTCGCCCAGGACTACGAGCGGGTCTTCGCCCTGTTTCCCCGCCTCGAGGAGCGCCTCTCCCAGGCGGGAGGGACCCTCTCCGGAGGCGAGCAGCAGATGCTGGCCGTGGGCCGGGCGCTGATGACCCGCTCGCGCTTCCTCCTCCTCGACGAGCCGTCGATGGGCCTGTCGCCCCGCCTCGTGGAGGAGATCTTCGGGATCCTGGAGCAGATCCACCGGGACGGGACGACGCTCCTCCTCGTGGAGCAGAACGCCCGGCGCGCTCTCAGGCTCGCGTCGCGCGGCTACGTCCTGGAGGCGGGGAGGCTCGTTCTGGAAGGACCCACCGACGCCCTCCTCCACGACCCGCGCGTCGAGGCGGCCTACCTGGGCGGGGAGTAGGAGCTCGCCGGCATCTCCGCCTTCTGCAGGTCGCGAAGGCGCTTCCGGAGCGACGCCTTCTCCAGCATCAGGCCAGCCTCCTGCATCAGGACCTCGAGGCCGAGGATCGCCGGGAGCGGGGCCCCGTCGGGCGCGTTGTCGCCGTAGAGCAAGGCCGTGACCTTGCCCTCGCAGATCGCCGGGACCATGACGTACTCGTCCGGCCCGGTGCCGCCCGGCTTCGTCCGGCCCCTCTTCGAGGTCCCGTCCCGGATGACGTCGGCCAGGACCGACTTCGCCGTCGGGGGCATCTTCACCTTCCGCGCCCCGGCGTCCGGGGAGCTGCCGTCCACCTCCATGCCGAACTGGCCGATCTCGGTCATCTCCCCTCCGGTCACCCGGAAGACCGCCGCCCTGCCGAAGAGGTTCTTCGCGTAGCGGAGCGTCAGGAGCGCGACCCCCGTGAAGCTGGACTGCGTGCGCATCTCCCCGGACACCGCGCGGAGAGCCTCCATCTCGTGCCGCCGCTGGGCCGCTCCCGCTCCGGGCGAAGGCTCTCGCCGGGGCGGATCGGACGGGTCGACGCTCGGCTTGCCGGGCAGGGTCCTGCTGCCTGGCTGCCGCGCCACCCTGATCGGGACGGGCGGCGGAGAGGCGGTCTCCCAGGGGCGGTACTCCGTCACCACGACGACGGGCCGCCTCCTGTCTCCGCTCGCGCTCTCGGGGGACGCTGGCGGTGCGGGCCGGCTCGTCTCTCCGGGCCCGGCCGCCGGATCCGGACCGTTCCGGTTGCTCTCGTCGAGGAGGCGGGCGCTCTCCACGAGCAGGTATTCCGTGCTGAGGCCGTCGTCGATCTCCAGCTCCCTCGTGGCGCTCCGGAGCTCCTCGTCCAGCGCCGACGGTTCGGTCTCGAAGCTGAAGTCCCCCTTTTCCCACTTCAGGAGCATGCAGACCAGGTTCTCGATGTGCTTGCGAATGGTCTCCTCGAGCTGCTCCCGCGTGAGGACGCCCATCTCGACCAGGACCTGGCCGAGCTTCATCCCTCTCCTGGGGCCCCTCTGGATCTCGAGCGCCCTCCTCAGGCTGCTCTCGTCGGCGAGGCCTTTCACGAAGAGCAAGCTTCCGAGCGAGTCGCGGAGGTCGTTCGTGGCGGCCTGGATGACCTTGCCCTCGACGAAGACGACGACGGCCACGGCCCCTTCGTCGCTCTTCAGGACGAGCGTCCCCGTCTTCCTGCTCCGGGAGACGACGTGCAGGACCTCCTCCAGCCCGACGTCCTCGACACGGCCGACCAGCCCCATCCGTTCCCTCTCCTGTATGTTAGCGGAATCCGTCGACAGGTCCGGTGGAGGAGAGCCTCCAGGCCGGACATTTCAGCCGGGTCGGGCCATGGAACGCGCCAGTGTATTCTCGTCTCCAATGCAGGAAACGGGCGTGTCGTTTCGGGCTCGCTGGGCGGCAGTGAACGCCTTCCAGGACGTGGAGTTGCAGCGCCTCACGTCGGACGAGAGGCTGGATCAGCTGCTGCAGCTCTTCGAGCTCCGGACGCTCGTCCGTGACGATCCGAGGGACGCTGGTGAGCTCGCTGCTGTCAGGAAGCGGTGGGCCAAGCTGCGCCGCAGAACCCTTGCCCGCCCGTAACCCTGTCGCGCCCCTCCTCGGGGCCCTCGGGGCGCTGGAGGGCTGGCTGCGCTCCGAGGCGCTCGACCACGTCTACATCGGCGGTCTAGCGGTGGCATTGGTTGGAAGACCGAGGATCACTCAGGACATCGACGGGATTGTCCTTCTGGGCGGGATGTCCATTCGGGAAGCTCTCCGCCGGGCAAGAAGAGCGGGACTCTCTCCGCGCCTGCCGGACGCCGCTGGCTTCGCCGAGAAGAGCCGCGTGCTCTTGCTCCGGCACGACGGAACGGGGGTTCCGATCGACCTGTCGATTGGCTTCCTCCCGTTCGAGGAGGAGGCCGTGCGGCGGGCGAGGACGATGAGGGCCAAGGGCCTCGAGATCCCGGTCGCGACACCGGAGGATCTCGTCGTCCTGAAGGCCATCGCCGGCCGGCCCCGGGACATCGTGGACATCGAAGGGCTGATCGCCGCGAACCCCGGGATCGACCGGAAGCGAATCCGTTCCGTCACGGCAGCGTTCGCGGACCTGCTCGAAGCTCCCGAGGTCCTGGAGAGCCTGGACCGCTGGCTCGAAGCTCCCCGCCCCAAGAAGGCGCCCCGCCGGAAGGTCCCGCCGAAGGGCTGATGGCCGCCAGTTCGGAGACCTTCAGGTCGTCTTCTTCGCCATCGCCCGCGGCTTCGTCATCCCCTCGATCGAGAGGAGGTCGTCCAGCTCGGCGGCCGTCAGATACCCCTTGGCCAGGATGATCTCGCGGACCGGCTTCCCGGTCGCGAGGGCCTCCTTGGCCACCTCCGACGCCTTCTCGTAGCCGATGGCCGGGACGACCGCGGTGACGATCGCGATCGAGTGCTCCACCATCTCGAGGCACCGCTCGACGTTCGCGGTGATCCCCCGGATGCAGCGCTCGGTGAGCGTCGAGGCGGCGGCGGTCAGCATCTCCACCGACTGGAAGAGGTTGAAGACGAGGATCGGCTCCATCACGTTCAGCTGGAGCTGGCCCGCCTCGGCCGCGAGCGTGATCGTCAGGTCGTTCCCGATCACCTGGAAGGCGACCTGGTTGACCACCTCGGGAATCACCGGGTTCACCTTCCCCGGCATGATGCTCGACCCCGGCTGCATCGGGGGCAGGTTGATCTCCCCGAAGCCGCAGCGCGGCCCGGAGGAGAGGAGCCGGAGGTCGTTGCACATCTTAGAGAGCTTCACGGCGGTCCGCTTCAGGACGCCGGAGAACATGACGTAGGCGCCCGTGTCCGGCGTCGCCTCCACGAGGTTCTCGGCCAGGACGAGGTCGAGCCCGGTGACTTCCCGCAGCTCGGCCACCGCGAGGCGCGGATAGCGCGGGTCGGCGTTGATCCCGGTGCCGATGGCAGTGCCGCCCAGGTTGACCTCGTAAAAGAGGCGGACCGTCTCGCGGAGGCGCGCGATGTCCTCGCCGGTCGTCACGGCGAAGGCGCGGAACTCCTGCCCGAGCGTCATCGGGACCGCGTCCTGGAGCTGGGTGCGGCCCATCTTCAGGACCCGCTGGAACTCGGTTCCCTTCGCGTCCAGCTCGTTCTCGAGCGTCTCGAGGGCCGAGACGAGGGAGCGGAGGGCGAGGATCGAGGCGACCCGGATCGCCGTCGGGTAGACGTCGTTCGTCGACTGGGAGAGGTTGACGTGGTTGTTCGGGTGGCAGTGCGTGTACTCGCCTCGCGCGTGCCCAAGCAGCTCGAGGGCGCGGTTCGCGATCACCTCGTTCGCGTTCATGTTCGTCGAGGTGCCGGCGCCCCCCTGGACCATGTCGACGACGAAGTGCTCGTGCCACTTCCCGTCGATCACCTCCTGGGCGGCCCGCTCGATCGCGTCGGCGACGGGCGGCTCGAGCACGCCGAGCTTCAGGTTCGCCCGGGCGGCGGCCAGCTTCACCATCGCCAGCGCCCTCACGAAGAGGGGGTAGTGCGACAGCGGGATGCCGGTGATGGCGAAGTTCTCGACGGCGCGGAGCGTCTGGACGCCGTAGAGGGCGGCGGCCGGAACGTCGCGCTCGCCCAGCAGGTCGTGCTCGCGGCGGGTGGCGGGGGCATGGCCGGAGGCGATGGGGGGAATCTGGCTCATGAGAAATTGTCGCATCCCTGGGGGCCGACGGCGACCAGCGACAGGAGGAGCAGGCTCCGGACCGGGCGATCACCGAAGAGGCCGCACCTTGCAGTCTCCTTCGTCCAGGAGATTGCTGCGCCCCCCTGCCCGCCGCCGATCTCCTCGGCCGCGGACACGTCGAGCGAGTACTCCCGGGACCCGGCGCTCAGGACGATTCGTCGCTCAGCCGCGTCAGGACGTTGAAGTCCTCGATGGTCGTCATGTCTCCCGTGATCTCCGTCCCGGCCGCGATCTGCTTCAGGAGCCGTCTCATGATCTTTCCGGAGCGGGTCTTCGGGAGCGCCTCGGCGAACCGGATCTCGTCCGGTCTGGCGACCGCACCCAGCTCGCTCGCGACGCGGGCTCGCAGCTCCTCCCGCAGTTCCGGCGTCACCTTCGCACCTCCGCGCGGCGTGACGAAGGCGACGATCGCGAACCCCTTGATGTCGTCGGGCCTCCCGACGACTGCCGCCTCCGCGACGGCCGGATGGCCCCCGAGGGCGCTCTCCACCTCGGCTGTGCCGATCCGGTGTCCGGAGACGTTCAGGACGTCGTCGATGCGGCCCACGACCCAGATGTAGCCGTCGTCGTCCTCGCGGGCGCCGTCCCCGGTGAAGTAGACGCCGGGCACCTCTTTCCAGTAGGTCCAGAGGAACCGGTCCCGGTCGCCCCAGACGCCGCGGAGCATGCTCGGCCAGGGCCGCCGCAGAACGAGCTTCCCCCCGGCGTTGCGAGGGAGGGGCTGCCCTCGATCGTCGACGACTTCCGGGTCGACGCCGAAGAAAGGTAGACCCGCACAGCCTGGCTTGGCGGGCATCGCCCCGGGCAGGGTCGTGAGCATGATCGCTCCCGTCTCGGTCTGCCACCAGGTGTCGACGATCGGGCAGCGGGAGCCGCCGATGACCTCGTGAAACCAGGTCCAGACATGGGGGTTGATCGGCTCGCCGACGGTGCCGAGCAGGCGCAGCGACGAGAGGTCGTGCTTCTTCGGCCACGCGTCGCCCCACTCGATGAAGGCGCGAATGGCGGTGGGCGCGGTGTAGAAGACGGTGACGCCGTACTTGGCGACGATGCGCCAGAAGCGGTCCTTCTCCGGGTAGTTCGGGGCCCCCTCGTACATCAGGACGGTCGCGCCGTTGGCAAGCGGGCCGTAGACGACGTAGCTGTGGCCCGTGATCCAGCCGATGTCGGCCGTGCACCAGTAGACGTCCGTCTCCTTGACGTCGAAGACGAGCTGGTGGGTCAGCTTCGCCATCAGGAGATAGCCGGCGGTCGTGTGGAAGATCCCCTTCGGCTTGCCGGTCGATCCGCTCGTGTAGAGGATGAAGAGACCGCCCTCGCTCTCCATCGGCTCGGGCGGGCAGTCCGCGTCCACCCGTTCCATCTCGTCGTGCCAGAAGAAGTCCCGGCCGTCGGACATCCGGACCTCCGTCCCGGCGCGGCGCAGGACGATCACCCCGGCGACCGATTCGCAGAAGGGCCGTTTCTCCGCATCGACGAGCTCGAGCGCCTCGTCCACGCAGCGTTTAAGCAGGACAGCGGTCCCGCGCCGGTAGCCGGCGTCGGCGGTGACGATGAGCTTGGCGCCGCAGTCCCGCGCCCGGTCCGCGATCGCCTGCGCGCTGAAGCCGGCGAAGACGACCGAATGAATGGCGCCGATCCGGGCACAGGCGAGCATCGCGATCGCCGCCTCCGGGACCATCGGCAGGTAGAGGAGGACCCTGTCGCCCCTGACGATGCCGTGCCGCTTCAGGACGTTGGCGAACCGGCAGACCTCCCGGTGGAGCTGCCGGTACGTGAGGACTCGCTCCTCTCCGGGCCGTCCGCCGCCGGCCGGCTCCCCCTCCCAGATGATCGCGGCCTTGTTGGCCCGCGGTCCGTCGAGGTGCCTGTCGAGGGCGTTGACCGAGGCGTTCAGTTTCCCTCCCGCGAACCACCGGGCGTCGGGGGGTGTCCAGGAGAGGACCTCCTTCCACGGCTCCATCCAGACCAGGTGCCGCTCCGCCTGCTCCGCCCAGAATTGCTCTGGATTCTCGAGGGAGGCCGCGTGGAGCCGCCGGTACTCCTCCCAGCTCCCCAGGTTTGCGCGGGTTGCGAAGTCATCGGATGGAGGGAACGCCCGGGTCTCGTGCTGGGCGGTCTCGATGACCCCGGAGGTGTCGGCGAGAAGCTGGTCGAGCCCGGACGATCGGAGGAGCTCGCGGACGAACGGGCTGGCGCGGTCGACCCCGAAGTGGCCGGGGCGGACCTTCTTGGCGGTGATCAGGACGATCCGGAGGAATGACGACGAGATGTAAGAAGCCTTCTCCAGGTCGAAGGTGATCCGAAATCCTGGCGGGAGCGTCCCTGGCGTCCCGATCGCCTCGATCTGTCTCTCGATCGCGGCCGAAACGGCCGAGCAGTCCTCGCTCCGGAAGGGGCCGGAGAACGAGCACTGGAGGGTCGTCGTCTGGTCCCGGTAGACAAAGTCGAGGGTGGTCGTCAACTCGTCACCTCGTCAAGAGTTCCCGTGTCGGCGAGAGGTTAACCCACTGCCGTCCGAGGCGATCAGCAGGGGGACAGCGCCGACCTCTTCAGGACGCCCAGGAACCGGAGCGTCTCGGCCGTGTCGTGGACCCGGACGACGACCGGGCGCACGGCGGCCGCCGCCGCCGCGACTGCCACGGCGGCGAGCGATTCAGGGAGGCGTTCTCGCGGGGGGAGCCCCGAGGCCTTCCCGAGGAACTCCTTCCGCGACGCGCCGGCAACGAGCGGGACTCCCTCGGGCGCCAGCCGGTCGAGCGCGCCGAGGAGGGCGAAGTTCTGCCCCGGGTCCTTCCCGAAGCCGAAGCCCGGGTCGACGAAGAGGGCGGCGGGGGAGACCCCGGCGGCGAGCGCGCGCGTCCGGGCGGCGTCCAGGTCGGCCGCGACCTCCCGGACGACGTCGACGAAGCGCGAGACGCGGGACGTCGTCTGCGGCGTGCCGCGGCAGTGGCCGAGGACCAGCCCCGCTCCCCGCTCCGCCACCAGCTCCAGGAGGTCATCCGGGACGTCCAGGCCGGTGACGACGTTCACGATGTCGGCGCCGGCGTCGAGGGCCCGCCTGGCGACCGCGGTCCGGCGGGTGTCGATGGAGATCGGGAGCGACGGGCGCCTGTCCCGGAGCGCCTCGACGACGGGGAGGACCCGCCGCGTTTCCTCGGCCTCGCTCACCTCGTCCGCCCCCTCGCCGTAGGCGGTCCCCTTCGGCCGCGTCGACTCGCCGCCGATGTCGACGATCGCAGCTCCCAGGTCCGCGCTGCGGAGCCCCTCGTCGATCGCGGCCGCGGCCGAGTCGAACCGGCCGCCGTCCGAGAACGAGTCGGGAGTGACGTTCAGGATCGCCATCACGCCGGGGAGCGGCCAGAGGGCGAGGACCCGCCCGTCCGGAAGGGCAATCCGGACGGGCGGGGGAGTGGTCACGCGGGGAGGGGGATCAGGCCGGCCGGGGCCGCGGAGGCTCCCTCTTCCGGCTTCGTGGAGGCCGCCGGGGCGACGGGCGCGACCGGGGCCGGCGTAGGTTCCGCGCGGCGGTGCCGCGTCCCGACGTCGTGGCCGGTCTTTTCCTGGATGATCGAGTAGATCTCCTCGCCGTCGAGGGACTCCTTCTCCAGGAGGACGTTCGCGATCGCCTCGAGGGCGACGCGGTGGTCGGTGATGATCCTCTTCCCCCGGTTGTACGAGGCGGCGACGATCCGGTTCACCTCGGAGTCGATCTTGCGGGCGGTGTCCTCGGAGTAGTCGGGCTGGCGGGAGAAGTCGCGTCCGAGGAAGATCTCCCCCTCGGGCTTCCCGTAGGCCATCGGTCCCATCTCGCTCATTCCCCACTCGCAGACCATCCGCTTCGCCATCGAGGTCGCCTTCTCGAAGTCGTTCGAGGCGCCCGTCGTGATCTGGCCCAGGCAGACCTCCTCGGCGAGGCGGCCGCCCATCATCACGGCCAGCTCGGCCTCGATGTACTCCTTCGAGTAGGTGTACTTGTCCTCCATCGGGAGCTGCTGGGTCAGGCCGAGGGCGCGGCCGCGCGGGATGATCGTCACCTTGTGGAGCGGGTCGGTGTGCTCCTCGAACGAGGCGACCAGGGCGTGCCCGGCCTCGTGGAAGGCGGTGATCTTCTTCTCGTCGCCGGACATGACCATCGACTTCCGCTCCGCCCCCATGATCACCTTGTCCTTGGCGTAGTCGAAGTCGGTCATCTCGACCTTCTTCTTGTCGACGCGGGCCGCGGCCAGGGCGGCCTCGTTCACCAGGTTCGCCAGGTCGGCTCCGGCGAAGCCGGGGGTCCCGCGGGCGACCACCGAGAGGTCGACGTCGTCGGAGAGCGGGATGGTCTTGGTGTGGACCTTGAGGATCCCCTCGCGTCCCTTGACGTCGGGGCGGTCGACGACGACGCGCCGGTCGAACCGGCCTGGGCGGAGGAGGGCCGGGTCGAGGACGTCGGGGCGGTTGGTCGCGGCGACGAGGATGACGCCGTCGTTCCCCTCGAAGCCGTCCATCTCGACGAGGAGGGCGTTCAGCGTCTGCTCGCGCTCGTCGTGCCCGCCGCCCAGGCCGGCGCCCCTGTGGCGACCGACCGCGTCGATCTCGTCGATGAAGATGATGCAGGGGGCGCTCTTCTTCCCCTGCTCGAAGAGGTCGCGGACGCGGCTCGCGCCGACGCCGACGAACATCTCGACGAAGTCGGAGCCCGAGATCGAGAAGAACGGGACGTTCGCCTCCCCCGCGACCGCGCGGGCGAGAAGCGTCTTGCCGGTCCCGGGCGGGCCCATCATCAGGACCCCCTTCGGGATCTTCCCGCCCAGCTTCTGGAACTTGGACGGGTCCTTCAGGAACTCGATGATCTCGGACAGCTCTTCCTTGGCCTCGTCGCAGCCGGCGACGTCCTTGAACGTCACCTTCTTCTGGTTCGGGGTGAGGAGCTTGGCGCGGGACTTCCCGAATGCCATCGCGCGGTTCCCGCCCGACTGCATCTGCCGCATGATGAAGATCCAGAGGCCGATGAGGAACAGGATCGGCGCCCACTGGAGGAACATGACGAGGAGGCCCCCCTCGCGTGGCTCCTCGGCGTTGATCTTCACGTTCTTGTCGCGGAGGTCCTTGACCAGCTCGTTGTAGGCCGGCGCGTAGGTCCGGATGCCGGGCTGGGTCTCGGGGACCCCCTTCTTCTGGGCCCGGATCTCCTGGCCGCGGATCGTCACCTTGTCGATCTCGCCCCGGCCGACCATTTCCATGAAGTCGCTGAACGGGACCGTCGCCGCCGCGCCCTTGCCCCAGTTGAGCACCTGGAACAACAGGAGGATGACGACCAGGATGACCAGCCACAGGAGGATGTTCTTTGCGGAAGTGTTCACGATTCCCTCGCTCCCTGCCTAGTACGTTGAAGAGGGGAGCCCGGGTTCAGGCCCCGGACTTGGCCCGGGGAGATGCCTGGCCGAAGGGAGCGTCGCCGGCAGACCGGACCGTGGCGATGAAGGGGAAGCTTCCCCCGGATCCGCGGTATTCCATTCCGTATCCGACCAGGACCCCCTCCTCGGACGGGAAGAGGACGTAGTCCACGAAGAGGGAGCTCTTCCTCTCCTGGGGACGGTCCACGAGGCAGGCGAACCGGACCGAACGGGGCTTCTCCTCGCGGAGCTGGTCCATCAGGTACCCCTCGATGATCCCGCTCCGGATGACGTCCTTGACGATGATGATGTCGGTCCCGGCGACCTGGAAGTTCCGGACGAACTGGAAGTCGATGATCTCTTCCTCGCCCCCCCGGAGGACGTCGATGTATTCGAGGCGCACGGGCCGCCCGATTGCCCGGGCCAGGTCCGCCGTCAGGCACGCTCCGCCTTTCAGGATTCCGATGAGGACGACCGTGTCGTCGGGGTAGTCGTTCGAGATCCGCCGGGCCACGTCCTGGACACGCCGAGCGATGTCGGCGGCGGTGTACCGCTCGTCGTAAGCGAAGTTCACCCAGTCAGTTTAGCAGCACGGGTCATCCGGACCGCCCGGAGTTCCGCGATGACGCGTCCCCCGGCCAGGGCCTCGGAAAAGGGGGCCTCGGCCAGGAGGCGGGCGACCGACCTCTGGAGCTGGATCCTGCCGGGGACGCCGCCGGACCGGCCGGCCGCCCGGACCAGGAGGCGGGAGGCCGCCGGGGCGCCGATCGCCCGGAAGAGCTCCCTGGGCCACGGGCCTTCCAGGGGGGCCTGCCGTTCGGCGAGGGCCCGGTCGATCCCCTCGTCCAGGGCCGACAGACGGCGGCTCCAGGCGGCTCCCGCGCGGGCCAGGCGCTCGGCGGAGCCGGGAGCGAGGCGCTCCAGCGCCGGCAGGGTCTCGTGCCGGATCCTGTTCCGCGCGAGGCGCCGGTCGTCGTTCGTCTCGTCCTCGCGCCAGGGGATCCCCCTCTCCACGAGGTACGCCCGGAGCTCCTCCCGCCGGAAGGGGAGGAGCGGCCTCACGACGCCGTCGGGACGCTTCTCGCGGATGCCCCCCCTGGTCCGGCCGGCGTGGCGGCCGAGGTTCAGGAGGACCGTCTCGGCCTGGTCGTCCAGGGTGTGCCCGGTCGCCACGAAAGTCCCGGGCCCGAGCTCCGCCGCCACGGCGAGCAGGGCCGCGTACCGGAGCCGGCGGGCGGCGGCCTCCAGGCTCTCGCCCTTCTTGCGGCCGGCGGGGACGTCGGCCTCGAGGGCCCGGAAGGGGAGGGCGAGCCTGCCCGCGAGCCGTCCGGCTTCCTCGGCGTCCCGTTCGGCCACGCCGCCGCGGAGGAGGTGCCGGACGTGGACGGCGTGGAGGCGGAACCCCAGGGCTCCCGACCCCCCGGCCAGGAGCAGGACGAGGGCCGTGGAGTCGCTCCCGCCCGACACGGCGGCGATCACCTCCCGGGCCCCGCCCAGGAGGCCGGAGGCCCGGAGATGCTCCTCGACCCTCGGGAAGAGCGGTTCGCCCGGCACGTCCGGAGCGGCGTCTACCCTTCCGCCTTCCCTTCGGCCCCGGCGGCCGGCAGGGCCGAGAGAAACGAGAATGCGGAAACAGCTAGGAGGAGAACGACGTGTTCCTTCAAGAGCATCTCCTTCGGATGGAAATGGTGGCGGTGACTGGGTTCGAACCAGTGACCCGGCGCTTATGAGACGCCTGCTCTAGACCAAGCTGAGCTACACCGCCAATCGGGGCTCCCGGACCGGCCGGGCGCGGGGCGGCGGATGTTAGCAGACGAGTGGCGGATACAATAGCGGCCGTGGAACTCGAGCTGGAAGAAGGACCCACCGGCCAGGTCTGCGAAAAGTGCGGCCGGATGTGCGAGCCCCTGGAGATGGACACGTGTCCCGTCTGCAAGCGGGGGTTCTGCCTCTACTGCGCCCACCGGTTCGGCGCGCGGAACTACTGCAGCCGGGGGTGCGGAGAGTACTTCTTCTTCGGGGCCGACGACGAGTCGGAATCCGGGGCCGAGCAGGAGTAGGGCCGTCCGCTGCTTCGTGGCGCTCGAGGCCGGTCCCGGCGTCGAGCCGGCTCTCCGTTCCGCCTCCGGCCGGCTGCCCTTCTCGGGCATCCGGTGGGTGGCGCCGCACCAGTACCACTTCACCCTGAAGTTCCTGGGCGAGACGCCGGACGACCGCATCGCCGGGGCCCGCCAGGCGGTCGAGCGGGCGGCCGAGCGGACCCCTCCGTTCGACCTCGCCCTCGAAGGGCTCGGAGCCTTCCCTCCGGCGGGACCGCCGCGGATCGTGTGGGCTGGATGCGGGAAGGGACGGGACGCGCTCATCTCCCTCGCCGGGGCCGTGGAGGAGGCCTTCGGGGAGGCCGGCTTCCCGGAGGAGCCTCGGCCGTTCTCCCCCCACCTGACGATCGGGCGGGTCAAGGACCCCCGCGGGGTCCCGGGCCGGCCGTTCCGCGAAGCCCTCGAACGGGGAGCCTCCGCTCCGTTCGGGACCGTGGCCGCCCGCGAGATCGTCCTCTTCCGGAGCGACCTCTCGCCTAAGGGGCCGACCTACGTTCCCCTCGTCCGGGCGCCCCTGGGGGAGCCGGCCGTCAGGCCCGCGTCTTGAAGTCCTTCCCGAGCCAGCCCCTGGCCAGGATCAGGAAGAGGGGGCTCGAGATCGCCAGGGCGCCGAACAGGAGCCACATGGTCCCCGTCTCCTGCGCGCCCTTCCCCGGCTCGGGGCAGTAGCGGGCCAGGGCGGCCCCCGAGTAGATCGGGACGAGCATCTTCGTCAGGAACCAGGGGAACTGGGCCACCCCCATGTAGGCGCCGGTCCGCCCTTCCGGGGCGATCTCGGCGGCGTACTGGAGGAACCGCGGCTGCCACATCGCCTCGCCGACCGTCATCAGGACGACGTAGGCGAAGAGGCCGGCGACCGACGGGCCGAGGGCGAGGATGAAGGCGGGGGCGGCCATCACGCCGGTCCCCAGGATCATCATGTCGTAGACCTTCACGCGGCCGGAGAGGGCGGCGACGATCGGGCAGAGGATGAAGATGAGGAGCGAGTTGAGGTTCGTCGCCATCTCGAACCGTTCCCCGACCCAGGTCCCGGAGAAGGCCCGGTTGACGTACTGGGGGAGGACCAGCCAGTTGTAGGCGAAGAGGGTCTGGACCGGGATCAGGCAGAAGATGAAGGCGGCGAACTTCGCGTCGGCGATCGGGTGGTTCCGGATCCAGTGTCCGATCCGCGAGAGGAGCGGAGACCCCGTCGGGGGGCCCGCTGCTTCCTTCTCTTTCGGCGCGTCCGAGGCCGCCTTCCCGACCGCGATGGCCTTCGCCTCGGTCGCCTTGCTGAGCAGGATCACGAAGGCCACGAGGCCCAGGGCGCTCGCCGCGGCGTAGAAGCCGTAGGCGCCCCGGATCTCGAACCGCTCGCGGACCGGCGACATGAAGCTGGGCAGCCAGCCGCCCAGGTTCATCACGGCGTAGAGCATCGCGAAGGCCATGCTGGCCGTCGCGGGGGTCGTGAACTGGCGGACGGCGGCGTAGCCGGCCGGGTAGTAGATCCCGTAGCCGACGACGATCAGGAGGATGCCGAGCGTGGCCAGGGCGTTGAAGGGAGTGAGGAGTCCCCCGGTCCGGAGGCCGAGGCCCGGCCCCACGGCGAGGACGATCCGCCCCGCCAGCATGATCAGGATCGACGCGACGAAGGTCCGGCGGATTCCCCACCGGTCCGCCGTCCCGCCGAAGAAGAGCATGCAGAGGGTGACCCCTGCCGTCAGGGCGCCCACCATCCACCCCGCCTCTCGGTCGCCGACGGCGGCGTACTTGTTGAAGTACATCGCCAGGTAGATGAGCATCCCGAAGTAGACGAAGCCCTCCACCAGGCTGGTGAGGTTGACGGCCCAGAGGGCGCGGGGGGCGTGGACCAGGTCGACGAACGGCTGCACGATCTCCCGGAGGGGAGAGGGGCGCACTCCTCCCTCCGGAGCCGGGGCGCTCAACGGGCGCCGAGGAGCTCGGTCAGGAGCGCCTCCGCCCCGTCGACCTTCTCCGCCATCCAGAGGGCGTACCGGATGTCGACGTTGACGTTCCGGGAGCGGTCGGCGTTCCAGCCGAAGTCCCCCGCCACGTTCTCCCACACCCGGTCGAAGTTGAGGCCCACCAGCTCGCCCTTGCCGTTCAGGGTCGGGCTGCCGGAGTTCCCGCCGGTGGTGTCGCCGTCGGTCAGGAACCCGACGGGGACGCTCTGGCCGGCCGGAGCCCAGCGGCCGAAGTCGCCGGCCCGGGCCTTCTCCAGCACCTTCGCCGGAACCGCGAACGGCTCCTTGCCCCGCTCCTTCTCCAGCACGCCGGCGAGGGTCGTCCGGGGGGTGTAGGTGACCGCCTCGCGCGGGGAGTACCCCTTCACCGAGGCGAACGAGAGGCGAAGGGTGCCGTTGGCGTCGGGATAGAGCGGCTTCCCCTGGCCGGCCTCGAAGGCCCGCCGCGCCCTGAGCCAGCGGGGCCGGACGACGAGGAGGGCGCCGCCGATCTCCTTCTCCTTTCGCCGGATGGCGTCGAAGTCTGGCTTGAGCGCCGCGGCGAGCTTCCGGTACGGGTCATCCGAGGCCCGGAGCGGCTCGGAGGCCGCCTCCAGCCCCTGGAGGCGGTTCTTCTCGTCGGCGAGGAGCGTCACGGCGTCGAAGGCGGCCAGCTTCTCCTCGATCTCGGCCGCGCGGCTCTCCGCGCCGAATGTCTCGACGAAGGCGCGGATCGGCTCGCCCTCGGCCGTGGAGGCCGCCATCGTCTTCTCGACCATGTAGGCGAGCGCCTTGCGGGCGACCCCTGGGACGAGCGAGCGGGTCAGGTCCTTCTCGCGTTGCTTCGCCCGGTCCAGGTCGCGGTCCTGGTACCCGGCGTCTCTCTCGAGGTCGGGCTTCTTGCGCTCGTCCGCGCGGATCAGGGCCGAGATCGCCGAGCCGAGGTATCCCGACCCCCGCTCGATCAGCCCGAGGAAGTAGGCCCGGTCGCGCCCCTGCCGCTGCACGGCGAGGACCGCCTCGAGCGCGGCCGGGGAGGTGCGGACGGTGATGGGGAGCTCCAGGTGGGTGAGGAGGAAGGCGCCCATGGCCGCGTCCTCCTTCCGGGTCCGCTCGAGAACGCCGTTCCGCCGCAGCCCCTCGATCTGTCCACGAGCATTGGTCTCGCCGTTCCCGAGCGACTTGATCTGCGAGGCGACCTTCAGGGCGACGGCGGGGTCCTTCTTCCCCTCGGCGTCCAGGATCGCGATCAGGTCGGCGTTGGTCCTGGAGCGAAGGGGGAACTGCCAGCTCTCCCACGACTCGACGGCCGAGGCGCTCAGGTGCCGGAGAGTCCTCCCCGGGTAGCCGCCGATCATCACCGCGTCGCCGTCCTTCACGCCGTCCGGCGAGACTCGGATCCAGCTCTTCGGACGGTAGGGGACGTTCTCCTTGGCGAAAGGTGCCGGCTTCCCCTGCGGCGAGACGTAAGCCCTGAGGAAGGTGAAGTCGCCGGTGTGGCGGGGCCAGCGGAAGTTGTCCTCCTCGCCCCCGAAGTCGCCGACGCCGCGCGGCGGGGCGTAGACGAGCCTCACGTCCCTGAGCTCGATCCGCCGCATCAGGCGGTACTCGGACCCGTCCCAGAAGGGGGAGACGACGCAGCGGACCCCCTCCTCCTTCTCGCACTCGGCGACGATCTCCTTGCGCGTCCGCTCCACCGCCTCGTACCTCGCCAGGTCGGTCCTGGCCCTGGCGAAAGCCGACTCGGGGCCGCGGACGCGGACGGTGACGTCCTCCGTGGCGGTGAGGACGGAGACCCGCGAGGCCCCGCCCCGCGCCTCGACCTCGTCCGCGCGCCCCTTCGCCACGAAGCCGTCCGCAAGGTAGTTCTTCTCGGGCGTCGAGGCGAGCTGGATCGCGCCGAAGGCGCAGTGGTGGTTCGTGACGAGGAGCCCCTCGGGGGAGACGAACGAGGCGGTGCAGCCCCCCAGGTCGACGACGGCGGTCATCAGCCCGCCCCCTTGACCGTCCCAGAGGTCCTTGGCCGAAAGCGCGATCCCGCGCCCCTTCAGCTCGGCCCAGCGGTCCTTCGGGATGGCCGCGAGCTGCTCCGGCGGCCACTCCCCCTCGTCGGCGAGGAGGGGGGCGGGCGCGAGCTGGAGCAGGGCGGCGAGGAGGGCGCCAGCGCCGGAGAGACGGAAGACGGACTGCAGGCGGATGGCGAAGGAGGCGGACGGTCGAACTCTCACCGGGCGATAGTAAACGGGCCGGCCGGCGCCAGCGCCCGGTCCAGGTGGTGGATCAGGACGTCGGCCCCTTCCAGCCCCACCGACAGGCGGATCAGTCCCGGCGTGATCCCGCGGGCGATCCGGTCGGCATCCGGGACGACCGCGTGGGTCATGGAGGCGGGGTGCTCGATGTACGTGATGGTGGAGCCGAGGCTCACTGCCAGCTCCATCGGCACGTCCTTGCGGGCGAAGTAGTTCATCACCTTCTCGCCCGCGCCGACGCCCCCCTTCACCTCGAAGCTGATCAGGGAACCGCCGCGGCGCATCTGCTTGCGGGCCAGGTCGGCCTGGGGGAAGCCCTCCAGGAAGGGCCACGTCACGCTCTCCACGGCCGAGTGGGTGACGAGGAAGCGGGCGATCAGCTCGGCGCTTTCGCACTCGGCGTCCTGCCTCACGGCGAGGCTCTGGACGTTGGCCGAGTTGAGCCACGAATCGAACGGGGACGGCGTGGCTCCGAGGTCCTTGTACCAGGAGAAGAAGTCGGCCTTCATGAACCGGAAGGGGCCGAGGAGCGCGCCGCCGACCGAGGTCGAGTGGCCGTTGATGAACTTCGTGAGGGAGTGGATGACGAAGTCGGCCCCCAGGCGGAAGGGCTGCTGGAGGTAGGGGGAGCAGAAGGTGTTGTCCACGATCAGGAGGACGCCGTGCTCCTCGGTCAGCCGGGAGATCGCCTCGATGTCGGCCAGCCGGAGCGTCGGGTTCTCGGGCGTCTCGAGGAAGATCGCCACGACGTTCGGGTGCTCGTCGAGCATCCGGGCCACCTCGGTGGTGTCCCCCATGTTGCAGAAGAGCGCCTCCACGCCGAACTTGGCGAGGTTCCGGACGAAGCTGTCGGTGCAGCCGTAGACGTTGCCGGCCAGGACGGCGTCGCCCGACTTCACGAGCGAGAGGAGGAGGGCCGAGATTGCCCCCATCCCCGAGCTGAAGATCAGGCTCCCGATCGTCGCCTCCTTCTCGTCCTCGGCGAGCGCCTTCTCGATGACGTGGTGCGCCTCCAGCTGGAAGAGGACCCTCTCGAGGTACTCGGTCGTCGGGTTCCCGAGGCGGGTGTAGATCCGGGCGTAGGAGCGCTCGCCCCCCTTGGACAACCCGTGGAACCGCTCGGCGCCGTCCTTCACGCTGTGGAACGGGAAGGTCGACTTCTGGTGGATGGCGGGGAGGCCGGTGCCGGCGGCGAGGGCACGGAAGAGGCCGGCGTCCATCTGGGGACTCGGATCCCGGACCCACCGGCTCTTTCGGTCCTGCCACCAGTCCCACCAGTCCCAGCGGGCGGCCCCGCGGGAATGCGGGTGGGAGGAGGCTGGGGCCGGCGCCGGGGACGGGACGAGCGTCTTTTCCATGGAGAAAGTCTAAGCCTCCCGCGGCACTCCGGCAGCCGACGGCACGCGGCGTGCCCCCGATCGGGGACGGCGGATGCAAACTCGATCGACCGCTCGTGCGGAGAGAGCTGGTGGACGTCATGAACCGGAGAGATGCGCTTCTCACGCTCGCGGCGCTGACGCCCGCGGTCCTCGCGTTCGCGCGGCAGGAGGGAATGGCGATGGAATCGTCGACGAAGGGGTCCATGGAGGGCGGGGCCGGCCGCCGGATGCCGGTGATCTTCGCGGCGCACGGGGCTCCGGTACTGCTCGACGACGCCGTCTGGATGTCGGAGCTGGCGGCGTGGGCGAAGGCGATGCCGAGGCCGACGGGCATCCTGATGCTCTCGGCCCACTGGGAGGCCCGGCCCGCGACCCTCGGAGCCACGACCCCGGTGCCGCTCGTCTACGATTTCGGCGGTTTTCCCGAGAAGTACTACCGGACGAAGTACCCCGCCCCTGGAGCGCCCGGCCTGGCCGCCCGGGTGCGGGAGCTGCTGCGCGCGAAGGGGATCGCCTCGGCGGACGACCCTCGGCGCGGCCTCGACCACGGGGCCTACGTGCCGCTCGTGGCGATGTACGAGAGGGCCGACGTTCCCGTCCTCCAGCTCTCGATCCCCGGGCTCGTCCCGGCCGACCTGTTCGCGCTCGGCCGAGCGCTCGCCCCGCTGCGCGACGAGGGGGTGCTGCTCTTCGGCAGCGGGTTCTTGACCCACAACATGCGCTATGCCTTCCGGCCGGGCACGCCGGCGTGGGCCGTGAAATTCGACGCGTGGGTGGCCGACGCCCTGTCGCGATTCGACGTGGACGCGCTCCAGGACTTCCAGCGCCGCGCCCCGGCTGCCGGGACGGCCCTCCCGACCTGGGAGCACTACGCGCCGCTCCTCGTGGCTGTTGGCGCAGCGGCGGGATCGGCGGCAAGCCCTGCCACCGGGGGCGGGGCAGCGGCCGACGCCGTGCCAAGGGTTACCTTCCCGATCTCCGGCTGGTGGATGGACGGGGCCTTCACGAAGCGGTCGGTCCAGTTCGACTGAGGCCTCTCGGCCCGGCCGACCGGGGGTCATTCCCCCCGTTTCCGCCGGATCCAGAGTCGGCCGGGTCGATTCGAGCCCCCCCCGGGACTTCCGGGGGGCAAACTACCGCGGACAGACGATGCCTCGGCTGGCACGCTTGTCGCCTTGAAGGGTCGTACCCGAGCGGATCAACCGCGCGGTGCAAAGAGGAGCAAGAGATGCCCGAACCGAAGATTGCCGCCAAGAAGCCCGTGGCCGTGAAGCTCGAGGCGGGGAAGACCTATCACTGGTGCACGTGCGGAGAGTCGAAGGGACAGCCGTTCTGCGACGGTGCCCACAAGGGAACGGGGTTCACGCCGATGGCCTTCACCGCCGGGGAGGCGAAGGAGGCCTACCTTTGTCAGTGCAAGGTCTCCAAGAACCCGCCCTACTGCGACGGGGCCCACAAGGCTCTCTAGCTCCAGAGAAGCCTCCGGGACGACGCGTCCGCCAGGAAGAGGCGGGCCAGGGAGAGGTGCTCATGTTCCGCACGTTCGAAGAGGTCCGGGCGTTCCTCGACGACCGGTCGATCGAGATGGTCGACCTCAAGTTCTGCGACCTCTGGGGCCGCTGGCACCACGTCACGGTCCCTGAAGGGCGCTTCGACGAGAAGCTGATCGCCGAGGGGGTGGGGTTCGACGGCTCGAGCGTCGGGTTCAAGACGATCAGCGCCGGCGACATGGTCCTCGTCCCCGACCTCTCGACCGGCTTCGTCGACCCGTTCTGGGAGAGCCCGACCCTCTCGTTCGTCTGCACGACGCTGGAGGCCGACACGCGGCAGCTCTTCCCCTACGACCCGCGGAGCATCGCGCGGCGGGCGGAGGAGCACCTGGCCGCCACCGGGATCGCCGACTCGAGCCACTGGGGGCCCGAGTTCGAGTTCTACGTCTTCGACGGGGTCTCGTACGAGAACGGGATGAACGTCGCCTCGTACGAGGTGCAGTCGATCGAGGCGGACTGGAAGAGCAGCGAGCTGGGGAGCGGCTACTCGATCCCCAAGCACGGCGGCTATCACGCCATTCCGCCCGCGGACCACCTCTTCAACATCCGCTCGCGGATCTCCAAGCACCTCGAGGCGATGGGTGTCGACGTGAAGTACCACCACCACGAGGTCGGCGGCCCCGGGCAGTGCGAGATCGAGATTCCCATACTCCCGATGCTCCGGGCGGCGGACGCCGTCCTCCTCGTCAAGTACGTCACCCGGATGACCGCCCTCGAGGCGAAGATGACGGCGACGTTCATGCCCAAGCCGCTCTTCGCCGAGGCGGGGTCCGGGATGCATTTCCACCAGCTGCTCCACAAGGGCGGGGTCAACGTCTGCCACGACCCGGCCGGGTACGGGACGATCAGCGCCCTCGCCCGGTCGTACATCGCGGGGCTCCTGCTCCACGGCGGCGCGGTGATGGCGCTGACGAACCCGTCGACCAATTCCTACCGCCGGCTCGTCCCGGGCTACGAGGCGCCCGTCAGCGCGATCTTCTCCCTCGGTAACCGGAGCGCGGCGATCCGGATCCCCAAGTACGCCAACACCTCCGAGTCGGCCCGCCTGGAGTTCCGCCCGCCCGACGCCACGGCGAACCCCTACCTCGCCATGGCCGCACAGCTGATGGCCGGGATCGACGGCATCCAGCGCAACCTCGACCCGACTGCCCTCGGGTTCGGGCCAGTGGACGAGGACATCTTCTCGTGGCTGCCCGAGAAGCGCGCCACGATCAAGTCGCTCCCGACCTCGCTCGACGCGTCGATGGACGCCCTCGAGGCGGACCATGCCTTCCTGCTCCAAGGGGGAGTCTTCAGCGAGGATCTGATCCGGCGCTGGATCGCGAAGAAACGGCTCGAGGAGAGGGAGGTCCGGAACCGCCCTCACCCCTACGAGATCGAGATGTACTACGACCTCTGACGTGGGGTAGGGCCGGAGCGCCGGTTACTTCTTCGTGGCGTCTTTATATTCTTTCTTGACCTCGGCGGCACCGGACTTGGCCGCGTCGCTGACGTCCTTGGCGGCCTTCTCGGCGCCGGCGGCCACGTCCTTGCCGACGGCCTTCGCCTTCTCGGCCGCTTCCTTGGCCGCGTCGGCCGCCTTGTCTCCCGCGGCCTCGATCTTCTTGCCGGCTTCCTCGACCTTCTTCCCGGCGTCCTCGATCGCGGCGTCGGCCTTCTTGCCGGCCTTCTCGAACGTCCCTTCCTGCTTGGCGCAGCCGCCCAGGACGAGGGCGGCGGCCAGGGCCAGGGTCAACGAACCGGACATCTGCCTGTGAACCATCGGGGTTCCTCCTCGTCGGATTCGACCTGCGGATTCTGTCTTTCCGCGGAACTCCCGGCAACCGTCGAGAAATGACGGGAATGAACGGCATCCGGGCGACCGGACCGTCCGCCTCGCTCGCGGACTACGGGCGGCCGCCGGTCGGTTCGATCCGGGTCCCCCGGACGATGTACCGCTGCGGAGCGTCGCCGACGAAGTAGAACGGATAGCACGTGACCAGGGTGACGTGCGGAGAAGGGGTCGCGTCGAGGACCGAGACCTCCTCGGGGGCGACGATCGTGATCCTGTCGATCCGGTAGGTCTCGGTCCCCTTCGCTGTGACCATCTCGATCCGGTCGCCGGCGGCGACATCCTTCAGCCCGCGAAAGAAGCCGTCGCGGTGCCCGGCGATCCCGACGTTTCCAGGCTCTCCGGGGCGCGGCGTCCCTTCGATGTGCCCCACCCCCCGGTTCAGGCTGAAGTCGTCGGTCCCCTCGAGCACGGGGACGACCACCCCGATCCTCGGGATCCGGAGGACCGCCAGGGGAACCCCCACGGCCGCTCGGAGGCTCTCTCGATAGGCGCTGACCCTCCGTGACGACCAGAGGGAGAAATCCAGCCCGCCGGCGGCAGCGCTCGGAGCGGCGGCGGCGGGAGCCGGCGCGGCCGCAGCCGCGGGCGACGGGACCGGAGGCGAGACGGAGGAGGAGGCCGAGTGCTCCGGGGCCGCCGATGGAACCGCCGTGGCGGCAGCGGTCTCGGTCTTCCGGACGGCCGAGGTCGCGTTCTCGAACGCCCTGAGGCTCGCCCACGCGCTGATCCGGCCGTACGCCCACGCGACGGCGGAGACGCTCAGGAGGAGGAGGCCCAGGCCGATCAGGATCTTCTCGACGCGTTTCACGAGGCGGATGATCGGGGCGCCGGAGCCCGAGGGCAAGCTGCCCCCGGGAGGCCCGAGGCGGCTCGAGAGACGGCGAGCGGGGCTGCCTCTCCTGGAACGCTCCTTGGCCGGCTCCTTCGGGCAGCGAACGTTGGGGAAGGTGCCCGCCCGGTCAGGCCGGGTCCGGAGTCCCACTCAGGACGTCTCGCGCCTCCGGAGCGACCGAGCGGATGCGGATCTCCCGCTGCGGGAAGGGGACCTCGATCCCCGCCCGCGCGAGCTCCTCGCTGATCGCCCGCTTCAGGTTGCTGAGGACCTGGGGCGCCTCGTCCTGCAGGGCCCAGACCCGGAGCGACCAGTCGAGCGAGCTCGCGGCGAACGTCTGGAAGAACGCCTCGGGGGCGGGCCCGGCGAGGACGCCCTGGGTCCGCTTCGCGGCCGCGAGAAGTGCCTGGGCGGTCGTTTCCAGCGGCGACCCGTAAGCGACGCCCACGACGACGTCGAAGCGGCGCTGGCGGTCGGAGAGGGTCCAGTTGATCAGGGGCTTGGAGATCAGGTCGGCGTTCGGGACGACGACCTCCGCGCCGTCCGCCGAGCGGACGGTGGAGGCCCGGATCCCGATGTGCGTCACCGTGCCGACCGTCCCCGCGACGTCGACCGTGTCGCCGACCTGGATCGGCCGCTCGAAGAGGAGGATGAGGCCCGAGATGAAGTTGGAAACGATGTTCTGGAGGCCGAAGCCGATCCCGACGCCGAGCGCTCCCGCGAGGAACCCGATCTTCGACAGGTCGATCCCGGCCGCCCCCGATGCGAGGACGAAGCCCGCGACGAGGACGAGATAGCGAGTCGAGACCGAGATCGCGTAGGCCATCCCGCGTCCGAGCTGGAGGCGGGGGAGCAGTTCCTTGTCCAGGAGAAACGAGAGGGCGCGGGAGAAGAAGAAGACCCCCGCCAGGACCAGGCCGAACGAGACGACGGAGCCGACCGAGATCGACATCGAGCCGAGAGGAATGCTCGCGCGGAAGAAACGGTGGAGGTACGGAAGGGCGGGAGCGAGGAGCTCGAAGGAGACGAGCGCGATGACGACGCTGGCCGTCAGCGCGACGCCGCGCAGGGTCTTCACCCCGAACGCGAGGACGTCTTCGGCATGGTTCCGGACGGAGAGAAGTCCCTGCGCGCTGCTCGAGGAGACGACGGTCCGGAGAACCTCCACGAGGACCAGGTAGGTCGCGGCTACCATGACGATCCCGGCCAGCGTCTCGAGCGCGCCGAGCCCCAGCCAGTTCGAGAGCCGAAGCCAGCCCCCCATCGTCCCGGCGGCGGCAGCCCCGAGGATCGCCGCGAGGGTCCAGGCGACCTTCTGGAGAGCACGCGCGAAGCGGACGTCCGGGATCAGGTCGTTCCAGCGCTCCTTCCGGAAGTCGAAGGCGAGGACGGCCGCCAGGGGGAGCGTCTGAAGAAGGAAGACGAGGCGGCCCACGAGCGGGAAGAACTCGAGGGCGCCGCGGAGAGGAAGGATCGCGACCGAAGCGGCGAGGACCCAGACCGTCCTCGCGATCCCGGGTCCGAGGACCTTCACGACGATCCACGCAGCGGCAGGAGCGGCGGGGAGCAGCGCGAGCGAGTAGAACGCGGGGGGCGCCGGCGGGGTCGCCAGGACGATGAGGGCGACCGCGAGAGGAACCGCCGCCACCCAGGAGATCTCCTGGATCAGTTGCGAGGCGGCGGGAGGCGGGTCGGTCCCGTCCCTGCCGGGGGCTCGGCGGCCCAGACGGAAGAGGAAGGCCGCGGTCGCGCAGAAGACGAGAAGAGAGACCACGAGGAAGCGCGCCGCGTTCTCCTGAGTGAAGGAGAGGACCCGGCGCGCGTCGCGGTGGAGCCGCTTGGCCGCGCCGTCGAACCCGCTCCAGCCGGCGAGCCGGAGGCTCCAGATCGGCTCCCGGGAGAGCTGGTCCGCCGTCTCCTGCGCCTCCTCGAGATGTCCTTCCGCCTCGGCCAGGAGGGCGGCGGCGTTCCCCCGGACCTCCGCGAGCTTGTCGACGGAGACGAGGACTTCCGTCCGGCGCGTCACGAGGCGGCGGCCCAGCTCGTCGAGGAGAGCGAGGGCGCCCCCGGCCCGGCGACGGATCCCCGGCGGCGCCGATTCCTCCTCGGCGAGGGCCGAGAGACCGCCGAATGTCCCTTTCAGCTCGGCCACGCGCGCGAGGCGCCTCTCGATTCTCCGGAGCCGCGTCGTGACGACCTCGTCTTTCGAGGAGGCCCAGGCGTCCGAGGTGGCCATGATGCGATGGATCTCGCTCAGATCGTCGACCGGGAGCCGCTCCAGGCGCCCGCGGAGGCTCGTGAACCTGAGAAGGGCCGCATCGAGCTCCGCGATCGCCTTCTTCTCGGCCGGGTCCGCGGCGCAGATCCGATCGACGCTCTCCCGGAGCCGCTCGAGCTGGGCGACCGCCTCGGGGAGGTCTGCGAGAGAGGCGGTCTCGTCCGGGGCCTTCCCGGCCAGGGTTCTCGCGGCCCCCCGTGTGTCCCCGACGGTCGGAGGGGTCGGCGCGGGAGCAGCAGGACTCCCGCCGGACGGAGCGCACGACAAGAGGGCAAGAGCCCCCAGCGCCGCCGCTGGCGTCGAGGCCCGCCTGAGCCATGCCTCCCGGGTGCCTGCCCGGGGACGCTCGAGTCCGTTCATGCGAAGACGAGTCTAGATGTTCCCGCCGGCAGAGCGTCCTCCCTGTATAACTTTGCATGCTGCTGGGCAATTGGCTTGACGGGAAGCGAAAACTTTCTGATCGTGGAGACTGAGGTTGTGGATGCCCGCGTCAGCGACGGGAATCGAGGTCGGAAAGGCGCAGGACGGCGGTGCCTTTGTCTCCTTGACAGGCGCTCTCGACGTCCGGACCGTGGGAGCCGCTCGACGGGACCTCGTCGTGAAGCTCGCCGGGGTCCTTACGGAACCGCTCTCGGTCGACGCCTCCGGGCTCGACTCCGCCGACGTCTCGGGGATGGTGGTCCTCTGGGAGCTGGCCAACGGGCTCGTCGTCCCGGGGGTCCGCGCGACGATCTCGGGCCTCCGCCCGGAGCTGGAGGCCATCCTCGCCACCTACCCGTCGCCCGACGAGGTGGAGGCGGCGATTTCGTCGCCGGCCGAGTCCGCCGGGATCCACTCCCTCGGGCGAGGGGCCCTCTCGATCGTCGCGGACGTCCGGGCGATGGTCGAGTTCGTCGGAGCGTTGACCTCGGCTCTCGTGGCGGGCCTCCGGCGTCCGCGCGCGATGCGCTGGCCGGAGGTCCTCCGGGTCGTCGAGAAGGCCGGGGTGGACGCCTTCCCCCTCGTGTCGTTCGTCGGATTGCTGGTGGGGCTGATCATCGCCTTCGAGGCGGCGCAGCCGCTGAAGCAGCTGGGGGCCGAGGTCTTCGTCGCCGACGCGATCGGCATCATCGTGATCCGCGAGCTGGGGCCCCTCATCACGGCCATCGTCATCGCCGGCCGCTCGGGGCCGGCGCTCGCCGCGGAGCTCGGGATGATGAAGGTGAACGAGGAGCTCTCCGCCCTGGAGACAATGGGCCTGGACCCGCTCCGCTTCCTGGTCGTCCAGCGGGTCGTCGCCGGGACCCTCCTGGCCCCCGTCCTGACCCTCTACTCGGTGGCCCTCGGTGTGGCCGGCGGCTGCATCGTGATGGGGATGCTCGGGTACCCGTTCGCCGTCACCTGGGCCCACCTCCAGGGGGCCGTCCACCCGGCGGACCTCCTGGTCGGGACGACGAAAGGAGTCGTCTTCGGGACTCTCGTCGCCGGCCTCGCGTGCCTCCGGGGCCTCCAGGCCGGGGACGGCCCCGCCGCCGTCGGAGAGGCCGCGACGAGCGCCGTCGTCTCGGGAATCGTCTCCGTCTTCACCGCCGACGCCCTCTTCGCCGTCCTGACCTACGTGCTGAAGATATGAGCGCCGCCGCGAGTCCCGGAGAAGCCCCTGGCCCGATGATTCGCGTGGAGGACGTGACGATCGGCTACGGCGAGCGGATCGTCATGTCGGGCGTCAGCTTCGAGGTCCGGCGCGGCGAGGTTTTCGTCATCCTGGGCGGCTCGGGGTGCGGAAAGAGCTCGCTCCTGAAGAACCTGATCGGCCTCCAGAAGCCGATGAAAGGGAGGATCCTGGTCGGCGGCCGGGACGTCGCGGCGGCCGAAGGGGACGAGCGCCAGGCCCTCCTCCGCTCGTTCGGGGTGATGTACCAGAGCGGCGCCCTGTTCGGCTCGCTGACGGTCCACGAGAACGTCCGGCTCCCGCTGGACGAGTTCACCGACCTCTCCCTGCGTCAGCGGGACGTCCTGGCCCACACGCGGCTGAAGATGGTGGGGCTGGGGCACGCCGGCCGCCGGATGCCGTCGGAGCTCTCGGGCGGGATGAAGAAGAGGGCCGCGATCGCGCGGGCGCTGGCGCTCGACCCGCCCCTCGTCTTCCTGGACGAGCCGTCGGCCGGCCTCGACCCGGTCACGTCGGCGGGTCTCGACGCCCTGATCCTCGACCTGGCCAGGAATTTCGGGATCACCTTCGTCGTCGTGACGCACGAGCTGCTCAGCATCTTCGCCATCGCGGACCGCTGCGTGATGCTGGATGCCTCGCGGAAGACGCTCGTGGCGGAAGGAAAGCCCAGGACCCTCGCCGATTCGTCGGAAGACCAGGCCGTCCTCAGATTCTTCCGCCGCGAGGCCGAGGGCGCCCAGACGGACAGGAGCCAGCCGAAATGAGCCAGAAACCGCACCACTTCCGGATCGGGCTGTTCGTCCTGGGCGGGATCGTCCTCCTCCTCGGGGGGCTCTTCGTCTTCGGGATCCGCAAGAGCTTCGAGGAGAAGCACCGGCTCGTCACGTACGTCCCGGGACAGGTCGACGGGCTGGCGATCGGTTCGCCGGTGAAGCTGAAAGGGGTGGTCGTCGGGGAGGTGACCGGCCTCTACTTCTCGTGGAACCGGTACCCGGGCACGAAGACCCCTTGCGTGATCGTCGAGTTCGAGGTGAAAGACAGCGTCAGCCCGATCCCGATCACGAAGGAGAGCAACTTCGACGCGATCGTGCAGCAGAACGTCGGGTGGGGGCTCCGGGCCTTCGTCACCTCCAATGTGATCACGGGGGTGGCCACCGTCCAGCTGGACCTCCTCGATCCGGAAAAGAACCCCCCCTTCGTCTACGACTGGCCGGCGCCTCGGTACCCCTACATCCCGTCGGCGCCGAACAGCCTGGGGCGGGTGATGGGGTCGGTCGCCAAGGCGCTGGACAAGATCGAGCGGATCGACATCGAGGCGATCGGCCTCCAGATCGAGAAGACGCTCGCCGCGGCGGAGGCGACGCTCAGGCGGATCGGCGAGCTGGACGCGGCGCGGCTTTCCACCGGGGCCGCCAGGACGCTCGAGAGCGCCGACGCGGCCGTGACCGAGATCCAGGGGCTCGCGAAGGACGCCCGGACGAAGGTCCAGGTGATTCCCACGGAGGAGATCGGCCAGGACCTGCGCCGGATGATCGCCGGCCTCGAGGACACGAACGCGAAACTGCAGGTGGCCGTCGGCCGTCTCTCCGGGGTGGACGTCAGGGAGCTGAACGACACGCTCGCCGACCTCCGGGTAGCCGCCCGGGAGCTCGCCGACGCCCTCTCCACGATCCGCAAGCAGCCGTCCCAGCTGATCCTCGGCAGCGCCCCGGCGCCCGCATCCGTTCTGGAGAAAGAAGCCAAGCCAGCGAAGGAAGCGAAACCAGCGAGTGAAGCGAAGGAGGAGAGGAAATGAGTCCAGTCCGCCGGAAGCCGATCGCCCTCTTCACCCCCCTCGTCCTCGCCGCCGTCGCGGTCCTCGCCGGCTGCGCCTCGAAGCCGGCGCTCGACGTCCAGCGTTTCGCGATCGACGTGCCGGACGGACCGCTCCCTTCACCCGTGCCCGGGGCGCGCCTGATCGCGCTCCCCTCGGTCCGCATGAACCCCCTCTTCGTCGACTCCTCCCTCGTCTACCGCGTCGGCGGAGACCGCGTGGAGATCGACCACTACGCATCCCTCGCCGCCCCGCCCCGGTCCCTCCTCACCTCTGCGATTCGCGGCTATCTCCTCCGTGAACCTGGCGTCCTCGGCGTGATGCCGGGCCTGGTGGGCTCCCGCGGCCTCACGGTCGACGTGAACGTCCAGGAGATGTCGGGCGACTTCACGCGCCCCGGGGAGCCGGCAGGCGTCCTGTCGCTGGAGGTTTCCGTCTATCCGGGCGACCCGGTTCCCGGGACATCGCCGGTCCTCCGGAAGGTCTACACGAGGCGAGAACCGCTTCCGAAGCGGACGGCGGAGGCGGTCGTCGCGGCCTGGAACCGCGCGCTCCCGTCGATCATGCACGAGCTGGGAAAGGACCTCGCAGGGCTGCTGGCCTCCCCCTGAGCGGCGGAACGGGTCTCGAGCGAGGCGACGACGGTCACCCGTCGAACGGGTGGCGGCACCGGAGCCCCCGGAAACGGCTGAAATCCCTGTCCGTCAGGTCGAGAAGGGACGCCGTGTCGTCGAGATGGACGCCCGGCTGGAGCCCCCCGCGGCCGAACGTCGGCAAGGCCTGACGGGCCCTTCCGGCCCTGGCCGGCTTTCGGCCGAGCTTCCCCCGCAGGGCCTCCTCCACCAGCGCCGCCAGCGATTGCCCGTTCTCCAGCGCTTCCTTCCGGGCCTTCGAGAGGAGCTCGTCGGGAAGCGTGACCGTGGTTCTAATGCATCCGAGTCTATCAGGGCCGCATCATGATGCGGCTCGTCCTCCGGTATCCGGCGCAGGGCGCGGGCGAGGTGCGGGACCCAGGCGGGGGCCTGGAGGACCCTCGATCGGCCCCGGTCGCGTATCGTCCGGGGCGGACATGTCGCCTTCCTCGTCCGATCGACCAGGGGCTGCCGCGGGAGACGCGACTCCTGGGACCGCTGGCGCCAGCTCCGCCGGCGGGGTCGGACCGTGGCTCGCCTACGGCACGGTGTCGGTCGTGTGGGGGAGCACCTATCTCGCGATCGCGGTGGCCCTGGAGTCGTTCACCACGTACGGGATGGTGGCGGTCAGGTTCTCCGTCGCGGCGGTTTTCACGCTAGTGCTGGGGCGGGTCCTGCGCGAGCCGCTGCCGCCGCGCCGGGAGCTGCCGCACCTCCTCTGGGTCGGGACGCTCCTCCTGGGGATCTGCAACGCCCTGGTGGTCTGGGCCGAGCAGCACGTCAGCTCCGGGGTGGCGGCCGTCCTCTGCGCCATGACCCCGGCCTTCGCCGGTCTCCTGACGCTGCGGGAGGAGCCCCTCGGCGTTCGTGGCTGGGCCGGGACGGGAGTCGGGCTGGCCGGAGTGGGGATCCTCGTGGCGCCGTCGTCCGGCCACTCGATCGACCTCGTGGGGACCGGGGCGATCCTGGCGGCCACGGTCATCTGGGCCGTCGGGACGATCCACCACCGCCGGCACATCCGCTCGAGGAGCATCCTGACCTGCGCCGGTGTCGAGATGCTGGCGGCCGCCGTCATCGGCCTTCTCGTCGCGCCGCTGACGGGAGGCTTCGTCAAGGGAGTCCCGACCCAGAAGGCCCTCCTGGCGGTCGCCTATCTCGCCCTCTTCGGCTCCTGCCTCGCGTACACCGCCTTCGGGTTCCTCACGAAGGCCTGGCACCCCGTGCGAGCCGGCACCTACGCCTACCTCAATCCCGTCATCGCCGTCTTCCTGGGGGCGCTGCTCCTCGGGGAGACGTTCACCGCGCGGATGGGCCTGGGAATGGCGGTGATCCTGGGCGGCGTGGCGCTCGTCCAGTACCGGACGGCCGGGGCCTGATGGTGCCGACCGCGGGCGGAAGCAAGGAAGGCGGCGGGCTCGTCGCGGTCGTCGCCGAGAAGCCCTCCGTCGCCCGCGACATCGCGGCGGTGCTCGGGGCGACGCACCGCGGGAACGGTTCCCTCTCGGGAGGGCGGTACCTGGTCACCTGGGCGATCGGCCACCTCGTCGCCCTCCCCGAGCCGCACCAGGTCCGCCCCGAGTGGAAGCTCTGGCGCATGGGCCTCCTGCCGATGCTCCCGTCCTCCTGGCCCCTGGTCGTGACGGAGCGGCTGAAGGAGCAGTTCGAGATCGTGCGCTCTGTCATCACCGACCCGCGGGTCGAGGAGATCGTCTGCGCGACGGACGCCGGGCGCGAGGGGGAGCTGATCTTCCGGCAGCTCTACGAGGCGGCCGGGGCCACGAAGCCCGTGAAGCGCCTCTGGATCTCGTCGCTGACGCCGGACGCGATCCGCGAGGGGTTCGCCCGGCTCCGCCCCTCGGCCGACTTCGACCCGCTCGCCGACGCGGCGCGGGGGCGGAGCCGCGCCGACTGGCTCGTCGGGATGAACTTCTCCCGCGCCTTCACGATCGCGGCGGGGGACCTCGTCACCGTCGGGCGCGTCCAGACGCCGACGCTCGCGATGCTCGTGGAGCGGGAGGAGGCCGTCCGGGCGTTCGTCGCGGAGGATTACCTGGAGGTGGTCGCCACGTTCGAGGGGGAGGCGGGGCGCTACCGCGGGACCTTCTTCGACCCCGCCGTGAAGGAGGCGGGAGGGACCCGCTTCCCTCCGGGAGGGGCCGAGGCGCGGGCCGTGGTCTCGCGGGCGACGACGGGAAGCGCCTCCGTCGCGTCGGTCTCCGGCGAGACGCGGCGGGCGGCCCCGCCTCTCCTCTTCGACCTGACCGAGCTGCAGCGCCACGCCAACCGCCGCTTCGGCTGGAGCGCGAAGAAGACGCTCGACGTGGCGCAGAGGCTCTACGAGGAGAAGAAGGCGATCACCTACCCGCGGACGGACAGCCGCCACCTCTCGAAGGACGTCGCCCGGGAGATCGGGGCCGTCGTCCGCGCCCTCGCTCCCGGATACGGCGCGCACTTCGCGCCCGGGACCGGGGAGAGGCCTCTCGGGGCACGGTTCGTCGACGACGCGAAGGTGACCGACCACCACGCGATCGTCCCGACGCCGGTCGCGGCGAAAGGGCTCGACGCGGACGAGCAGGCGCTCCACGACGCCATCGCGCGGCGCCTCCTCGCCGCGTGGCACGGCGACTCGGTCACCGCCACGACGACGGTCGTCACGGCCATCCACTCGCCGGGGTTCGTGGACCGGTACCGCTCGTCCGGCACGGTCGTCCTCGAGGTGGGGTGGAAAGCGGTGGAGCCCGACCCGCCGAAGCGCCGGAAGGCGGCGGGGCCGGAGAGGTCCGGGAAGGACGGCGCGGACGACGCCGGCGCCGCGGCCGAGGAGGAGGAGACGCTCCCGCCGGGCCTGGCAGCCGGGCAGGCGAAACGGGTCGTCGACGCCGGGGCGCTGGCGAAGAAGACCAGGCCCCCGAAGCGCTTCACCGACGCCACGCTGCTCACGGCGATGGAGACGGCCGGGAGGACGCTCGACGAGAAGGAGCTGGCCGACGCCATGAAGGAGAACGGCCTCGGGACGCCGGCCACCCGGGCCGAGATCCTGGAGACGCTCCTCTCGCGAAAGTACGCCGAGCGCCTCGGGAAGGCCCTCGCGGCGACCGACAAGGGGATCGGCGTGATCGCGGCCGTCCCCGCCTCGGTGAAGAGCCCGGCCCTGACCGGCCGCTGGGAGGCGGAGCTGAACCGGGTCCGGAGGGGCGAGGGGCGCCTCGACGCGTTCATGGCCGGAATCGAGGCCTACGTCCGCGACGTGGTCGCAGGGGTGGGCGCGGCCGGAAACGCGGCGGCCCCCGGCGGGACGACCGTCACCGCGGTCGTCCCGGCCCCCGCTCCCGTGCGCCCCGCCCGCGAGAAGGTCCCCCCCGATCGCCTCGGGGAGGTGCTGAAGACGGTCTTCGGCCACGACGCGTTCCGCCCGTTCCAGGAGGCGGTCTGCCGGGCGGTGACGGAGGGGCGCGACGCGCTGCTCGTCATGCCGACGGGAGCGGGGAAGTCGCTTTGCTACCAGCTGCCTGGGATCGCCCGCGCCGGGACGACGCTCGTCATCTCGCCCCTCATCGCCCTGATGGAGGACCAGGCGACGCGCCTCCGGGCGCTGGGCCTCGCGGCGGAACGGATCCACTCGGGGATCGACCGGCTCGCCTCCCGCCAGGTCTGCCGGGACTACCTGGACGGGAAGCTCGACTTCCTCTTCATCGCCCCGGAGCGTCTCTCGGTCCCCGGTTTCCCCGAGATGCTGGCGAAGCGGACGCCGGCCCTCGTCGCCGTGGACGAGGCGCACTGCATCTCGCACTGGGGGCACGATTTCCGTCCGGACTACCGCCTCCTCGGCGCGCGCCTGCCTTCGCTCCGGCCCGCGCCCGTCATCGCGCTGACCGCCACGGCGACCCCGCGCGTGCAGGAGGACGTCTGCCAGCAGCTGGGGATGGCGAAGGCGGCCCGCTTCATCCACGGCTTCCGCAGGACGAACCTGGCGGTCGAGGTGGCCGAGGCGCCGCCCAGCGGACGCGGGAAGATCGTCCAGGGCGTCCTGTCGGACCCGGCGCGGCGCCCCGCGATCGTCTACGCCCCGACGCGGCGGGACGCGGAGTCACTCGCCGAGGAGCTGTCGGGAAGCCTCCGGGCCGTCGCGTACCACGCGGGGATGACCGCCCGGGCGCGCGACGAGGCGCAGCGGTTGTTCCTCGAGGGACGGGTGGAGGTGATGGTCGCGACGATCGCCTTCGGGATGGGGATCGACAAGGCCGACGTCAGGACCGTCCTTCACACCGGCCTCCCCGGAAGCGTCGAGGGGTACTACCAGGAGATCGGCCGCGCGGGGCGGGACGGGCTCCCCTCGCGGGCGGTCCTCCTCCACTCGTACTCCGACACGAAGACGCACGAGTTCTTCTTCGAGCGCGACTACCCCGAGTCAGGGATCCTCGAGCGGATCTTCGGCGCCCTCGGGGCCGAGCCGGCGCCGTCCGACGCCGTCCGGGAGAAGGCGGGCCTCGTGCCGGCCGAGTTCGAGAAGGCCCTCGAGAAGCTCTGGACGTTCGGCGGCGCGGTCGTCTCCCCCGAGGAGGACGTCTCCCGCGGGAAGGAGGGGTGGAAGCGCCTCTACGAGGAGCAGCGCGAGCACAAGAAGACCCAGCTGGAGCTGATGCGCCGCTTCGCCTCGGGCTCGCAGTGCCGGATGCTCCAGCTCGTCCGGCACTTCGGCGACCAGGAGGACTCCGGCGCCCGGTGCGGCCTCTGCGACGTCTGTGCCCCGGCGTCCGGGGTGGCCACGCGCCTGAAGGGACCCAGCCCGATGGAGGAGGCGGCCCTGCGGCGGGCCCTGGAGCTGCTGCGCCAGCGCGACGGCCAGGGGACGGGGCAGCTCCACCGCGGCGTCGTGGAGCAGTTCCCTTCTGTCGAGCGGCGGACGTTCGAGGACCTCCTGGGAGGCCTGGCGCGGGCCGGGTCGATCCGGATCGAGGACGACGAGTTCGACAAGGACGGGGAGACGATCCGTTTCCGCCGCGCCTACCTGACGGGAGAAGGGTCCAGGGGGGACGCCGCGGCCGCCGCGGCCGCCGCGCGGATCCCGGTCGCGTACCCGTCGTTTCGCGCGGCGAGGAAGGGGAGCGGCCCGGCCCGGCGGAAGGCGACCCCTTCCGTCGGGGGAGTCCGGGGCGCTCCTCGCCGGGCGCTGGGCGGCGCTCCGGAAGAGGAGGGCGGCGCGCTCGACCCCCTCGTCACGGCGCTCCGCCAGTGGCGCCTCGGGGAGGCGAAGAAGAGCCGCGTGCCGGCTTTCCGGATCCTCACCGACCAGACCCTCCTCGGGATCGCGGCGAAGAGGCCGGCGACCGACGCGGAGCTTCTCGAGGTCGCCGGCATCGGCCCTTCGCGCCTCGCGAAGTACGGCGAGCGCCTCCTCGCCCTCGTGAAGTCCCTCGTCCGCGGCGGCGGGCGCGCCCCGCGCTGACCGCTTCCGCTCAGTTGCCGAAGTAGCGGTACGAGATGCTGTGCCACACGGGCTCGTCGAGGACCTCCAGGAGCCGCCGGTTGAGCCGCTCGCGCAGCAGACTTCCGTTCGCGAGGCCGAACGAGTAGGTCTGCGGCTCCAGGATGGTCGGCAGGACGATGAGCTCCGGGAATGCGTGCAGCGTCTGGTGCCGCAGGATCGCCTCGCCCGCGAGGAAGGCGTCGGCGTCGCCCCGGGCGACCGCCCGGAACGCCTCTTCCGCCGAGCCGACGGGAGTGGCCCGGATGCTGTGGCGTCGTGCGTACTCGGCCGAGGAAGAAGCCTCGATGACGACGACCCGGACGCGGCGCAGGTCGTCCGCTGTCCGGATCTCCTCGAAGTGCTCGATCGCGACCCTGGCCGCCACCGACCCCGTGAAGGCGCTGATGAAGAGGACCGAGAGGAGCATCCAGGCGACGGCGACGGCGCGCCCCGCCGGCGTGACGGGGACCCGGTCTCCGTAGCCGACGCTCGTGGCCGTCACCGCCGCCCACCAGACGCCGTCCCCGTACCCCTTGAGGCCAGGACCGAAGTGGTCGGGGTTGGACCGCTTCTCGAACCTCCACATGACCAGCCCGGCGACGGCGAGTGAGAGGAGCAGTACCGCGAGGACCTTGAGGATGCCCGCCGAGAGGAGCGTCTGCCCCAGCCGCAGCCACCGGCGCGATTCCGACGGCCGCTGGACGGCGATGCCGATCCCCGTCCGGTACCAGGAGTAGGTGAAGTCCATCAGCCGCTCGCGCTCGAGAGTCGGCACCATCGGGTAGGCCACGACGTCGAGGCTCCCGTCGATGATGCCCGCGACGAGGCCGTCGGGAGCCCTCTCGTCGTAGCGCCAAGCGAGCTTCTCCCGCCGGGCCACCTCGTTCCAGAGCTCCGCCGCGACACCCGTCCAGGTGCCGTCCGGCTGCTTGATCATGAAGGGGGGAGCCGAGAGGGCGCCGACGTTCAGGACCGCCGAGGCGGGAGGAGCCGCCCCGGGAGAAGGGGCGGCGGCTGCCGGCGCCGGGATCCCGCAGACGAGGACGAGAACCGCCGAGGCCAGCTTCGCTGCCGCCATGAGTGGACCCTCCGTTCGGATCATCTCGCGATGCACCGGCGCATTCGCTCGGGGAGGGGGAACGCCCATCCTCCCGATGATAGTCGGCTGACACCCGCGAGGACGAGACGGTCCTACACCCCGGGGGGAGCGACGGCGCGGACGGCCCAGCGGAGCTTGGCCGCGGAGGCCCGGGGGTTGGCGCGGCGCTCCTCCGGCCCCGCGCGGATGACCTCGCGCGCGACCGACGCGTAGAGGCCGGCCCGTTCCCCGTCCCGGAACGCCTGCTTCACGCGGCGGTCCTCGCCGGAGTGGAACGTGAGGATCGCGGCGCGTCCCCCCGGCGCGAGGCAGGAGGGGAGCGCGGCGAGGAACGCGTCCAGGGCGGTGAATTCCTCATTGACCGCGATGCGGAGGGCCTGGAAGACGCGGGAGAGAGGCGCCGTCCCCTCCTCGGCGCGGACCCTGGCCGGGAGGGGCGCGAGGGCCTCCCGGATCGCCTCCGCCAGGCGGGCCGTCGTCGTCACGGGCTCCGTCCGCCCGGCCTCCACCACGGCCGTGGCGATCTCCTCGGCGTGCGGCTCGTCGGAGTTCTCGCGGAGGAGCCGCGCGAGCTTCGCCGTGTCGAGGCGGGCGAGGAGGGCCGACGCGGGGAGGCCGCGGTCCGGGTTCATCCGGAGGTCCAGCGGGCCGTCCTCCTTGAAGGTGAAGCCGCGCGCCGGGTCGTCCAGCTGCATCGACGAGACCCCCAGGTCGGCCAGGACCAGGTCGACGGTCGCCAGCCCCTCGGCCGCGAGGACCTTCGGAAGCCCCGCGAAGTTCGAGGCGCGGACGGCGAGGACCTCGGGGCCGAAGCCCAGGGCGCGGAGGCGCCTCTCCGTCTTCGGCCGCTCGATCGGGTCGACGTCCAGGCCGATCAGCCGGCCGTCTGGCAGCAACCGGGGCAACAGCGCCTCGGCGTGTCCACCGTGGCCGAGCGTGGCGTCGACCGCGGTCTCGCCCGGCTCCGGGCGGAGCGCCGCGAGGACCTCCGCGACCAGGATCGGCCGGTGGCTTCCCGCAGGCGTCTTCCCCGACGCCTCCACCTTCGCGGTGGTCTCGGGGTGCCGCTCGGGATCGCGCTCCTTGTACTTCTCGGCGAAGCGCCGGGGGTGAGTCCCGCGGTAGCGCGGCCGCCGGGGGGGGCGGGGCGCCGGGGGGCCGGCCGCGTCGTCGCTCATGGCGGGGCGGATCGTAACCGGCGCCGGCAGCGAACGGCGGGGGAGGTCCGCCCGGCCGGCGGAAGGGTGTTCATTCCGAACACCGAACGTCCGGGCCGGGAGGGGACGGCGGTCGGGCTGGGGTAAAATCCCATTTCGGGTCACCTGTTCCGGGCGGAGGAGGTCAGTCTGCGGCACGCCATCGGGTTCCCCGGGGAGCCCGCGCCGGTCGGCCGGCCCCGGGGGAGGTGTCGGTGGCCGAATTGAACGGGGCCGATTCACCTGTTCTGAAGTCCGGGGAAGAGCCTTCGGCGGGCGTGGCCACCTTTGCCGACGTCACGGAGCGGAAGGCCCTCGAGGAGGCCCGCCGGCAAGCCGAGGAGAGAGTCCGGCTCCTCGCGGAAGAGGCCGCGCTCGACCTGCAGCTCTTCCAGGCGATGACGGACAGCATGGTCGAGGGGATGGTCCTGATCGACCAGGACCAATCCATCGCCTGGGCCAACCGTGCGGCGGCGGAGATGTTCGGCATGCCCTCGATGCGAGGGGAGCGCACGACTCCCGTGTGTTTCGCGGCGACGTTCGACCCGTGCGACCTGGCGGGCCGGCCGCTTGCGGCGGAGGAGTGGCCCGGCTCGCGCGCGGTCCGCGGGGAGACGGTCGTGCGGTTCCCCGTGAGGTTGCGTCCGATCGGAGCGGCCTCGCCGCGGACCCTGTTCGTGAGCGCGGTCCCGATCCGGCTGGCCGGGAGCGAGGCGGCTCGGGCCGTCGTGACGTTCCGGGACGTGACGGAGGAGCTGGCGGCGGCGGAATCGCTCCGCCTGAGCGAGGAGAGCCTCCGGAGCTACTTCGACGCGGTCGAGGATTTCGTCTTCGTCGTGGACGGCGCGGGCCGGATCATTCACGCGAACCGTATGGCCCTCTCCCGGCTCGGGTATTCGGCGGACGAGCTGGCCGGCATGGAGATCCTCCGGCTCAACCCCGAGGATCGGCGGCGAGAGGCCGAGGAGAACTACTCGGCCCTCCTCGCGGGCGCGGCCGAGAAGTGCCCCCTTCCGGTCGTCATGAAGGACGGGAGGCTGATCCCGGTGGAGAGCCGGGTCTACCGCGGCCGGTGGAACGGGGAGGAGGTCCTGTTCGGCGTCTGCCGGGACCTCTCCGAGCTGCGGGCGGCCGAGGAGAAATTCGAGAAGCTGTTCCGGTCGAATCCGTGCCCCATGGTCCTCCGCTCCCTTTCCGCCGGCACGGCCGTGGACGTCAACGACGCCTTCACCGCACTCCTCGGTTACTCGCGCGAGGAGGTGGTGGGGGGGGCCGATTTCGGTCTCGGCCTCTGGGTGGATCCCGTGGGGCGCGAGGCGGCGCTGAAGGAGCTCCGGGAAGATGGACGGCTGAAGGGGTTCGACGTGACGGTCCGGGCGAAGGACGGGAGCCTCCGCGAGGGACATTTCTCGGCGGAGACCCTGGAGATCAGGGGCGAGAAGCTCGTCCTGACCGTGCTGAACGACGTCACGGAGCTGAAGCGGGCCGAGAGGGAGCTGAGGGATCACCGCGACCGCCTCGAGGAGACCGTCGCCCGGCGCTCCCGGGAGCTGGTGGAAGCCAGCCAGGAGCTGGGGTCCTTCTCGTACACGGTCTCGCACGATCTCCGGGCCCCGCTCCGCGCCATCCACGGTTTCTCGAAGCTCCTCGAGCGCCACCTGGGGAGCGGGCTCGACGACGAGGGGCGCCGCTTGCTCGGGGTCGTGGAGAGGGCGGCCACCCAGATGGGGAGCCTCGTCGACGGTCTCATCCGTTACACCCGGATCGGACGGGCGCCCCTCCGCCTGGAGACGGTGGAGATGAAGTGGCTGGTGGAGCAGGTGCTGGAAGAGCTGTCGCAGGGGACCGGGCCGGGCCGTCTCGAGGCCCGGGTCGGGGACCTCCCGCCGGTCCGTGCCGACCGGGAGCTGGCGGCGGAGGTCCTCCGGCAGGTCCTCTCGAACGCCGTCAAGTTCAGCGTCAAACGGCCCCGGCCGACGGTCGAGGTGGGCTTCGAGGCGGGCCCGGGGGGAACGGTCTATTTCGTGAGGGACAACGGCGTCGGCTTCGACCCGCGCTACGCGGAGAGGATCTTCGGCGTCTTCGAGCGGCTCCACGGGCCGGACGGATTCGAGGGGACCGGGATCGGCATGGCTCTCGCCCGGAGGATCGTGGAGCGCCACGGAGGCTGGATCCGCGCGGACGGCGAGGTCGACCGCGGGGCGACCGTCCGCTTCGCCTTCGGCCCCGGCTCCGCGGGCTGAGGACCGGCCGGCGACTCTTCCGCTCCCGCCTACCGCGCCGGCAGCAGCGCCCGTCCGACCGCGTCCGGGACCTGGACTCCGAGGAGGGCCCCGAGCGTCGGGGCGAGGTCGTACGGGGCGGAAGGGACGGCGGAGACCTTCCGGGGAATCCCGGCGCCCCAGAAGATCAGCGGGACGTGGATGTCGGGTTCCTGATGCGACCCGTGCGAGCTCCCGCGCGCGGGGTCCCAGCCCATCATGACGCCGGGCCTCGGAACGAGCTGGGCCTCTCCGGTCCTCTCGGCGTCGTAGGCGTTGCGGGCGAACTCCACCGCCGGGTCCTTTGCGTCCCAGGCGTCCTTCCGCGACGCGAGGAGGACGCCGGAGAACTCCTCGTGCCAGAGCCGCCCGACCACCCCGGGGAGGACGCGATCCACGTCCTCCCGCGTGACCGGCCGTCCCGCGGCGCCGCACGCCCCCTCGACGGAGAGGATCATCGGGAGCTTCGGCAGGTCGTACCGCAGGTTGAATCCCTCCACTCCGAAGATGGGCCTGGACCCTTCGGGAAGGCAGAGGGCGTCGTCCACCGCGCGGTTGAGGCGGGCGAGGAACGGGACGTTGGCGTAGGTCCCCCAGGG
The DNA here is from genome assembly GCA_903845115.1 of uncultured Acidobacteriota bacterium. Lineage (GTDB taxonomy): Bacteria > Acidobacteriota > Thermoanaerobaculia > UBA5066 > UBA5066 > CAIMWE01. Next base: position 53,350 of record CAIMWE010000211.1, on the reverse strand, counting down.
CACACGCCCCCCCTTGAACCGGGGATCGCGTTGCTTGGCGGCCTCCGGGATCGGCGAGATGCCGTGGTCGGCGGAGAGCGCCACGACGACCTTTCCGGGAAGCGCCCGCTCGAGCTCCTGGAGAACGCGGCCGATCTGTAGGTCCAGGCGGCGAAGGAGGTCGAGGTTCTCCTCGGACTCGGATCCGTAGTTGTGCGAGACGCCGTCCTGCCCCGAGAACGAGAGGCAGAGGAGGTCCGGATCGGCACGGAGTCCCAGGGCGAGCGTCTTGTCGGCGAGGACCTCGACGGCGAGGTCGGCCACCAGCTCGTCGATGAAGGGACTGGAGAAGATGCCTCCGAAGTAACCCGAGTGGTGCTTCGTCAGGTCGTGGTCCCAGCCGAGCCCCATGATCGGCAGCTGGTACGGAGCCATCTCGGCCGCCGGCACGGGCCGGGCCGTCTTCTCGTCGACGCCGGGCGGAACGGGGGTCACGAGCTTCTTCCAGGTGAGGCCGAACCGGCCGGGGAGCCGGCCTCCGGCCCGGCTCTTGTTGAACTTCGTGACGATCCCGGCGACGACGGAGCCCGGTCGCGAATTCGTGTCGTACGCGGCGGAGCTCCTGAAACGGCCGGTCTCGGTATCCCACCAGTAGACCGAGTGGTGGGAATTGCGGCCGGCCAGGAAGATCGCCCCGCGGTCCTTCCCGGAGATCGCCACCACGCGCGAGCCCGGGTATTTCTCCACCAGGCGGTCCCCGAGTGTGGGGATCCTGAGGTTGCCCGGGCCCGGCAAGACGCTCTTCTCGCCCGTCGCCGGGTCGATGACGGTCTGATTCGTGCCGGGGATCTCGCCGAGCGAGCCGTCCGCCTTCGTCCCGTACCAGAAATTCCCGACGATCCCGGTGACTCGCGGCGGGGCACCCGTCCCGAGCGCCGCGTGACCAGGGGCCGTCTCGGTGTTCAGGTGCCGGTAGCGAGATTCCTGCTCCACGTGCCCTTCGTCGAGGAGGCGCCGGAGGCCCTCCGTGAAATACGGGCGGTAGCCGGACAGGCGCTCCCAGCCCATGCCGTCGACGGAGATGATGACGGCCAGCTTCGGGAGGCGCTCCCCGCCGGAAGACGCTGCCGGCGAGGCGGGGGGCGGCGCCGAGGGCGCGGCGAAGGCGAAGGCGGCCACGGGGAGGGAGAGGAGCCATTCGAGGGACCGGCGGCGGAGGTTCATCGCGGGGATTCTCCCACCCGGGGGCCGGACGAACGGAATAGAGACCGCTGGCGGGGCCGCGTTGACGGCGTTCGCCCGGAGGTCTCAGACTCGCGCGAGAACCTCGAGGAGGAGCGTGACCGGATGAAGACCAGATGCTGGAAGTACCGCCTGTTGACCTCTCTCTCCCTGGCCGCGGCGCTCCTGCTGCGGGCCCACCCCGCTCCGTCTCTCCCTTCCACCGGAGGGGACTTCCCCCTGTCGCTCCAGACCCCCGGCAAGGTGCCGGAGAGGATCATCCTCGGCTTCGTCTCCGACCCGGCTCGGTCCCTCGCGGTCACCTGGCGGACGTCGCTCGCGGTGGAGACGCCCCGGGCCGAGATCGCTCCGGCCGGCCCGACGGCCGACTTCCAGAAGGACGCGCGGAGCGTGCCGGCCGCGACCTCGAAGCTCGACCTCGCGAAAGGGGCGAACGCTTACCACTACAGGGCGATCTTCGAAGGGCTCTCGCCCGAGACCACCTACGCCTACCGGGTGGGCGACGGCGCCGTCTGGAGCGAGTGGAGCCACTTCCGGACGGCCTCCGCGGCCTCGAAGCCATTCCGGTTCCTGGCCCTCGGCGACGCCCAGGATGGGCTGAAGTCGCTCTGGTCGCGGGCCGTCCGGGGAGCCTACGCTCACGCCCCGGACGCCCGCTTCATCCTGAGCGTCGGGGACATCACGTCGGACGGGTGGGACGACGCCCGCTGGAGCGAATTCGCGTACGCCCTGGGGTTCATCGGGACGACGATGCCGTTCCTGGCGACGCCGGGGAATCACGACTTGCACCGGCCCCCCACCGACCCCGAGAAGGGAACGGTCGTCGGCGTCCAGCCGACCTGGCGCGCCCACCTGACGGCCCCCGGGAACGGACCGAAGGGTTTCGAGACCCTGAGGGACACGGTCTGGTCGCTCGACTACCAGGGGGTCCGTTTTCTCTCGCTCGAGGCGAATGTTTACGCGGAAGAGAATTTTTCCGAGTCGGTCAAGAAGCTGCTCTACGACGCCCAGCCTGCCTGGCTCGAGGAGCAGCTGAAGAACAACCCGAATCGCTGGACCGTCGTCATCATGCACAACCCGCTCTACATGGTGGCCAAGGCGGTCGACTTCGAGGAGCTCCGGAAGGTCTTCCTCCCGATCTTCGACCGCTACCACGTGGACCTCGTCCTCGCGGGCCACAACCACCGCTATGGGCGCACGCCGAAGCTGGCAGGCGGCCGGATCGTCGACCCGAAGGCTCCCGGAACCGTCTACACGATCATGACGAGCGGCCCGAAGACTCACGTGAAGAACCCACAGTTCGACGACCTGATGGCCGTGACTCTCGACGCGTCCCAGATGTACCAGGTGGTCGACGTCGGCCCGGACCGGCTGCGATACGAGTCGTGGGACGTGGTCGGGACCCTGGTGGACTCCTTCGAGCTGCGGAAGGACGGCGCGGGACGCACGGAATACGCCAGCCCGGGGAGGCCGGCCGCCGGAAAATAAGGGAACGGACCGGTCAGTTCAGTTATATTGCCGCGCCATGGCAAGAAAGCTGACGGAAGAGAAGCGGCTCGTGATCCTCGATGCCGCGGCGGAGGTCTTCTCCCGCAAGGACTTCCACGCGGTCCTCACGGACGAGATCGCCGCCGAGGCGGGGGTCGGGAAGGGGACGATCTACCGCTATTTCAGGACGAAGGACGAGCTCTACTTCGCCACGCTGATGCGGGGTTTCGACCAGCTGTCGAAAGCGTTCCCGGTGCCGGCCCCGCCGGAGTGCACGCCCGAGGACCGGATCCAGCGGATCGCCGCCGACGTCCTGAAGCTGTTCTGGAATCGCCGGCCGTTCTACATGCTTCTTCACCGGGACGAGAAGCTGCTCTTGGACCGGGACCGGGCCGTGCGGCGGAAGAGGGCCGACCTCGAGCGGATCGTGCAGGAGACGATCGAGAAGGGCGTGGAGGCGGGCGCCTTCCGGGCGGTCGATTCGAGAGTCGCCGCGAACCTCTTCCTCGGGATGGTCCGGTCCGCCCTGGCCTACCACCGCGACTCGGAGACGGCGTCGACGTACGCCGTCCAGATCGCGGACCTCTTCCTCCGCGGCGTCGGGACGGGGACGCGATGAGGAGGCGGGCGCTCTTGCCCCTCGCGCTCGCCGGCGGCCTGCTGGCCGGCTGCTCCGTCACCCGGCCGTCCGAGTTCGTCGACCGGTCCGCCCCCGCGTCGCCCGGCAAGACCTGGGCTCCCCCGCCCGAGGCGGTCCGGCCGTCGCCGCCGCCCGCGACGCCCGCGGGTATCCCGCCGGAGCTTCTCTCCGGGAAGCGCACGATCTCGCTCGCCGAGGCGGTCGACGTCGCCCTCTCCACGAACCCGCTCACGCACCGGAGCTGGCGCCTCGCGCGGAGCGCGGCGGCGGACGTCGGGAGCCGGCAGGCCCTCTTCTGGCCCATCGTGGAGATCGACGCCGCGGCGAACCGCGGGAAGACGGTCTCCCTCGGCGGCAAAGCGGAGGCGATCCTGACGACCTACGGCCCGTCGGCGGCCCTCAACTGGATCCTCTTCGACTTCGGCGCCCGGTCGGCCGACGTGGAAGCGGCCCGGCAGGCGCTCTACGCCGCGGACTTCACCCACAACGCCGCCGTGGCCGACGTCGTCCTCCTGGTGCAGGATTCCTACTATCGGTACCAGGCGGCCCGGGCCCTCCTGCTGGCCAGCGAGTCGAGCCTGAAGGCGGCGGAGGAGAGCCTGACGGCCGCCGAGGAGCGGCGGCGGGCCGGTGTGGCGACCATCGCGGACGTCCTGCAGGCGAGGACGACCGTCTCGCAGCGGAAGTTCGACGTGGAGTCGGCGCGCGGGCAGATCGAGACGACGCGGGGGGCCCTGGCGACCTCGCTGGGCGTTCCGGCCAACGTGCCGGTCGACGTCACCGACCTGCCGGACGGCCTGAGGCTGGAAGGGTCGACTCCCAGCGTCGACGACCTGGTCGCCCGGGCCGCCGCCGATCGCCCCGACCTGGCCGCGTCCCGGTCCAGGGCGGCCTCCCTCTGGAGCCGGGCGAGGGCGGTGAAGGCCGGCGCCCTGCCGAGCCTCTCGGGCAACGCCGGCTACAACCGCGCCTACTTCCAGGGAACCGACGCCGTCACGTCCTTCGGGGACAACTACTCGGCGGGCCTCTTCCTCCGCTGGCCGGTCTTCACCGGTTTCCAGAAGAGCTACGACGCGAGGAGGGCGGAAGAGGACGCGAAGGCCGCCGACGCGTTCACCGAGAGCCTCGCCCAGCAGGTCGGCCTCCAGATCTGGTCGGGCTACTACTCGGTCCAGACCGCGGCGCAGAAGATTCGGGCTGCCAAGGACCTCCTCGGAAGCGCCCAGGAGTCGGAGGAGGTAGCCCTCGGACGGTACAAGGCGGGAGTGGGGAGCATCCTGGACCTTCTCGCCGCCGAGTCGGCGCTGGCCGGCGCCCGTTCCACCGACGTCCAGGCGCGCGCCAGCTTCCTCGTCACCCTCGCCCAGCTCGCCCACGACGCCGGGGCCCTGGGGCTCCCCTCGATTCCGCAGCTGAAGAAGGACACGCCATGACGCCGAACAAGGTCCTCGTCCCGGGCGCCGTCGCGCTCTCGTTCGTCCTCTCCGCGTGCGGTGGGGGGGCGGCCAAGAAGCTTCCCCCTGCCGACGCTCCGGTCCGGGTGGCGAAGGTGGCTCGCCAGGCGGTTCCGCTCGAGGTGGCGGCCGTCGGGCACGTGGAGGCGAGCTCCATCGTCTCCGTGAAGCCGCAGGTCGGCGGCGTGATCCTGAAGGTCGGGTTCCAGGAAGGGGAGGACGTCTCCGCGGGGCAGCTCCTCTTCCAGATCGACGCCCGGCCCTTCGAGGCGGCCCTCGCCCAGGCGAAGGCGAGCCTCGAGCGGGACCGGGCGCGGCAGGCCGAGGCCGAGCGGACGCTCGCGCGGTACGAGGAGCTGATCAAGAAGGAGTACGTCACCCAGGAGCAGCTCGACGGCGCGCGCGCCAACAGCGCGGCCCTGAAGGCCACCGTCGTCGGCGACGAGGCGGCAGTGGAGCAGGCGCGGCTGAACCTCGCCTACTGCCAGATCGAATCGCCCGTGGCCGGGAGGGCCGGGAGCCTCCTCGTCTACGCGGGGAACGTCGTGAAGGCCGGGGACGACCGGGCGCTCGTCGTCCTGAACCAGATCGAGCCGGTCCGCGTCTCGTTCGCGGTCCCGGAGCGGGTCCTCGGCGACGTGAAGGCCCGGTCTCGGGAAGGGGCGCTGAGGGTCACCGCCACCCCGCCGGGAGGCGCGCCCCACGAGGGCGAGCTGACCTTCGTCGACAACGCGGTCGACCCGACGACCGGGACCATCACCCTCAAGGCGACCTTTGCCAACCGGGACCGGGCCCTCTGGCCGGGCCAGTTCGCCCAGGTGGCCCTCAACCTCGCGACGGACGCCGCGGTCACGGTGGTCCCGACGGACGCCATCCAGAAAGGACAGGTGGGGACCTACGTCTTCGTCGTGAAGGAAGACCGGACGGCCGACCTCCGCCCGGTCACCGTCGTCCGGAACTGGAAGAGCCTCACCGTCGTCTCCAGGGGGCTGGAGCCGGGCGAGACCGTCGCCGTGGACGGCCAGATCCGCCTCGCCCCCGGGGTCCGGGTCTCGATCAAGGAAGACGTCCCCGGCGTCAAGCCGGCTCGGGAGACCGATCCGCCCGCCGGGGGGGCGAAGAGGTGAACCTCTCGGCCCTCTTCATCCGCCGGCCGGTCATGACGACCCTCGTCATGATGGCCATCCTCGTCTTCGGGATCATGGGGTACCGGCTGCTGCCGGTCTCCGACCTCCCGAACGTCGACTTCCCGACGATCCAGGTGATGGCGCGCCTCCCCGGGGCCAGCCCCGAGACGATGGCCTCGGCCGTGGCGACTCCGCTCGAGCGGCAGTTCACGACGATCGCCGGGCTCGACTCGATGACCTCGTCGTCGATCCTGGCCCTGACGCAGATCACCCTCCAGTTCTCCCTCGACCGGAACATCGACGCCGCGGCCCAGGACGTCCAGGCCGCGATCACCGCCGCGTCCCGGCAGCTCCCTCCCGACATGCCGGCCCCGCCGGTCTACTTCAAGGTCAACCCGGCCGACCAGCCGGTCCTCTACCTCGCGCTCCACTCGGAGACGCTCCCCCTCTCCACGATCGACGAGTTCGCCCAGACGAACATGGCCCAGCGGATCTCCACCGTCAGCGGCGTCGCGCAGGTGCAGGTCTTCGGCTCGCAGAAGTACGCCGTCCGCCTCCAGGTCGACCCGCTCGCCCTGGCGACGAAGGGGATCGGGATCGACGAGGTGGCCGACGCCATCCGGGCCGCCAACGTGAACCTCCCGACCGGGACCCTCTGGGGGTCCAGCCAGGCGATGACGGTGGAGGCGACCGGCCAGCTGATGGTGGCGGACCACTACCGTCCGGTGACCGTCGCCTACCGGAACGGGGCGCCGGTGAAGTTCTCGGAGATCGGGGAGTCGCTCGACAGCGTGGAGAACGACAAGACGGCCGCCTGGTTCAACCGGAAGCGGGCCGTCGTCCTGGCGGTCCAGAAGCAGCCGGGGACGAACACGGTGGCGGTCGTCGAGGAGATCAAGAAGCTCCTCCCGACGTTCCAGACGCAGATCCCGGCCTCCGCCAAGCTGGACATCCTCTTCGACCGGTCGCAGTCGATCCGCGAGTCGGTGGACGACGTCCAGTTCACCCTCCTGCTGACGCTCGCCCTGGTCGTCCTCGTCATCTTCCTCTTCCTCCGGAACCTGTCGGCCACGATCATCCCGAGCCTCGCGCTGCCCCTCTCGATCGCCGGCACCTTCGCCGTCATGTACCTCCTCGGCTACTCGCTGGACAACCTCTCGCTGATGGCGCTCACCCTCTCGGTCGGCTTCGTCGTCGACGACGCCATCGTCATGCTCGAGAACATCGTCCGGCACATCGAGCTGGGGCAGGGAGTGATGGAGGCGTCCTTCGCGGCCTCCAAGGAGATCGGATTCACCATCCTCTCCATGACGATCTCGCTGGCCGCCGTCTTCATCCCGGTCCTCTTCATGGGGGGGATCGTCGGCCGCCTCTTCCGGGAGTTCGCCGTCACGATCGGCGTCGCGATCCTCGTCTCGGGCTTCGTCTCGCTCTCCCTGACCCCGATGCTCTGCAGCCGGTTCCTCAAGCCCCACGCGGAGCAGAAGCGGCACGGGCGGGTTTACAACGCCCTCGAGGGCTTCTTCGACGGGATGCTCCACGTTTACCAGAAGGGGCTCGGCTGGGCGCTCGGCCACCGCCGGGCGACGATGGCCTTCTCGGGCCTCGTCCTCCTGGCCACTGGCTGGCTCTTCGTCCGGATTCCGAAGGGATTCCTCCCCAGCGACGACATCGGCCAGCTCTTCGGCTTCACCGAGGCCGCCCAGGGGATCTCGTTCGATTCGATGGTCACGCACCAGAAGGCGGTCGCGACGGTCATCGCCGAGGACGGGGCCTTCGCCGGGTTCATGTCGAACTGCGGGAACCGGGGCAACAACGTCAACGCCAACAACTCGGGGACGATCTTCGGGCGGCTCAAGCCCCGGTCCGAGCGGAAGGCCACTCCCGAGCAGGTCATCGCCCGCCTCCGCCCGAAGCTGGCGGAGATCCCGGGCATCCGCGTCTTCCTGCAGAACCCGCCCCCCATCCGGATCGGCGGCAACCTGACGAAGAGCCAGTACCAGTACACCCTCCAGAACCCCGACACGGAGGAGCTCTACAGGTACGCCCCCCTGCTCGAGGAGAAGATGAAGGGGGTCCCGGGGCTGCTGGACGTCACCTCGGACCTCCAGCTGAAGAACCCGCAGGTCGTCATCGACATCGACCGCGACAAGGCGGCTGTCGTCGGGCTCTCGGCCGCCCGGATCGAGGACGCCCTCTACACGGCGTACGGCTCGAGGCAGATCTCGACGATCTTCGCGCCGAACAACCAGTACCAGGTGATCATGGAGGTCCAGCCCCAGTTCCAGCGGGACCCCTCGGCCCTCTCGCTCCTCTACGTCCGGTCGGCGAAGGGGGGGCTCGTCCCTCTGGCGTCGGTCGCGCGGATGAAGGAGGGGACCGGGCCGCTCACGGTCAACCATGCCGGGCAGCTCCCCGCCGTCACCATCTCGTTCAACCTGAAGGAAGGGGCGGCGATCGGGGACGCGGTGGCCGCCGTGGACAAGCTGGCGCGGCAGGAGCTCCCCGCCTCGGTGAAGACGAGCTTCATGGGGACCGCGCAGGCCTTCCAGTCGTCGTTCAAGGGGCTCGGCCTCCTCCTCTTCGTGGCGATCCTCGTCATCTACATGGTGCTGGGGATCCTCTACGAGAGCTTCCTCCACCCCCTGACGATCCTCTCGGCCCTGCCGTTCGCCGGCTTCGGCGCCCTCGTGACGCTGCTGGTCTTCAACGTGGAGCTGTCGATCTACGCCTTCGTCGGCGTCATCATGCTGGTCGGCCTCGTCAAGAAGAACGGGATCATGATGGTCGACTTCGCGATCGAGGCGCGGCGCGAGGGGAAGGACGCCCCCACGGCGATCTTCGACGCCTGCGTCGTCCGCTTCCGGCCGATCATGATGACGACGATGGCGGCCCTGATGGGGACGCTCCCGATCGCCCTCGGCTTGGGCGCCGGCGCCGAGTCGCGCCGGCCGCTGGGGCTGGCGGTGGTGGGAGGCCTCGTCTTCTCGCAGCTCCTGACGCTCTTCGTCACCCCGGTCTTCTACGTCTACATGGAGGAGTTCCGGGAGTGGAGCGAGGGGGTCTCGGCGGCGCGGAAGAGGCGCAAGGGGATGATGCCGGTCGAGGCGGTGACGCACGGAGGGGCGACGGAGCCGCACTGAGCCCGAAAGGCCTGATCGACGGGCGGCCCGGAAGGACCAGCTGGGACCTCAGCGGCCCTCGTCCCTCAGGATGCGCTCGAACTCGCCGGAGAGCTGTTTTCCGCGGGCGAACCCGCGCTCCTCGATCAATCGGACAGCCTCCCTCGCCTCGTCCAGGTCTGCCGCGGTCGCCTGGCGCAGCAGGGCGCGGATGTCGTCGAGGTCCTGGGGGCGGTCGCGGTCGTTCCGGGCGAGCGCCTTCAGGGCGAGCAGGTGTCCCGTCCTCGCGACGGGGACGGAGAGACCTGGCACGAGGTCGATCTCCTCCGCAGCATCCACCAGCTCTGGCTCGATGCCGGAGGACGCGAACAGGAGGTCGAGGATGATCCCCCTGGCTCCGTCGGCGGACGGCCGAAGCCGCGCCGTCGCCAGACGCCCCCGAGCGGACTGCTCGACGACCGAGACGACGGAAAAGCCGTATCCCTGAAGGCGGAAGAGGGCCGACTCCGCTTCTGCGTCTCCAGCGACGGCCACCGCGATGTCCACGTCGCGGGTGGTGCGCGGCTCGGCTCGCGCGCTGACGGCGAGCCCGCCCACGACGGCCCATCGAAGCCGGCAGCCTCGAAGGGCCTCGACCGCACGGCGGAGAGCCTCCTCGAGCCGACTCACACGGGGCGGGGCCACGGGATCGGGCGTCCCTCGCAGTCCCCGTGCTCGGCCCCGGGACGCTTCTCCAGCCACGCGGCGACGGCAGCCTCCATCTCCTCATCGCTCGCCCCGGGATGCCGTCGCGACCAGTTCTGTCGCACCATGGCCTCCGCGAACGAGTGAAGCTCGAAGGCGATCCGAAGCCGCTCGGCGGCCGTCTCGACGTCCGGTCCGTCCATCTACGCGATTCTACGGCGCGGGGAGGGCGTCGAGGATCGGGGCCGGGGTGAACGACGCCGAGCGGCGAGGATTCGTGGACCGGACTCGGAGGGCCTCGCTCCAGGCTTTCACGTGCTCGTCGTTCCCTTCGGGGCGGACGGATGGGACAGGGGCGGCCGCCCCGGGGCTGACCGGTCTCGCCGGGGAGAGGTCAGGCTCCTTTCAGAACCGCCAGAGATTCGCGCGTGAGGCGGCGGAGGGCCCGTGAACCGCGGCGGCGGTCGTGCGGCCCGACGGCACATCCATGGGGAGGATCGGCCGCTCCACGACCGGGATCTGGAAGACCAGCGTCTCCTCGCCTCGGACCACCGTGATCCGGCTCTTCTCGCCGATCTTCAGGGAGGCGATCGCGGCCGCGGCCGACGCCGGCTCTCCCATCTTCTTCCCGTTCATCTCCGCGATGATGTCCCCTCCGAGGAGGTAGGACGCGCCGCTCACCTCGACATCGAGGTCCCCTCCCCGGAGGCCCGCGCCGGCCGCGGGACTTCCGCTCTCGACGACCTCGACGAGGAGGCCCTCGGCGGGAGAAGTCCGGAAGAGCGTCCGGACCGGCTGCGGGAGGACCTGCCCCTGCACGCCGAGCCAAGGCCTGATGACGCGGCCCTTGTCCCGCAGGTCGGGGAGGAGGCTGCGAACCAGGTCGATGGGAATCGAGAACCCGATCCCCTGCGCGTCGGGCAGGATCGCGGTGTTGATCCCGACGACCCGGCCGCACCGGTCGACGAGCGGCCCGCCGGAGCTGCCGTGGTTGATCGCGGCGTCGGTCTGGATCATCGGCTCGCGCACGGACCAGGTCGAGCCCGGGACGATCCGGTTCACCGCGGAGACGATGCCTCGGGTCAGCGTCTGCTCCAGCCCGAACGGATTGCCGATCGCGAAGACCTCCTCTCCGACCCGCAGCCGCCCGGAGTCCCCCAGGACGGCGAAGGGGAGAGGCTTGGTCTCGGGCGAGGAGATCTTGAGGAGAGCGACGTCGAAGATCGGATCGGTCCCGACCAAACGAGCGGGGACCGAGGTGCCGTCGTCGAGCGTGACGAGGATTGCCCGTCGGCCGAACACGACGTGCGAGTTGGTCACGATCAGGCCGGACGAGTCGATGATCACGCCCGAACCCGCCACGCGCGTCACTCGATCGGCCGCTTCCCGGGGGTCGATGGCCGTGGCCGTGACCGACACCACTGCCGGGGAGACGGCATCGTAGAGCTCCGGGATCGAGGATGGACAGGGCGTTGCGGCGTCCGTCTTCACCGGTGTCGCCGCCTGGTCGCCGTGAGCTGGCGGAACGATCGCGAGGACGACCAGCAGCGGGAGGTGGCGAAGACCGGGAAGGCGGCGGGCGGCAGCTGAGCTCATGGCGTCCCTCTTCTCGCCCCGCTCACGCTTTCACGCCCCGGCGCGGCGCACGCAGAGAACGCGTCCGTGCTCGCGGCGGAGGGAGAAGATGAAGGAGTAGCGCTTTCCCGTGTGGAAGGCGAGGGCCAGCACCTGCGACGCGTTCGAAGGGTCCACCGTCCCGCTCCAGATCCACCACGTTTCCTTGGACAGCTCCAGGGGTGGCCTGACCCTCAGCGTCTTCTCCGGGAGCGATCCGTCGTACATCCGGTCCAGGTCGTCGATCGCGGGAAGCCGCCAGTCGCTGAACCCTCCCAGCTCGAGCGTCTTGCAGTGATAAGCGGCCTCGTGCCAGGTGAGGCCGCCGACGCCGTTGTCCTTCGTCGTCCAGGTCAGACCCTTGTCGTCGGTCCACCAACCCTTGTCCCTGGCCGTCTCGCCAGCCGGAGCGGCGGACCCGGCGGCCGGGGAATCCTTGGCCTTCTCCTTGGTGGTCTGTGCGGTGGCCGCACTCGCTGCCAGGAAGGGAAGGAGGGCCAGGACCGCTCCCAGAGCGAGGAATTCGATTCTTCGCATCCGCTTCTCCTGTCTGGATCGTGGCCGTTGCCTGAGATCCCTTCCGGCAGTCATCGTCGAATCAGCTGCCGCACCCCGAGCGCGCCGAGCAAGCCGGCGAGCCCCGGGAGCGCCGGCCGCGACAGCGCGGACACCGCCACGCCGGGCCCGGCGGCGACGCACGACCGTGGCGAGAGGGACTCCGCGATTACCTACCACTGGCTCGAGGAGAGTACAGTGGAAAGCCCTGGCCGGATGTCAGGGCCTTCTCCCACGACGGTGGCTCGGAAGACCTGGGCGCGCGGGGAGGTACGACAACCGCCCCGGTTCGTCGGACCCGGGCACTCGAAAGGAGACGGGATCTTGACCTCGACTCCCGATCAGCTCGAAGAGGAGCGACAGGCCCACCGAAGGTGGCGCGCGGCGTTCGTGGCGCTCGGATACGACGGAAGACGCGCTACCGCCCTCGTCCTCGACGGCGTCGAACTCCTCGAGGGTCCCGTCCTCAATCTCGGATCGACGACGAGCGACGTCGCCCGTGAGCTCGAGCTCCGCGGTCTCGTCGTCGAGGGTCACTTCCCCGAGTACGAGGAGTCGTTGTTCGCAGCTCTTCCGTTTCCCGACAGCACCTATGCTTCCGCCGTCTCGTTCAACACCCTTCACCACGTGGAGAATGGCGCCTCTTACCTGCGCGAGATGGCCCGCGTCGTCAGGCCCGGCGGCCTCCTCCTGCTGGTGGACTTCTCCCCGGAGGGGTTCGACATCGCCGCTCGCGTCCTTTCGGCCGAAGGCGGTCACCCGGTGGGGCCGGTGACCCTCGACTGGGCGCGCGGGTTTCTCGCCGGGCTGGGGCTCGAGGAGACGCGCGCGGGCGGGGTCCATCAACTACGCTTCGCGACCTTCCGGAAGGCGGGGGGCCTGCTGAAGAAGGAGTGAGGATTCCCCTCCGGCCGCGCCCGCGAGAGCGCTCGAGGCTTCAGAGCCAGTGCCAGCGGATGTCGACCGCGGGCCTCGCAGGGCCCCTCACCTGAAAGGGCGCCGCCTACCGAACCGGCCGCGTCGATGCAGTCAGGCCTACTCGCCTCCCATGCAAGGATCGCCCGTGCGAAGCACGCCGCGGCTCTGAGTGGGCCTGATGGGGGCGGGTCTCCCCAGGCCCCCGTTGACCGCGTCCAGCTCCTTCTCGTTCAGCTGGCTCTCGTCCTCGGGCAGGTCTTCCACGTTGAGCTTCGGCTGTTCCGGCATGATCTGTTCCCTTTCCGTGCCCAGGGGGCACCTGACGAAAGGAATCATCTCCCGCCAGGGACCGTCCTGGCAATGAGAATCAATCGCGCGAACTCCGTGGCGAGAAGGACTCGACGATTGCCCGCCACTGACTCGAGGCACGGAGAACTGCGGACGATCTCTTGAAACGGACCCCATCGGTCGAGATGGTGGGGCGGAGCCAAGAATCTCGCTGGGACCGCCCATCCGATCTTCCCTTGGATTGAAATTGAGATGCGATCCCTTGACAAAGTCGTGACCCCGTCTCATATTGAAACCGCAATCGATCATAGGTGGGGCTGTTTGGCTCTCACCGGGGATTTTTCGGCGGTGTCAGCTGCCTGCGGTACAGAGCGTCTGGAAGTGTTGTCCGGGGCCCCATAGAGGAGTTCGAACATGTCCTCAATGACTACCAATCGCACCGGAATAGCTCAGCACAAGTCAGGGGCCGCTCACCCTGGCGCCGGCACGACGCTGGGTTCGGCGGGTCTGGCTTCTCTTCTGGTCCGGTCCTTCGGCATCTCCGACCCCGTCACCGGAGCCGGGCTCGTTCTCTCTGCACCGACCCTCGCGGGAGCGTTTGCCGCCCGTGCCGCGGTCATCGACCACGCGGCGAATGACTCCCGGACGCTGCTGCCGAAGTCGGAACAAAGGAGGTGATGGTCGATCGCTGTCACGCGACTCTCGCATTGACACCGGGGTTCGGCTTTCGCCGTTTTCTTTCCCCGTGTCCACGCCGACGTCTTTTCGCCATTTCCACGCTTCAGGTCTCGAGAAGGAGGCACCATGAGATCCAGGATGTCAGTTTGTATCACCGTGATGGGGACGCTCGCCGTACTGGCGATTCCGGTTCGGTCGGACGCAGAAGGCCCCTCTTTCACGGTCTTTGACGCCCCGGGGGCGGGCTCGGCCCCCGACTCCTACACTGGTACGTATGCCGGGGGGATCAACCTCGGCGGAACGATAACCGGCGGGGTAGTCGACAAGAATTCCGTCTACCACGGGTTCGTGCGGTCTCCCGGAGGGCACATCACGACCTTCGATGCACCGGGCTCGGGCATGGTCGCGGGCTCGTCGCAGGGCACCGAAGGAGTAGACATCAACGTCGAGGGAGTCATAACAGGGGATTTCCAGGATGCCAGCTATCTCTACCACGGGTTCGTACGGTCCCCCTCCGGGCACATCACGACCTTCGACGCCCCCGGGGCAGGGACCGACGGTTCGAAAGCCCAGGGGACGTTCCCATCGGCAATCAACGCCGATGGCAAGATTGCCGGTTACTTTCGGGATGCAGCCAACGTGTTCCACGGCTTCGTGCGATCGCAGAACGGGAAGTTCACCACTTTCGACGTTCCGGGCGCAGGCACCGCCCCCTACCAGGGCACTATCGTGCAGCCCATCTCGTCCATCAATCCAGATGGTGATCTGGCAGGCCAGTTCATCGATCAGAACTACGTGCGCCACGGCTACCTGCGAACTGCCGAAGGCAGGATCACGACCTTCGACGCTCCCGGCGCGGGAACCGACGGCAGACAGGGCCAGGGTACGATCGGCCACAGCATCAACCCGCAAGGGGAGATTTCAGGCGCCGTGATCGACGGGAACGATATCTATCACGGGTTCGTCCGGACTCACGATGGCAAATTCAAGACCTACGACGCTCCGGGGGCGGGCTCGACCCCAGGTTCCGGCGAGGGCACGAATGGCTGGCAACACAACTCCCGCGGCCTGACCGCCGGGACCTGGTGGGACTCGTACTTCGGTTCGCACGGGTACGTCCGCACGGGCAGCGGAGCCATCACTGTCTTCGACGCTCCGGGCGCTGGTTCGGCACAATTTTCCGGCCAGGGGACCACGACGCAAGGTCTCAATGATCGGGGTGCCATCTCAGGCACCATTCTCGACGCAAACAACGTGTACCACGCGTTCGTGCGGAATCCTCAGACGAATTAGGCCGGGCCTCGAGTTCGGCTCGCGCCTTGCTGTGCTTCCACCGGGCAGACTCGTGCCCGGTGGAAGCAATTGCGGCGAGACTTTCCCGTTCAGCCAGCAAGGATGCCGGCGGATGGCTGGCTCCCTCGGAGACGACAGCCCCGGTGACTTGATACGGACGGCCCCCGTGTCCAGCATTCTGGAAGTGGAGATACCGTTTTGCGTCTCAAACTGGAGTTGACGCCTCGTTTCTTCGAGCCGCCCCCTCAGAGTTTCTTCCTGCTCGGGCCGCGTGGGACGGGGAAGTCGACCTGGCTGAAAAACGCGCTCCCACAAGCCCTGTACCTCGATCTCCTCCGTCCGGATCTGGAACGCGAGCTGGCGGCGCGGCCCGAACGGCTACGCGACCTGGTCCGAGGCTCCCCGGAGAAGGAGACCGTCGTCATCGACGAGGTACAGCGGGTGCCGGAGCTTCTCAGGGTCGTCCACTCCCTCCTGGAATCCCCGGACCGGAGGAGATTCGTCCTCACAGGCTCCAGCGCCCGCAAGCTCCGGCGAGGCGGGTTCGACCTCCTGGCCGGCCGGGCTCTCCTGCGTGCGGAGCCTCCACCCGTTCATGGCGGCCGAGCTCCCTTCGTTCCGGCTTGAAGACGCTCTCGTTACCGGGCTCGCTCCCCTCGTGGTCGCCTCGCCAGCGCCCGCCGAGGTGCTCGGGGCCTATGCCTCCCTCTATCTCGAGCAGGAGGTCCGGCTCGAAGGGCTGACGCGAAACGTCGGCGCCTTCGCCAGATTTCTCGAAGCGGCGAGCTTTTCGCACGGCGGCCTGCTCAACGTCTCGAACGTCGCCCGCGAGCGCCAGATCGAACGGAAGACGGTCGCGAGCTACGTGGAGATCCTCGAAGACCTTCTCCTCGGCTTTCGTCTCGGTGTCTTCTCGAAGAGGGCAAGACGAGAGGTGACGGCTCACCCGAAGTTCTATCTGTTCGACGCCGGGGTCTTCCGCTCGCTGCGACCGAAGGGACCCCTGGACAGGCCGGAGGAGATCGACGGCGGAGCGCTCGAGGGCCTGGTGGCCCAGCACCTCCGAGCCTGGCTCGCCTATGGCGGCGGCGGAGAGCTCTTCTTCTGGCGGACCCGAGGCGGCGCCGAGGTCGACTTCGTCGTCTATGGCGAGGCCGGGTTCTACGGAATCGAGGTGAAGAACACGGGCAAGGTCCGGCCAGAGGACCTCCGATCCCTCGCGACCTTCGCGGAGGAGTACCCGGAGGCCGTGCCGATCCTCCTCTACCGGGGAACCGAACAGCTCCGGGCCGGGAAGGTCTGGTGCCTTCCGGTCGAGAGTTTCCTGCGAAACCTGAAGCCGGGTCGATCGCTGCTTGCCCCGTTTGCAGGCTCGAGGGCGACTCCAGAAAACTCGCCGTCCACCCCGTAGACGCCGGGACCCCGGTGTTCCCGGACCAGGGGCGATCTCAGTGAGATGGCGTGCCGGAACCAGGCCGCCCTCTCGATCCCGCGATCGGGCCGATCGCACCCCGGGGGATGCAGGGGAGGGCTGCGCGAGCGCCGCCGGTGGGCGAACCGTCAGACGAGGCCGCAGAGGAACGCGAGGGCCGGGACCGCGGGCGGCGCTGGAGGACCAGCTGACACCTCGCAAGCGTCGGCAGAGATCCTGGGTGTCACTGCCCCGGGTCGGGGGAAGGGGTCGGAGACGGCGAGGCCCACCACCGGCTGATCGCTTCCTCGAGGGTCCCGAGGCTGAGCGGCTTCTGGAGGAACCCGTCCATTCCGGCGGCGAGGCAACGGTCCATCTCGGTTGCCGAGGAATGCGCCGTCATCGCGAGGATCGGGAGGTGACGATCGGTCCCCTCGCGCTTCCGGATCTCCCGCGTCGCCTCGAACCCGTCCATCCCGGGCATCTCGCAGTCCATCAGGACGAGGCCGTACGGGCGGGACATGGCCGAGGCGACGGCCTCCAGCCCGGTGCCCACGACGTCGGCGTCGTAGCCGAGGCGGTCCAGCTGGATGGTCGCGACGCGCTGGTTGACCTTGTTGTCCTCCGCGACGAGAACGAGGCCCTTCCGCGCTGCGGGAACCGGCCTGTCCCACTCGGGGCCAGACAGCCATCCGGGAGGGCGGACCTCGGTGCCGCGCTCCTCCAGGACGTGAGCGATCGTCTCGAAGAGGACCGCCCGGCGGACCGGTTTCGGAAGCCACGCCGTGACGCCAGCCGATTCGAAGGAGTCGTCGTTCTTCCTGCGGCGGGCCGACGACGTGAGGAGAACCACCGGCGGAGCGGAGCGTCCGAGCTCCAGGGAGGCGTCGCGCACGAAGCCGAGGGAGCTGCTGCCGGGGAGCGTCAGGTCGAGGAGGACGACCGCGAACGGGTTGCCGGAACGCGCGGCCGAACGGACCGCCTCGAGGCCCATGCCAGCCTCCTCGGCCTGGGTCGCGGCCATCCCCCGATCCGCGAGGATGCGGGTCAGCGCGTCGCGCGACGCGGCGCAATCGTCGATCACGAGCACGCTCTTTCCGTCCAGGCGGGCGTCTCGAGGGCGGGACGGAACGCCGCCGGCTCGCGGGAAGCGGGCCGTGAACCAGAAGGTGGAACCCTCGCCGGGGGCGCTCTCGACGCCGATCGAGCCTCCCATCAGCTCCACGAGCTGGCGGGAGACGGCGAGGCCGCGGGAGGTGCTCGCCGGACCCGGCGCCGCGGGGCCGTCTCCGGTCGAAGGGTGAAAGAGGCGGTCCCTCCCCGGAGGGGCGATCCCGATCCCCGTGTCCTTGACCTCGAAGCGAACGGCCCCGCCGTCCCCTTCCTCGCGCTCGAGATGCGCCGACAGCGAGACCACGCCCTCGGTCGTGAACTTCACCGCGTTGCGTGCAAGATTCAGGAGCACCTGGCGGAGGCGGGACGCGTCGCCCCTGAGCGCGTCGAGCCCCGGTCCGGCGTAGCAGGTCACTTCCAGTCCCTTGGCGCTCGCGGACTCGGCGATGAGAGCCGCGACGTCCTCGAGGATCCTCCCGGCGTCGACCTCCGACTCCTTCGCCACGGTCGGCCCGCCCTCGAGGCGCGAGCGGTCCTCGAGGTCGTCGAGGGCCGCCAGGAGGGCTTCCGTCGAGCTCTGCATCGCCGAGAGGTACGCGCGCTGGGCGATGGAGAGCGGCGTCTGAGCCAGGGTTCCGGCCATCCTGAGGAGCTCGGCGACCGGAAGCCGGATCTCGGAAGCCAGCGGGTCGAGCGGGCGGGAGCGGCTCCCGGCGCTCTTCCGGAGCTCCTCATTCCTCGCGGCTTCCTCGCGGAGCCGGGCCTCCAGCTCTTCCAGCCGGGCCGCCGTCGCCTGCTCCGCACCGGCCGGCTCGAGAGGGCCGGCCGTCCGAAGGGCCGCTTCCAGCGCCGGCAGGAGGAGGTCGACGGCCTGCTCCCGCCCGGCCTCGACGCGAATCGTCCTGCCCCGAAAGCGAGCCGTGAAGGCAGCGCTCTCCGGAGCGGCGTCGCGCAGGCGCCGCGAGCGGACCAGCGATCGGACGCGCTCGGCGATCTCCTCGGGGTCGTAGGGCTTCGAGACGAACCCGTCCGCGCCGCACTCGAGGCCGCGCACGACCTCCCCGGGATCTTCCATCGTGGTGAGAAGAAGGAAGGGGAAGCGGGCGAAGCGCCGATCGTTCCGGAGCCGCCGGCACAGCTCGAAGCCGTCGAGCCCCTGCATCGTCACGTCCGAGATGGCCGCTGCGAACCGGCTCCCCGAGGGGAGCTGGAGAATCTCGAGCGCGGCCTCTGCGCTCCGCGCCACCTCGGCTTCGAGGCCCGCGTCCTCGAGGGCGAAGACGAGCTTCTGCGCCTGCGTCGGACTGTCCTCCACGACGAGGACCCGGATGGGGCCGGAGGTCTCCTCGCCCGTCATGCGATCCCTCTCCTTCCGACGGCTTCGAGCAGGTGTTCGTGGATCGCGTCGAGCGGAACGACCGCGTCGGCGCACCCGGCGGCGATGGCCGCGCCGGGCATTCCGAAGACGACCGAGGTCGCCTCGTCCTGGGCGAGGACCCATCCGCCGGCGCGGCGGACGGCCCGAAGCCCTTCGACCCCGTCTTCGCCCATGCCGGTGAGGATGGCGGCGACCACGTCCTGGCCCCGGGAGGCCGCGACCGACTCGAAGAGGAAGGTCGCCGAGGGACGGAAGCCGGCGACGGGGGGAGCGTCCGAGACGAGGATCGCGTGGCCCTCGGCCCCGAGGTGCCTCTCCTCCGGCGCGACGTAGATCACGCCTGGCTCGAGCGGTTCCCGGCTTTCCGCCACTTTCGCCCTGAGCTTGCAGGACGCGCTCAGCCACTCGACGAGGCCCTCGGTGAACCCGGCCGAGATGTGCTGGACGACCAGGATCGGGGCCGCGAAATCGCCTGGCAGCGACGAGAGGACCTGGCAGAGGGCAGCGGGTCCGCCCGTCGAAGCGGCCATGGCGACGATCCGCCTGGTGGCGCTGCGAAACCGGATGTCCGGTAGAGCCTTCGGCCCGGCGGGGAGGTCGCGACGGAGGGCCGAGGTGTAGAGCCTCACCACCTTGACGCTGGCCATCGCACGAACCGTCCAGACGAGCTCGTCCGCGGCGCCGGAGAAACCTTCGCTCGAGGGACCGACGGGCTTTGGAAGGACCGCGACGGCCCCGATGCGAAGGGCGTTCAGAGAGAAGCTCACCTCGCGGGCCCCCGCCGAGGCGGTGACGAGGACGATCGGGACCGGGGCGCTGGCCATGATCTGCCGTGTCGCCTCGTACCCGTCGAGTCCGGGCATCAGGATGTCCATGACGATCACGTCGGGCCTGAGGAGCGTGGCCATCTCCACGGCCCGCCACCCGTCGGCCGCCTCGCCCACGACGACGAAGCCAGACCCGGAGCGGAGGATTCCGACGAGGAGCCCCCGCGCCGTGGGCGAATCATCCACGACGAGAACGCGGATCGCCTTCATAGGAGCTGGGAAATCGTCTCCAGGAGATTGGCCTGGTCGAAGGCGCTCTTCACGAGATACGCATCGGCTCCGGCCGCGAGCCCGCGGGCCCGGTCGCCGTCGCTCTCGCGCGAGGTGAGGAGGACGACCGGGAGCTTCGCCAAGCGCGGCGACGAGCGGATCGCCTCGGTCAGGGCGAACCCGTCCAGCCAGGGCATCTCGATGTCGCTCACCACCGCGTCGAACTCCCGCTCCCCGAGAAGGCGCCACGCCTCCTCCCCGTCCGGGGCCGCGACGACCGCGTAGCCCGCGGCCTCGAGAATGGCCTGCTCGAGGCTCCTGATGGTCGGGGAATCCTCGACCACGAGGAGGCGGCGGCGCGGCGCGGGCCTCTCCGCGCGGAGGACCGCCCCTCCTCCGGCGCTGGGCGCGAGCGCCGTCCGGACGAGGGCCTGGGGGGTGAGGACGAGGGCCACCTCGCCCGACGGAAGGACCGCCGCTCCGGAGACGTGACGGACGTGGAGGACGCGGGGTCCCAGCTCCTTGACGAGGATCTCCTCCTCCGAGCGGACGCGGTCGAGCGCGAAGGCGGCCTGCTTGCCGTCCCCCGAGAGGACGACGAACGGAATCTTCTGTCCGGGACTCGCCGCGGGGGGCAAGGGAAGGCCGAGCGCCCCGGCCAGCGAGACGGCCGGCACGGGGGGACCTCCGAGGAGCAGCGTCTCCCGCCCCCCGGCCGGCCGGAGCTCCTCGGGAGCGACCCTGAGAAGGCGATCGACGCCCGCGGACGGGATGGCGAAGGGGTGTCCGCCCGCTTCCACCACGAGGGCCCGGACGACCGTCAGGGTGAGGGGGACGCGAAGCGAGAAAGTCGTCCCCGCTCCGCGAACGGAAGCGACGTCGACCGACCCACCGAGGGACTCGACCCGGGACCTCACGACGTCCAGCCCGACGCCGCGCCCCGAGATTCCCGTGACGGCGGCCGACGTGGAGAAGCCGGGGAGGAAGACGAGCCGGAACGCCTCGGCGTCGTCCTCGGGGACCGGGAGACCGGTCCGGATCGCGCGCGCCCGGATGGCGGCGGGGTCCATTCCGCGGCCGTCGTCGGAAACGCGGACGAGGACCCGGGAGCCTTCCAGCGACGCGGCCACCTTGATGATGACGGCGCGCGCCTTTCCTGCTGCCATCCTCTCCTCCGGTCCCTCGGAGCCGTGGTCGACCGCGTTCCTCACCAGGTGGAGGAGCGGGTCCTTCAGGGCCTGGAGGACCGAGCGGTCGATCTCGACCCCCTCTCCCTCGATGGCGAACGTCGCCTCCTTACCCGTCAGCCGGGCGACGTCCCTCACGGCCCGCGGAAGGGCCTCGCACGCCTCGGAGAACGGAAGGAGCCTCAGGGCACGGACCTCGCCGTCGAGGAGGTCCGCGGCCAGTCCTGCCGCACGAACGCTGGCGAGGAGCGCGTCGAACCCCTTCGCGGCCGGGGCCGCCGGTCCCCCCGCCGCTGCGTCCCTTCCGTCCGCGGGCTGACCGAGGGACGTAGCCTCTCTGCGGAGGCGGCGCAGGACGAGCCGCAGCTCGCCGCTCCGCGCGAGGAGGCCGTCCAGCCTCGCGGAGGCGACGCGGACGGTGCGCCCGGCTTCGCGCTGCGGCTCAGGCTCGGGCGCGGCCTCTTCCGTCCCGTCCGCAGGTGTCCCGGTCCCGCCGCCTCCCTGCTCCGCGGGCGCGGGGGGAGGCCGGACAGGTGCGGCGGCGCTCCCCGCCTCGGCGGCCGCCAGGGCCTCCGTCAGCGCGCCGAGAAGGGGCCCTTCTGCCGGCCTGTTCGCGCGGAGGCGTGAGGCGGCGTCCGCGAACGCGTCCGCGCCCTTCAGGAGAATGTCGACGAGGGCGGGCCCGGACGGGAGGACGCCGTCCCGGACCTTCGAGAGGACTCCCTCCAGGAGGTGACAGGCCTTCTCCACGGCCGGCTGCTCCACCGCCCGGGACGCTCCCTTCAGGCTGTGGGCGGTCCGGAAGAGGGTCCGGACCAGCTCGGACCTTCGGGCGGCGTCTCCCTCGGACTCCAGGGCGAGCGCCCCTCCGTTCAGCTCCGCGACGTGCTCCTCCAGCTCGGCGACATAGGTCTCCATGAGCCTCGCCTGGAGCCTCGCAAGGTCCATTCGCGGGGACCTCCTCAGGCCTCGAGGAGCCTGCGGAGCCTCTCCCCCAGCGCGCTCAGATCGGCCGCCGCCAGCTCGGACTGGCGCGTCGACGAGAGGCTCTGGACGGAAGCCTGGTTGATGTTCCTCATGGCGAGCTGGATCTGCGCCATCCCGGCGGCTTGCTGGCCGGCCGAGGCGCCGATCTGAGCCGCGAGCTGGGCGGCCTCCGCCACCGTCTCGTTCAGGGCCCGGATCGTCTCGCCCGCGACGGCCGCCGTCCGGGCCGCCGCCCCCACCTCGCGGTTCCCTTCCTCGGCTGCCATGACCGCCGAGTTGGTCGACTTCTGGATGTCGCCCAGGATCTGGCGGACCTGTCCGGTCGCCTTCTTCGACTGGTCGGCCAGGGCCCTGATCTCCGAGGCGACGACGGAGAACCCGCGTCCTTGCTCGCCGGCCCGCGCCGCCTCGATGGCGGCGTTCAGGGCCAGGAGGTTCGTCTGCTCGGCGATCTCGTTGACCGCAGCGATGATCTCGCCGATGGCCTGGGCCTGCCCCGCGAGGACCACGATGGATGCGGCCGTCTTCTCCGATTGCCCCTTCGCGCCGGCGATCGCCGCCACCGCCTCCTCCACCGCCTTCCAGCCGGCCTTCCCGACGTCGTCCGCCCGCCGTCCCGAGTCGGCCACGATCCCGGCCCGCTGGGAGAGCTGCTCGGCCACGTGGGAGACCTCCTCGACGGTGCTGACGGTCTCGGAGACCGCGGCGGCCTGCTCCTGGATCCCGGCGGCCTGCTGGCTCGTGGCCGCCAGCAGCTCGACGGAGGAGGAGGAGAGCCTCACCGCCGTCTCGCGAATGGTCCCGAGCAGGCTCTCCGAGCGGGCGCGGGCCTGCCCCTCCGTGGCGGCGCTCGCCTCCAGGCTCGCGGCCATGGCGTTGAAGGCGACTGCCACGTCCGCGATCTCGTCGTTGGACAGGACGGGGATCCGGTGGGAGGCCTCTCCGCTTCCGAACCTCCGCGCACCGTCGACCAGCCCGGCGAGCGGCTTCGTCAGGCCCCTCGTGAGGAAGAAGCCCGCGATCGAGACGAGGAGGAAGGCGACGGCGGTTCCCCAGACGATCGTCCGGAGGGTCCGCTCGGAGGTCGCGGTCGCCTCGGCCGTCAGACGGGCGAGGACCCCCGACTCCTCGTCGGCCATCGCCTTGGCGATCCTGAGGATGTCGTCCATGAGCGGCCTCGTCCGCTGCTCCTTCACGGCGGCCGCGGACTCCTCCCAACCCTTCCGGCCCCTCAGGTCGATGCTCTCCCTGAGGATCTCCACGACCTTCCGGGTCAGCGGTTCCACCTCCTCGAGCCGCGCTAGCTGGCCCGTGTCGCCGGCGCTCATGTCGCGCACCTTCTGCAGACCCTTCTGCGCCGCCGCCACAGCGGCGAGGAACTCCCGGTTGAACCTCTCGTCCCCGGTGATGAGGTAGCCCCTCTCCGCGTTGACGGCGTCCCGGACGTACGAGACCGCCTGCTCGTAGGCGAGGACCGAGGACCTCGCATGGGCGCGCCGGGAGGTCGCCTCGACGAGGAGGACGGTGTTCCGGTAGGCGATCCCCCCCACGATGGTGAGGATGGCCAGGGAGATCGCGAATCCGGAGGCGAGCCTCCAACCGACCGAGAAACGGATCTGGTTCATCGAAATCACTCCTCACCTGAAGGCTGGTGGCGCGCGTCCTCGTCCCCCACGGCCACGAGCCGGTCGTCGTCGAGGAGGGCGTTGACGTCGAGGACGATGATGGCATCCGCCGTGACCCCGCGGAGGGCCCAGGCGGGGAGACCGGGAGGGGGGGGGCTGGAGCATCGGCTGGACGCTTCCGGCGGGAAGATCCACGACCCTCTCGACCGCATCCACGAGAAGCCCGGCTTCCGGGCGTTCCCGCCCCGCCACGAGGAGACGAGCGGTGAGGGTGTGGACGCTCCCGGGGAGCCCGAAGAGCAGGGCCAGGTCGAAGACCGGGAGGATCTCCCCCCGGAAGTTCGTCAGGCCCGCGACATGGGGGGGCGTGCCGGGAAGGGGCGAGATCGGCCCCGGGCGCGCGACCTCGACGAGGGCGTCGGCTTCGATGGCGTATCTCTCCTGCCCGAGGAGAAACGTCAGGAAGGAGAGGCGAGACCCTGCGTCGTCGTCCGTCGCGATTCGCCGGGCCAGGACGCGGGCCCGCTGCTCGAGCAGGAGGGCGACCTCGCGGAAGCCGTTCACGAGCCTTCCTTCCGGAGGGATCCGAGGCGGGCCCGACACCCCTCGGCGAACCGTGCCGCCGTCTCGCCGTCGGAGAGGGGGACGGTCTCCGAGGGCGGCATCCCCGAGGCGATCCCGAGAGCGTTGCGGTACCCGCGCCGCGCGAGGCCGTGGTCCCCGAGCTTCTCTCCGGCAGAGGCGGTGCCGAAGTGAGCGACGGCCAGCCGACGGTCCAGGTAAAGGGCCCGGCGGAAGGAGGCGAGGGCCTCGCCCGGGAGCCCGGCCGCCGCGAGGAAGAAGCCTCGGAAATACGGGAACTCGGGGGCGTCCGGATGCGCCTCGGCGGAGCGGGCGGCGCTCTCCGAGGCGGCGAGCGGGCCTCTCGCGTTGGCGATCGACCGGATCAGGAGCGCGCACGCCGCGCGGTCGGATGGAAGCTGCCCCGCGAGCTCGGCAGCGATGGACCACTCCCCCCGTTCGTAGGCTCGGGAGGCCTGGGCGAGGAGGTCAGGCGCTGGAACGGCGCGGGCTGCGGCGGCCGGTGGAAGGGGGGCGAGCGGGCGCCGTGGATCCGGGCGGGGAGGCTCTCGATCGGGCGCACCCGGGGATCCGGGCCGGCGGTAGAAGACCCCCTCCCTGTTGACGACGACCTCGAAGGGGGCGAGCTTCCCGAGCGGCGGGTCCGACGACGCGGTCACCAGCCACCCTCCGGGGGCGAGGGTGTCGTAGAGCCGCCGCGCGATGGCGCGGACGGTCGGGGGATCGAAGTAGATCAGGACGTTCCGGCAGAAGATCAGGTCCATCGCGGAGAGTCCGGCGGCCGGGTCCGGGTAGACCTCCTCGGCCAGGTTCAGCTGCCGGAACGTCACCCGGCGCCGAAGGGCCCGTGGGACGACGAAGAGCTCACCGTCCCGGGCGAGAAAGGCGCGCGAGGCCTCTTCCGCCTCCCCTCGGACCGACCAGGCCCTGTACCGGCCCTCCTCCGCCCACCGGAGCGCCGCCTGCGAGATGTCGGTGCCGAGGATCGTCGAACGCTCCCCGAAGCCCCCCTGGTGGAGGAGGACTGCGAGCGAGTAGGCCTCTTCCCCGGTGGCCGTCCCGGCGCTCCAGGCACGGAGCGGCCGCGACGGGCTCACCTCTCCCGCGAGGAGGGGCAGGACGGCGCGCCTCACGAAATCGAAGTTTCCCGGCTCCCGGAAGAAGTAGGTCTCGCCGACGGTCAGCTCCTCGACGAGGTCGTTGAAGAGAGACGAATTGCGCCGGAGGTCCTCCACGAACGCGGTCTCGGACGAGCCGGCCCGGGCCAGGGCGCGCCGGATCCCCGCCTCGGCGTCGGGCATCCGGGCGGCGGAGAAGACGAGGCCCGTCCGCGAGCGGACCAGGTCGAGGACCGCCGAAGACGTTCGACCGGAGGGAGGCTGGACGCGGGGACACCCTTCGACGAGCGCGATCACGCGAGGGCCCCCCCTCGAGAGGCCAGGGCTTCCTCGAGCTCCGTCGCTTCCGCCGCCTGGAGGAACGACCCGACGTCGTGGATCAAGGCCAGCCCGTCGGGAAGGTGGGCGACCCCCGAGATCGGAAATCCTTCCGGGGCGCGGGACGTGACCGCCCCCACCGCCTCGATCGAATCCGCGGGCAGCTCGACGATGCCGGCCACCTCGTTCACGCGAAGGACGACGAGCCGTTCTCCGGCCGAGGCCACGATCATGAAGTCGGAAGGGGAGACCTCGCCCCGTTCCGTCCCGAGCCGGGCGCCGAGGTCGAGGACGGCCGCCGCCATTCCGTGGACGTCGACGATTCCCTCGACGATCGGGGGGGAGCCGGGGAGCGGCGAGACTGCCACGGCCCGGACCACCTCGCGCACTGCCGCCAGGGGAAGCGCGAATCGCCTTCCCGCGACCTGGAAGAGCAGAAGTTTCTCCAGCCACATCCTCCAATAAAGAGAAGCTCGAGGTCCGTTCGTCCATTGTCCGCCCGTGGAGCCGGGCCTGTCAGCCTCGATCTCGGAAAACAGCTCGCCCCCGGTTTTCACTTCCGGCGAGAAGACTTCCGACACTTGCCACGCGGAGGAGATCGCCTCCGGGCGGTCGGCCGGGACGACGCTCGGGAAGGAGGTCCCGCCGCGAATGGGCAAAGGTGCCCTCCGCGAGTCCGTCGGGCGTCACTCGTTCGGACGACCTGGCGGCCGGCGCCGCCTGCGCAGTGGAGTCGTAGTATTCCCACGCACGGAGGGGTTGCGATGAAGGATTCCGTCTCGTTCCGGCTGAACGGCAAGCCCATCCAGCTGGAGGTCGACTCCGACCGCACGCTCCTCTGGGTCCTCCGCACCGACCTCGGCCTCACGGGGACGAAGTCCGGCTGCGGCGAGAGTCTCTGCGGCGCCTGCACCGTCGTCGTGGGCAAGGAGGCGGTGAGGTCTTGCCAGCTGCCGGTGAAGGCGGTCCGCGGCAAGGAGGTCACGACGATCGAGGGGCTGGAGAAGAACGGGAAGCTCCACCCGCTGCAGGAGGCGTTCGCCGATACGGGAGGGCTGCAGTGCGGCTTCTGCACGCCGGGGATGATCATGAACGCGTACGCCCTCCTCCTGAAGATCCCGAAACCGACACGGAAGCAGATCGTCGTGGCGATGGACGACAACCTCTGCCGCTGCGCCGCCCATCACCGGATCGTCCAGGCCATCGAGCAGGCTTCCGGACGCGCGTGAGGCACGTGATGAGAGACGACTCCTTCGACCTCGCCGCACGGTCCTCCAGGCCTCCGGCCAGCGCTCTTCGCCGCCGCGACTTCGTCAGGCTCCTCGGCGGGGGGATCATCGTCCTCTTCAACGCCGACCTGTCGGAGCTCCTCGGCCAGGAGGCCCGGACGAGGGGCTACCCCACCGACTTCAACGCCTACCTCAGGATCGCCGGGGACGGCCGGGTGACGGTCTACTCCGGGAAGATCGAGATGGGGCAGGGCATCGTCACCTCTCTCGCCCAGATGGCGGCCGACGAGCTGGGCGTCTCCCTCGACTCCGTCGACATGGTCATGGGGGACACGGCTCTGTGTCCGTTCGACAACGGGACCTACGGTTCGATGTCGACACGGTTCTTCGGCCCGGCCCTCCGGGGGGCGGCGGCGGAGGCGAAGGCGGTCCTGGTGACGCTCGCCTCGGAGCGCCTGAAGGTGCCGCCGGACCGGCTGACCGTCGAGGACGGCGTCGTCTTCCTCGCCTCCGACCGGAAGACGAGAGTGTCGTTCGGAGAGCTGGCGGGCGGGCAGAAGATCGTCCGCAAGCTGGACGGGAAGGCAGTCCTCGAGTCGGTCTCCGAATTCAAGGTGATGGGGAGGTCCGAGAAGCGGCGCGACGCGCGGGCCAAGGTGACGGGGAAGGCTCAGTTCGCCGGGGACATCCGTCTCCCGGGGATGCTCTACGCGAGGATTCTCCGACCGCAGGCGCACGGGGCCGCGCTGAAGAGCGTCGACACCTCCGCGGCCGCGAGGCTGCCGGGAGTGGTCGTCGTCCACGAAGGGGGGATGGTCGCGGTCCTTCACGAGGACCCCGAGGCCGCCGGGAAGGCGCTCGCCCTCGTCAGGGCCGAGTTCGACGTCCCGCCCCCCCCGTTCGACGACCGGACCGTCTTCGCCCACCTCCAGTCGGTGGCCGGCACGGGCGAGGAGCGGGAGAAGAAGGGGGACCTCGCCGAGGGGGAGAAGCGGTCCGCTTCTCTCTTCGAGGGGACCTACCTGAACGGGTACGGGGCGCACGCGGCGATGGAGACCCATACCGCGCTGGCCCGGCTGGAGGGGGGGACGATGACCGTCTGGGTCTCCACGCAGACCCCGTTCCCGAACCAGGCGGCGATCGCGCAGGCGGTCGGGATGGAGAAGGAGAACGTCCGCGTCATCACGCCGTTCGTGGGCGGCGGCTTCGGCGGCAAGAGCGGCGGCGGCCTCCAGGCGATCGAGGCGGCGAAGCTGGCGAAGGCGACCGGGAAGCCGGTCCAGGTCTGCTGGAGCCGGGCCGAGGAGTTCTTCCTCGACTCGTTCCGGCCGGCGGCGGTCGTCAGGATCCGGTCGGGAATCGACGGCGCGGGGAAGATCTCCCTGTGGGACTACCAGGTCTACGCGGCCGGTCCGCGCAGCTCCGAGCAGTTCTACGACGTACCCCACAACCTGATCCGCGCCTACGGCCGGTGGGGAGGCGATACCCCGAAGATGCACCTCTTCGCCACCGGTCCGTGGCGGGCCCCGGGTGCCAACGTCAACGTCTTCGCGCGGGAGTCGCAGGTCGACACGATGGCGGCGAAAGCGAAGGTCGACCCCCTCGAGTTCCGGCTGAACAACACGTCCGACAAGAGGATGCGGGCCGTCCTGGAGGCCGCTGCGGCGAAGTTCGGCTGGAAGAAGGCCGCCGGGCCGAGCGGCCGCGGCGTCGGGTTGGCCTGCGGCCTCGACGCCGGGACCTACGTCGCCCTGATGGCCGAGGTGAAGGTCGACGCAGCCACCGGGAGCGTGAAGGTGGTACGCGTCGTCGCCGCCCAGGAGATGGGGATCGTGATCAACCCCGACGGCGCGAAGATGCAGATGGAAGGGTGCCTGATGATGGGCCTCGGGTACGCGTTGTCGGAGGAGGTCCGGTTCAGCGGCGGCCGGATCCTCACGAAGAACTTCGACACCTACGAGCTGCCGCGGTTCTCGGGGATGCCCGCGCTCGAGACAGTCCTGGTGAAGAACGACGAGCTGGCCCCCCAGGGAGGGGGCGAGCCGGCCCTGGTCCCGGTGGGGGCGGTCCTCGCGAACGCCATTTTCGACGCCACGGGGGCCCGGCTGTTCGAGATGCCGATGACGGCCGGGCGGGTGAAGGAAGCGCTCGCGGCCGCGAGCCGGAAGCCGCCGGCCTGACGGTCTCGTAGAGGCGCCTCAGCGGGCGGCGATCGTCTCGACGAGGCGGAGGTCGTCCTCGGAGAGGTCGAACCGGTCCGCCTCGAGATCCTCGCGCATGTGGTCGGGATGCGTCGTCCCCGTCAGCGGCAGCATCCCCACCTGCTGGGCGAACCGGAAGACGATCTGGGCGGGGCCCTTCCGGACGCGGGCGGAAAGGCGCGCGAAGGCCGGGGCTCGAAGCTCCTGCACGTTGGCCGTGAGGAGGGAGAACCCCTGGTAGACGGCGCCGTTCGTCCGGCAGAAGGCCCGCACCTCCCGGTCCCAGGCCAGTCGCGCGAAGCAGCGGTTCTGGACGAACGCCGGGGGGACGGCCGCGAACGCGAAGAGCTCCTCCAGC
Organism: uncultured Acidobacteriota bacterium; assembly: GCA_903845115.1. Taxonomy (GTDB): domain Bacteria; phylum Acidobacteriota; class Thermoanaerobaculia; order UBA5066; family UBA5066; genus CAIMWE01. The sequence continues at coordinate 23,724 of CAIMWE010000211.1, read as the reverse complement.
TGGGGGAGCGTGACGTTGCTGATCCCGAGGAAGCGGGTCTTCCCGGCGTCGTGCAGCCCCTCCATCGCCCTCCAGACCTCGCGGTCGGCCGCGGCGAGGCCGTGGCCGGTCGAGGGGCCGTGGAGGACGTAGGAGTCGACCCGTTCAACTCCGAGGTGCTCGAGCGAGCTCGAGAAGGACTGCCGCACCTGGGTGGCCGGATCGGCGTCCGGGTCGTAGGGGAGCCGGTGGTCCTGGCCGCGCAGGTGGGTGAACTTGGTCTGGAGGAAGAGGTCGTCTCGCCGGACGAGCCCTCCGGCGATCGCCCCCGCGACCGCCGCGCCGACCCCGGCCTCGAAGTAGTGGCGCCGCTGGTTCGCGGTGTCGATGCCCCGGAAGCCGGCCTCGAGCGCCAGGCGGGTCAAGGCTTCGGTCCGCTCCTCCTTCCACGCCGTGCCGTAGAGGAAGCCGGGAAGCGGCATCTCGCCGGGGGAGGTCGCGTGGACGGCTTTCATCGGCGGCGCAGCTCCTCGAGGATCAGCTCCGGGAGTCCCGGGAAGTCGCTGTGGCTCGCGGCCGGGACCTCGACGTACCGGGCTCCGGGAGAGGCTGCGGCGAGGCGGCGGCCCATCGCCACCGGGACCACCTCGTCGAGCGTCCCGTGCAGGATGGCGACGGGTGACCGGACCCGGCCGATCTTCGAGAGGGTGTCGAACCGGTCGGCGACGAGGAGCGGCGCGAGCGGCCCGGCGGCCACCCGTCCCATCTCCACCGCAGAGGTGAACGGGGAGACGAGGACGACGAGCGCGGCGGAACGCCGGACGGCCAGCTCGGCGGCGACGCCGGTTCCGAGCGAGCGTCCCACGAGAAAGACGTTTTCCTGGCGATACCCGAGCCTCGAGAGGGCGTCGAGCCCGGCCTCGCCGTCCGCGTAGAGGCCCTCTTCCGACGGACGGCCCGCGTTGCCCCCGTATCCGCGGTACTCCCCCAGGAAAACGTCGACGCCGGCCTCCGCGAAGAGCGCGGCGAGCGGGAGATTCTCGGCGGCCGACTCGGCGTTTCCGTGGAAGAAGGCGATGACGCGGCGGAGGCCCGGGCCGGAATCGCTCCGGGCCCGGACGAGAGCGCCGGTCAGGGTGGGGCCGCGAGGAGCCGCGTACCGGATCAGCGAGGCCCCCGGAATCGCCCGGGCCAGCTCCGCTTCGGGCGGGAAGGCCTGGTTCGACCCCGGATAGATGACCGAGCGCGACAGCGCCCTCAGGGCGAGGACGGCCACCCCGGCCACGAGGGCCGTCACGGCGACGAAGGCAGCGGCCGGGGCGAGGAGTCGAGTCAGGGGCACGCCCGATTGTCTCCCGGGGGAGGCTGGGCTGCCGTTCAGGCCCGCCGAACCGCGGCCCCGACCGCCCGGAGCATCACGACGACGGCCACCGTTCCCCAGAGGAGGCCCCACACGACGCCGGGAATGCCCGTCATCCTCGCCAGGGCTTCGGCGTCGCTCGACGGGACGCTCCTCGCGATCAGGTCCGACCCGATGTCCCAGATCGCGTAGAGCCCGCTGGTGATCCCGAGGAGGCGGAGGGCGAAGACGGAGACCCCGGCGGGGAGCCACCAGGCGGTGCCGAGGAGAGCCGCTCCCGTGAGGAGGCCCCAGAGGACCCCGAACCCCGTCCGGATCCAGAGGAAGGTGGCGCCGAGGATGACGAGTCCGGAGAGGGCCACGACGGCCCGCTGGAAGGAGGGCCGCGCCCTGCCCCCCACGACGACGAGGAGGGCGCCGAAGAGGAGGCTGCCGAGGTATCCGGCCGAGGTGACGAGAAACCTCGAGCCGCCCCGGGTCCAGCAGACGCCGCCCTGGTCGGCCGAGAGCTCGATCCGCTCGATCGTGCCGCCGGTGGCGAGCGCCGCGAGGCCGTGGGAGAGCTCGTGGAGGAAGACCGTGAAGATCTTGAGCGGGAAGAGGGCGGCCGTGTTCCAGAGGAAGGTGACCGCCACCGCGAGGAGGAACGGCCAGATGAGCTCGGGCAGCCGAGACGGGGCCTTCCTGGCGGCGCCGGGGTTGGAGTCGGGAAGGGTCATCGGTCGAGACGGGATTCTGCACCGTCCGTCCGGCGGGGGCCTCCCGAGAGGCCTTGACCCCTTGCGCGCGGCCGCAGGGGACGGCGTAAACTGGCCCGAGAGGGCGGCCGGGTCGCCCCCCTGGGGGAGTTGACGCTTCGGAACCGGGCGGCCCGCGGGCGCTCGCAGAGGAGGAAAGGCTGAGCAGGACCGGACCGATCGCAGGGGGCTCCCCGAGACCATCCCCGCAGGATGGAAGCGGAAGCCTGGCCGACATCCTCGAGGTCGTCCGGGCTGCCCGGGGATTCCGGTGGGACGGGTACTGTCCGTCGGTCCTGGAGACACGCGTCGCGAGCCGCCTCTCCGCGGTCGGGGCCGCGGATCTCGCGGCCTACAGGCAGCTCCTCGAGGGGTCGCCGGCCGAGCTGGACCTCCTCGCGGAGGCGCTCACCATCAAGGTCAGCAGCTTCTTCCGCGACCCCTTCGTGTTCGAGTACCTCGGTGAGTTCGTCCTCCCCTTCCTGCTGGCCGGCAAGGCTGGCGGGGGAGGCCCGCCGATCCGGATCTGGTCGGCCGGGTGCGCGAGCGGGGAGGAGGCCTACTCGATCGCCATCCTCCTCCGCGAGGCGGGCCGGGGCGAGATTCCCCCTCCCGAGGTGACCCTCTTCGCCACCGACATCGACGAGAAGGCCCTGGCCCGGGGGCGCGAGGCCCTCTACCCCGGCTCCGCCGTCGAGAACGTCCGCCACGGTCTCCTGGAGTCCTCGTTCTCCCGCGAGGGGGACTCTTTCCGGGTCGTCCCGGCGATCGCGTCCGCCGTCCGCTTCTCGGTCCACGACGTGCTGGACCCGCGGACGGCCTCGCCCGCCGAGAGCGTCTTCGGCACCTTCGACCTGATCCTCTGCCGGAACCTCCTCATCTACTTCGAGCCGGACCACCAGGAGATCGTCTTCGGGAAGCTCTACCGGTCGCTGGCCGAGGGGGGGTATCTCGTCCTCGGCCGGACCGAGAGCCTGGCCGAACGGTGGCGGGGGCGTCTCCAGCGCGTGAACGAGAGCCTCCCGGTCTATCGCAAGCCAGCCCTCGGCCGGAGATCGGCGGAAAGGATTTCGCGATGAAGCCCCGCATGCCGTTCAAGACCATCCGCGGCCAGCTCGTCGCCTGGTTCCTCGTCGTCGCGACCGTTCCCCTCGCCCTCTTCGCCGTCGTCACCTATCGCCAGCGCGTGGCGGCGGTCAAGAGCGAGGCCTTCAGCAAGCTCCAGGCGATCCGGGACCTGAAGACCCAGCGGATCACCGACTGGCTGGACGACATCTCCGCCGACATGGAGATGGTCTCCGCGAATGCCCGGGCCATCCTGGCGCCCGGCGGAGGCGTCCGCCCTCTGGCCGGCGACACGACGCTGAGGGCGCTCCGGGAGAGCTTCCTGACCTACTCTCGCTTCCAGAAGACGATTGCGGAGATCCAGCTGGTCGATCCGGCCACCGGGAGGGTCCTCATCTCCACGGACGGGCGCCACGAGGGGGAGGACCGGTCGACCTCCCTGAGCTTCGCGGAGCCGCTGAAGACGAAGAAGCCCTTCGTCAACGATATCCATCGCTCCACCACGACCGGCAAGCGGCGGATGGACCTTGGGACGCCGGTAGTGTTGCCCGGTCCGGGTGCCGTCGTTCTCGCCGTGGTCGTGGCCGATGTCGACATCCAGGCTCTCGACCGGCTCCTCGGGGAACGGACCGGGCTGGGGGACTCCGGCGAGACGCTCGTCGTCAACCGGGACGTCGTCGCGCTGGCCGACCTGCGCTGGCTTCCGGACGCTCCCCTGAGGCTGAAGCTCTCGGGCCTCCCGGCGATCCTCGCCTCGCAGGGAAAGACCGGCGTCACGGAGGCGATCGACTACCGGGGCGTCCCGGTGCTGGGGGCCTACACCTTCATCCCGCGGACCGGCTGGGGCTTCGTCGCCAAGCAGGACCTCTCCGAGCTCTACGCGCCGATCGTGAAGCTCGACCGGGCTCTCCTCGTCCTCTTCCCGGTCTGCCTCGTCCTCGTCGGGGCCATGGCCGTCGCCGTGGCCAGGTACTTCTCCCGGCCGCTCCTGGAGATGCAGTCGACCGTCGAGGCGGTCCGTGGCGGGAACCTGGCCGCGCGCAACCAGGTGGACCGGGGCGACGAGCTGGGCTTCCTGGCCCGGGCCTTCAACGGCATGGCCGACACCGTGGAGAGCCAGCTGGCCGTGGCGAAAGGGCACCGGGAGATCATGGAGGCGATGGTCCGGCCGGCGACGCTGGACGCTTTCTGCGCCGAGCTTCTCCCGGTCCTCGTCCGGGCGACCCGCTCTGACATGGGTGCCTTCTACCTCCCCGCGCCGGGCGGGAAACTCGCTCCGGCCGCCTCGATCGGTCTCTCCGGCGGCGCCCTCGAGCCGTTCGACGCGAATCATCTGGAAGGGGCGCTCGGTGCCGCCCTCTCCTCGCACGAGGTCGTCCACCTGCGGGAGATCCCGCCGGATACCCGGTTCACGTTCCGGACCCTCGCCGGGACGGCCATCCCCCGCGAGATGCTGACGATCCCGGTCGTCGTCAGGGGAGAGACGGTGGCTCTGATCGCCCTGGCCTCCCTTCGCGATTACCCGCCGGAGTCGCTGGGAGTCGTCCAGAAATCGCTCCCCGCCTTCAGCATCGGCTTCGCGAACATCGTGGCCGGGGAGGAGACCCGGCGGCTGGCCGCCGAGCTGTCGGACCGGAATTCCGACCTTCAGGCCCAGTCGGCCGAGCTGGAAGCCCAGGCCGTGGAGCTCCGGCAGCAGTCGGGCATCCTCCAGGACCAGAACGCCGAGCTGGAGGTCCAGACGATGCGGGCCGCCGAGGCGAACCGCCTCAAGGGCGAGTTCCTCTCGAACATGAGCCACGAGCTGCGCACCCCCCTCAACTCGGTGATGGCCCTGTCGCGGGTCCTCCTCGTGAAGGGCAAGGGACGCTTCACGGCGGAGGAGGCGGGGTACCTCGAGATCATCGAGAGGAACGGCAAGCACCTCCTCGCCCTCATCAACGACATCCTCGACCTGGCGAAGATCGAATCGGGCCGCATGGACGTCTTCGCCGAGGAGTTCTCCCTGGGCGAGAAGGTCATCGCCCTGGCCGAGAGTCTCCAGCCCATCTGCGAGGAGAAGGGGGTCCACCTGGCCGTCGACGTGGAGGAAGGCCTGCCGCGCCTCTTCACCGACGAGCGGCGGGTCTACCAGATCCTCCAGAACATCGTCGGGAACGCGGTCAAGTTCACCCCCGCGGGACGGGTGACCGTGATGGCGAGGCGGCGCGGGGACGAGGTCGAGGTCGCCGTCACCGACACCGGCATCGGCATCCCGGAGAAGGACCTGCCGCACATCTTCGACGAGTTCCGGCAGGTGGACGGGACGACGGCCCGCTCGTTCGAGGGGACGGGGCTGGGTCTCGCCATCGCGGCGAGGTCCGCCCGGCTCCTCGGGGGCCGGATCGGCGTGGAGAGCCAGGTGGGCGCCGGTTCGACCTTCACGTTCGTCCTGCCGCTCCACGCCTTCTGCGCTTTCCCGGCCGCGACCGGCACGAGAGCCGGACTGGTCCCCGCCATGACCGAGGAGCTCTCCGCGGGGGACGGCCGCCGGACCGTCCTCGTCGTGGACGACGACCCGCGCGACGCCGGCCTCGTCGCCAGCTTCCTCTCCGGCGAAGGCTACGACGCGGTGACGGCCCTCTCGGGCAAGGAGGCCCTGCGGCTGGCCGAGGTCCACCGTCCGTTCGCGATCACGCTGGACGTCCTGATGCCCGACATGGACGGCTGGGAGGTCCTCGAGGCGCTGAAACGGAACCCCGTGACCGCCTCGACCCCCGTGATCATCGTCTCGATGGCGGAAGACCGCGAGACCGGCCTGGCCCTCGGCGCCATCGGCGTCGTCTCGAAACCGGTGGACCGGGGCGCTCTCATGAAGGAAGTCCGGAGGGTCGCGCCATCCGACCGCGCCTCGGTCCTGGTCGTGGACGACGACGAGACCGACCGACGCCTGGTGGCCGGGCTCCTGGCGTCGGAAGGGCTCGAGGTCAACCAGGCCAGGGACGGGAAGGAGTGCCTGGCCCTGGTGAGCGAGCGGCTCCCGGACGTCGTCACCCTCGACCTGGTGATGCCCGGGATGGGGGGGTTCGAGGTGCTCGACAACCTCCGGCGCGACCCCCTCACCCGCGGCCTGCCGGTCATCATCGTCACGGCCCACGACCTCTCGGCGAAGGAGCGGGAGCGCCTGAAGGGGACCGTCGCGTCGGTCGTGCAGAAGAGCTCTCTCGCCTCCGGCGAGCTCCTGAAGGAGATCGCGCGGATCCTGGAACGCCTGGGCAAGAAGCCCGCGGCGCCCCGCGGGAACCGCCTCCTCCTGGTGGAGGACAGCGAGCCGGCGATCGTCCAGATCCGGATGGTCCTGGAGGCGGCAGGCTACCGCGTGGAGGTCGCTCGCGGCGGGGACGAGGCGCTCGCGAAGATGGGGAGCCCCCCTCCGGACGGCATCATCCTCGACCTGATGATGCCCGGGATGGACGGGCTCACCCTGCTCGAACGGATGCGGGGGACCCCCGCCACCGCCCGAACGCCGGTCCTCATCCTCACGGCCAAGGACCTGACTTCCGGGGACCTTCACCGCCTGAGCGCCAACAACGTCCACCAGCTGATCCAGAAGGGGGACGTGGACCGCGAGGGGCTGCTCCGGGAGGTCGGGCGGCTCCTGGGTCGCGAGCGGACGGCGCCGGCGCCGGTCAAGGCGATTCCCCGGAGGACGGTCCCGGTCCCGCGCCGCGCCGGGGAGCTTCGCCGCATCCTCGCGGTGGAGGACAACCCGGACAGCATGACGACCCTCTGGGCGATCTTGAACGAGAAGTTCACGATCCTGGAGGCCAGGGACGGGGCGGAGGGGCTGTGCGCCGCCCGGGAGCGCCATCCCGACCTGATCCTTCTCGACATGTCGCTCCCCGGAATGGACGGAACCGCCCTCCTCGGGAGACTTCGAGAGGATCCCGCCACGCGGGAGATCCCGGTGATCGCGCTGACCGCGCACGCGATGAAGGGAGACCGGGAGAGGCTCCTGGCCGCCGGATGCGACGGCTACCTCTCCAAGCCGGTCGACGTGAAACAGCTGCTCGAGACCGTGGAGCGCTGGCTCGGACCGGAGGAGAGCCCCGGAAGGGGATAGCGACATGAGACTTCTCGCCATCGACGACGTTCCCGACAACCTGGTCGCCCTCTCGGCCCTGCTCCGGACCTACCTCCCCGGGTGCGACGTCGAGACGGCCTCGTCAGGGCTCGAGGGAATCGCGAAGGCGCGGTCCCGGGAGCCGGACACCATCCTCCTCGACATCCAGATGCCCGGAATGGACGGGTTCGAGGTGTGCCGGCTGCTCAAGGAAGACCCGCTGACGCGCCACGTCCCGATCGTCTTCCTGACCGCGCGGAACGCGGATTCCGCGAGCCGAGTCCGGGGCCTGGAGATCGGGGGGGACGCGTTCCTGTCGAAACCGGTCGACCCCGGCGAGCTGACGGCGCAGGTGAAGGCGATGGTGCGGATCAAGCAGGCCGAGGACCGGTTGCGAGAACAGGCCAGCCTCCTCGAGGAGCTGGTCGAGAAGCGCACGGCGGCCCTCCATCAGAGCGAGGCGAGGTACCGCCAGCTCAACGCCGAGCTGGAGCTGAGGGTGAACGAACGGACGGCCCAGCTCGAGGCGTCGAACCGGGAGCTGGAAGGGTTCTCGTACTCGGTGTCGCACGACCTGCGCGCCCCGCTCCGGGCCATCGACGGCTTCTCCGGGATGGTCGTGGAGCGTTACGGGTCGCAGGTGGACCCCGAGGCGCAGCGCCTGCTCGGGGTCGTGCGGGCGAACGCGCGAAAGATGGCCCGGCTCATTGACGACCTGCTGGCGTTCTCGCGGCTCGGCCGGAGCGAGATGCGCTACGCCCGCCTGAACATGGGGAGGATGGCCGGCGCGGCCTTCCTCGAGGTGGCCGCGGATTGCGGGCGGCGGGCGGCGATCGACTTCCGGCTGGGAGAGCTCCCGGACGTGGAAGGGGACCCGGCGCTCCTCGAGCAGGTGTGGATCAACCTCCTGTCGAACGCGGTGAAATTCTCGGCGGGGAGGGAGAAGCCGGTCATCGAGGTCGAGGGGGCCGTGGCAGGGGAGCGTGCCCTCTACCGGGTCCGGGACAACGGCGCGGGGTTCGACATGGCGTACGTGGCGAAGCTCTTCGGCGTGTTCCAGCGCCTCCACGGGATGAAGGAGTTCGAAGGGACGGGCGTGGGGCTGGCGCTGGCCCAGAGGATCGTCGTGAGGCACAGGGGCCGGATGTGGGCGGAGGGGGCGGTCGGGGAGGGAGCGACGTTCTCGTTCGAGCTGCCGGTGCTCGCCCGCGAGAAGCCGGGGACCTGACGGGTCCCCGGTCCTCCTGCCGCCGCCGGCGGTCCGCGTCCGTGGGCCTTGCGGGAGGGGGGAGGAGTTCTTATCGTGGCGGTCATGAAGAGCCGCGGCCGCCACTCCGTCGCCTCCCTCCTCGCTCTGCTCGCCCTCCTCTCCGCCTCCTGCGGCCCGACGGCCGTCCCGCCTGCGGTCGCGGCGGCGAAGGCTCCCCCCGCGTCCGCCGCCGCTCTGCCGCGCGTCGACGGGATCGACCTGGCCGGCCTCGACCGGTCGATCGCGCCCGGGGACGACTTCTTCGCCTATGCGAACGGGACCTGGCTCCGGAGGACGGAGATCCCGGCCGACCGCTCCTCGTACGGCGCGAGCGACATCCTGACGGAGCTGACGGCCCGGAGGACCGCCGAGCTGATCGAGGAGGCCGCCAGGGCGAAATCCCTGGCCGGCATCGACGCGAGGAAGATTGGCGATTACTACGCCTCCTTCATGGACGAGGCGGCTGTCGAGGCGAAAGGGGTCTCGCCGCTCCGGCCGTCCCTCGACCGGATCGCCGCGATCTCGAGCGCCGAGGGGCTGGCGCGCGAGCTGGGAGGAGGGCTGCGGGCCGACGTCGACGTCCTGAACGCCACGAACCTCTACACCGGCAACCTCTTCGGTCTCTGGGTGGCGCAGGACCTGGACGACCCGGGCCGCTATTCGTCGTTCCTGCTGCAGGGGGGGCTCGGCCTGCCCGACCGCGACTATTACCTGGACCCCTCCCCGCGGATGGAAGAGGTCAGGAAACGCTACCGCGCTCACATCGCGGCGGTGCTGAAGCTGGCGGGCCTTGCCGCCGGCGCGGAGGCTGACTCCCGGGGGGACCGGATCTTCGACCTGGAGCGGCGGATCGCGGCCGTCCACGCGAGCCGCGTCGACTCCGAGGACGTCCTGAAGGGGAACAACCACTGGAAGCGCCGGGACTTTGCCGTCCGGGCGCCCGGGCTCGACTGGCTGGCCTTCTTCGGCGCGGCCGGACTGGGCGAGCAGGACGACTTCGTCGTCTGGCAGCCGGGCGCCGTCACCGGCATCTCGGCCCTGGTGTCCAGCCAGCCGCTCGAAGCCTGGAAGAAGTACCTGGCCTTCCGCGAGGCCGAGCGCAGCGCCTCCTTCCTTCCGAAGGCGTTCGTGGACGAGAAGTTCGCCTTCTACGGCAAGGTCCTCTCGGGGACTCCCGCCCTCCGCGACCGCTGGAAGCGGGGAGTGGAGACGACCGGCAACGCGCTCGGCGAAGCGATCGGGCGGCTCTACGTGGAGCGCTACTTCCCGGCCGCGGAGAAGGCCAGGGCCGAGGAGATGGTGAGGAACGAGCTGGCGGCCTTCGCGCGACGGATCGACCGGCTGGACTGGATGGCCCCGGAGACGAAGGCGAGGGCCAAGGCGAAGCTGGCGGCGCTGAAGGTGGGGGTCGGCTACCCCGACCGGTGGCGCGACTACTCGGGGCTGGAGGTGGTGGCCGGCGACCCGCTCGGGAACGCCAGGCGGGCCAAGCTCTTCGAGTACCGCCGGAACCTGGCGAAGCTGGGGCAGCCGGTGGACCGCGGGGAGTGGGTGATGGACCCGCAGGTGGTGAACGCCGTCAACCTCCCGGCCATGAACGCGCTCAACTTCCCCGCCGCCATGCTCCAGCCTCCCTTCTTCGACCCGGCGAGGCCCGTCGTGGCCGACTACGGCGCGATCGGCTCCGTGATCGGGCACGAGATCAGCCACAGCTTCGACGACCAGGGGGCCCTCTTCGACGCCGCCGGACGGCTGGCCGACTGGTGGACGAAGGAGGACTACGCGCACTTCCAGGCGTCCGCCGAGCAGCTGATCAGGCAGTTCGACGCCTACCGCCCCCTCCCCGAACTGCCCGTGAACGGCCGGCTGACGGTGAGCGAGAACATCGCCGACGTGGCCGGGCTCGCGGCGGCCTACGACGCCTACAGGCTCTCCATGGGAGGGAAGGAGGCTCCGGCCTCCCAGGGGCTCTCCGGGGACCAGCAGTTCTTCCTCAGCTACGCCCAGAGCTGGCGCAAGAAGCTGCGCGAGCCCGCCCTCCGCCAGCTGGTCCTCACCGACGGCCACGCCCTCTCCCCGTACCGCGTCGCCACCGTCCGCAACCTGGATGCCTGGTACGACGCGTTCTCCGTCCAGCCGGGCCAGGCGCTCTATCTCGCCCCCGCGGAGCGCGTCCGGGTCTGGTGAGGGGTAGCTAGCCCGCGTCCTTCAGGATCCCGAAGTCGACCAGGCGGCGGAGGAGGGAGAGGTCCAGGGAGAGGTTTCTCTCGGCCAGGATCGCCACCAGGGCGTCCTCCGTCGGCCTGCCGTCGAAGGTCCGCAGGGCGTCCGCGAGGCGCTCCGGCATGGTCAGCGGGTCGTAGCTGCTGTACGACGTCGCGAGGATCTCGCCGTCCGCGCCCTGCGTCAGCCCGTAAGAGCCGACCTTCAAACGGGCCGGGATCTCGTTCGAGGCCAGCCGCCGGGCGGCGTCCCGCGCCTCCTGGGCCAGAACCCGGACGGTCGGGCCGCAGATCGCGAGCACGCGGTCCCACCCCAGCGGGTCGACCAGCTTCGCCGCGCCCAGGTAGAGCTCCTTCTCTCTCCCTTCCCATTCGCCCCACAGCTCGCGGTAACGCGCCGAGTTGATCGGGCCGCCCAGCTCGGCCACGTCCGGCCGGTCGTGAGGTTCCGTGGCCAGGCCGGCCATCGCCGCCGGGTCGGCGCCCAGCTCGGCGGCGCACCAGATCGCCAGGTCGAGTTCCACGGCGCGAAGAAGCTTGTCGACGAGCTTCCACACGGAGCGTCCCGTCTCGCCCCGGACGTACTTGCAGAACCAGGTGCAGCAGACGCCGGGGCGATGGCGCCAGATGCCGCAGTCGCCGTCGCCGACGAGGTACGGACACCTGAGGTCCGGGGCGCGGCCGAAGACGTTCGGCGTATGGGAGTACAGCAGCTGGAAGACGCCACTCGACCGGATGCCGATCGGAAGGACGTTGACGCGCCGTTCGATCTGCTCCTCGAGGGCCGCCCGGCCCCGCGCGAGCCCGGGATCGGCGTCGGCCAGGATGCGGCCCGCCAGGAAGTTCGGGATCGTCGGCTGGTAGGCGCAGCACTTGAGGCCGGGGAGGAAGAAGGCGGCGGTCGGCTCCGAGCCCGCGGGAGGGAGCATGGCGCAGTGGTCGCAGGTGGCCACGGTCTCCCGAGGGATGGGGCCGCCGACGACCTCGCGGATCCAGGCGGAGTAAAGGGGCGGCAAGGTGGCCTCGGTGGCTTCAGCCATGGTCGAATTGTGTCACCGGCGCGGAGCCCGGGGACCGGAACGTGAGCCGGATCACCAGGAGCCCTTTCCCGGGTGGCCGTCCCTGGATTTCGCCCGGACCCGAACCTAATATTCCGTGCGGAGGACCGACATGAGCGACGAAGCCAAGAAGGAAGAGGAAGCGAAGGCTCCGGAAGAGACGAAGACGGTCGAGCTGGCGGGCAAGGACCTGGAGCAAGTCGCCGGGGGAGCGATGCCCGCTGGGGGGACGTCCAGGACCATCAAGTGGGAATACACGCCCGGTTTCCCCAAGCTCCTGGACAAGGAACTCAAGACGCTCACTGGCGGATTCGACGTGATCAAGGGGAACACCGGGATCTGAGGCCCGGGCCGGCCGGTTCCGGGCGGGGTCCCTGGTAGCGGAGCCCGGAAACTCCTCCCGCGGGGGCGAGGCTTCGGGGCTCCGTCCGGGCCTTGCTACGATCAGCGCCCTTTCGAGCCAGGAGGGCGCATGACGAAGGTCCAGGACGGGAGCCTCGCCGAGTTCACGCTGAAGGCGGTCGTCACCGGCATCCTGCTGGGAATCGTGTTCGGCGCGGCGAACGCCTACCTCGGGCTCCGGGTCGGAATGACCGTCTCGGCCTCCATCCCCGCGGCCGTCATGACGGTCGCGGTCTTCGGGGTCCTCCGGAAGAAGGGGACGATCCTGGAGGCGAACCTCTCCCAGACGATCGGGTCGGCCTCGACGGCGCTGGCGACGGGAGCGATCTTCACCATCCCGGCGCTCTTCCTGTGGGGAATGGTCCCGCCGTTCGTCCAGGTCGCCGTCCTCTGCCTCCTCGGCGGGATCCTGGGCGTCTCCGCGATGATCCCGCTCCGGCGGCTGCTGATCGTCCGCGAGAAGGACACCCTGCCCTACCCCGAGGGGATGGCGTGCGCCGAGGTGCTGCGCGCGACGGCGGAAGGGACCTCCGGGAGCGCCTGGATCTTCCGCGGGATGGCGGTGGGCGCCGCGGTGAAGCTGGCCGTCTCCCTCCTCTTCCTCGTCCCGTCCGAGATCGGGGCGAAGATCCCGTTCCTCCCGAAGGCGGAGGCCGCCATCGAGATCGCGCCGGCCCTCATCGCGGTCGGCTTCATCCTGGGCTACCAGCAGTCGGCGGTCGTCGTGGCGGGGTCCATCGTCTCGGCCTTCGCCCTGACCCCCCTCATCGCCTGGATCGGGGCGTCGCTCTCCGCCCCGCTCTACCCGGAGACCGTGAAGCTGGTCTCGCAGATGGACGCGGGGGACATCTGGTCCCGGTACGTCCGGTACATCGGCGCGGGGGCGGTCGCGACCGGCGGCATCGTGACGGTCCTCCACAACCTGCCGTCGATGGTCTCGGCATTCCGCGCCGTCGCGAAGGGGATGGCCCGGAAGGAGGAGGGACCCCGGCTGGAGGTCGAGAGGACCGACCGGGACCTGCACGGGGGGTTCGTCATCGGGGGGATCCTCCTCGTCGTTCTCGTGGCCGGGCTCGTCCCCGGGGTCTTCGCCGGGAACATGCCGCTCGTCCCGCGCCTCGTCTGCGCGGCCGGAGTCGGCGTCTTCGGCGTCCTGTTCGTCGCGGTGGCGGCGCGGATCGTCGGCATCGTCGGTGTCTCCTCGCAGCCGACCTCCGGGATCGCTCTCGTGACGATCCTGGGGATCGCGTCGATCTTCGCGGCGGCCGGCTGGATCCAGCCCGGCGCCCGGGCCGCGGTCCTGACGGTCGGGACGATCGTGGCGATCGCCGCCTCGAAGGCGGGGGACATCTCCCAGGACCTGAAGACCGGCTACCTCGTGGGGGCGACGCCGGCGCGCCAGCAGCTCGGCCAGCTGATCGGGGCATCGGTGGCGTGCTGGGCCGTCGCGGGGACGATCCTCCTCCTCGGCTCCGCCTACGGCTTCGGGTCGAAGGAGCTCCCCGCCCCCCAGGCGATGCTGATGAAGACGATCATCGAGGGGGTCCTGGCGGGAAAGCTGCCGTGGGGCCTCGTCCTCTCCGGCGGAGGGATCTCCCTGGCCGCCAGCCTCTGCGGCGTCTCGGGGCTCGCGTTCTCCATCGGGGTCTACCTGCCGCTGGCGTCGATGGCTCCCGTCTACCTCGGGGGGTGCCTCCGCGCCCTGGTGGCCCGGCGGACCGGCGCCGCCCCGACCGACGAGAGCAACCCCGGCATCCTCGCCGCGTCGGGGATCGTCGCGGGGGAGGGGCTGGCCGGGGTGCTCGTGGCGGCCCTCGTGGGGCTGAAATGGGCGCCCAGGGAGATGGTGCCGAGGCTCGCCGGGGACCTGGGGCTGCTGGCGGGGGCCGGACTCCTGCTCCTCGTTTCCGCCTTCCTGGTCCGGGCCGGGCGGCGCGTCAAGACCTAGCCCGCCACCAATTCTCCTTGACTCCGGGGAAGGGCGCCCCTAGATTCTCCAAAGCTAGATTTAATATCTAATATCTCGGAGAGGGGGAGCGGTGCTCGAAGCCGGAAGCCCTTCCCACAGGCAACTCGCGCAGCTCGTGTCGGACCGGGTCCGCTCGTCGATCCTCGAGGGTCGGATCAGGCCGGGAGAGTGGCTGCGGCAGGAGCGGTTGGCCCAGGAGTACGGCGTCAGCCAGATGCCGGTCCGGGAGGCGCTCAAGCGGCTGGCCGCCGAGGGTTTCGTGGAGCACCTGCCATACCGCGGGGCGAGGGTGATCTCGCTCACCCCCGACGACGTCGAGGACCTCTACGCGTGCCGGGCGGTCCTCGAGGCGAGGGCCGCCCGCTACGCGGCCCTGGCGATCACCGACGACCAGGTGGCGGCGATCCGGGCGCTCCACACCGGGATGGAGGCGTGCGCGGTTCCGGCCGATCTCCAGCGCTACCGCGACCTGAACCGCCGGTTCCACGAGGCGGTCTTCCAGGCCAGCCACCGGTCGTACCTGATCCGGAACCTTCTCCAGCTCTGGTCGGCCTTCCCGACGATGCTCTGGAGCAACGTCCCGCGGGTCGCCGTGACCTCGGTCCCCGACCGGAACGACCCCGACAACCAGGAGCACGCCGAGGTGGTGGCGGCGCTCGGGGCGCGGGACCCGGAGCGCGCCGAGCATGCCGTCCGCCGTCACGTCGAGGCCGCCGCGGCCGCTCTGATGGCCGCGATGCGGGGGGAACCTTGATTGGAACCGGGGATGAGCCCCGTTTCATCGCTACGCACCGTCCTGGCTCTGGGGCGCCAGGCCGTGATCGTCTCGAGTCCCCGGAAGAAGGAGTGGGTATGAGCAGGAGAGTGTGGATCCCGATCGGGGCGGTGCTGCTGGTGATGCTGGTCGTCCTGACGGCGCCGGCCCTGGCCCAGGGCAGCGTCACAGGCCGTATCGAGGGGACGGTGAAGGACTCCGGCGGGTTGCCCGTCCCGGGCGTCACCGTCACGGTTTCCTCGGACTCCCTCGTGAGGAGGAAGATGTCGACCGTCACCGACGGCAGCGGCGTCTACCGCTTCCCGGCGCTGCCCGTCGGGAAGTACGCCGTCGAGGCGGCGCTCCCCGGCTTTCAGACGACCCGCAAGGACGGCGTCCACATCACCCTGGGGCAGGGTATCGCGGTCGACCTGGTGATGGAGCTCGCCAAGGTCACGGCCGGCGTCACGGTCACGGCCGATGCGCCGATCGTCAGCGTCGTCTCCAACAGCATCTCGACGAACTTCGGCAAGGAGTACCTCGACAAGCAGGCGGTCCCGCGCAACTACTACCAGGTCATCACGTCCGCCCCGGGCGTCAACGCCGATCCCACCGGGTCGAGCGGCAGCGCGATCCTCGCCTACGGCGGAACGACGGAGAACCAGAACGCCTACACCCTCGACGGCGTCAACGTCGGCGACTCCGGCGGGGGCGGCCACTGGCTCCTCCCGAGCATCCAGTGGATGGAGGAGATCCAGGTGACCGGCCTCGGGGCCAACGCCGAGTTCGGTGGCTACACGGGCGGCATCATCAACGGCGTCACGAAGTCGGGCGGAAACGAGTTTCACGGCGCGCTCGAGGCCTACTACGAGCCCACGGCGTGGGTCTCGAGCAACAGCCCCACCGGGACGCAGGAGACCTTCAAGTTCGAGGACTACGCCCTCAGCGTGGGCGGCCCGATCGTCAAGGACAAGGTCTGGTTCTTCGGCAGTGCCGAGTACTGGCACCAGATCTCGACCCCCGTCGGCGCCCTCGACACCTCCGACCGGACGATCCCCCGCTTCCTCGGGAAGGTGACGTTCCAGCCGAACGACAAGAACCGGATCTTCGTGATGGGCGAGTACGACGCCGTGACGAACGAGCGGCGGGGAATCAGCGCGCTCACCCTCGCGAGCGGCTCGCAGAAGCAGGATGGACCGGGCGTCACGTTCGCCGTGAACTGGGAGTCGACCCTGAACTCGTCGAACTTCATCAACGTCAAGGTCACGGGGAACGACGGGAACGACAACTACTACCCCTATAGCGGGACCAGCGTCCCCGGACACATCAACTACTACTCCCTCGACGATCCAGTAACGACCTGGTACAACGCCCCCTTCCAGAATCTCTCGCACCGGCACACCGTGACGGGCGAGGCGTCGTGGAGCCTCTTCTCCGACGGGCTGCTGAGCAAGAACGACTCGCACTCGTTCAAGTTCGGGGCCCTCTACGAGGAGGCCTCCGCCATGGACTCCTGGCGGCGCAACGGCGGCTACACCTACTACGACGACTCCTCGGCCTGCTCTTCCCTCGACGCCTATTTCAAGAACCCCGACTGCGGGCGCTACGAGCGCTCGAAGGGCTACGGCGAGTACGAGCTCCACGGCCAGCAGAAGGGCTTCACCGCCTACGCGCAGGACTCCGCCCGCTTCGAGAACTTCTCGATCAACGCGGGCCTCCGGTACACCAGCTACCGGGCCGGCTTCCAGCCGGGCTACGGCGACTCGAACGTCTACAGCGTCGACTTCGTCGACCCGCGCATCGGCCTCATCTGGGACATCTCCTGCGACGCCAAGTGGGCGGTCAAGGCGCACTGGGGGCGCTACCACTCCTCGATGTACACCTACCTGTACGACCGGGAGATCTCCGGCCACGCCTCGATCATGTCCCAGGACAGCGAGTGGGACGGGGACACCCAGACCTGGGGCCCCTGGTCCACGAACGTGCCCGAGGCGGCGCCGATGGGGAACGTCTCCCACCCGTACGTGGACGAGACGCTCATCTCGCTCGAGCACCAGCTCGGCAAGGAGATGGCCCTCGGCTTCGACTTCATCGACCGGCGTTTCCACAACATCATGGGGCTGGTCAACACCAACAACGACTACTCGGCGGTCAGCGCCAGGAACCCCCTCACCGGCGGGACGCTCAACTTCTGGAACCTCAACACCGATCCGGTCTTCGTCCTGACGACCGACAACCCCGGCTACCGGACCTACGACTCCCTGGTCCTCCGGTTCGACAAGCGCTACGCCAACGGCTGGCAGCTCCGGTCGTCCCTCGTCTGGACCGACCTGAAGGGGAACGTCCTCAAGAACAACGGCTACGCGGACGAACTCAAGGACTGGAACGGCCTCGTGAACGGCGACGGGAAGATGGACCTCTCCGCCAACGAGTGGGAGTTCAAGCTCTCGGGCTCGGTCAACCTCCCCCTCGGGTTCACCGCGAGCGGCCAGTACACTTACCTCTCCGGGCAGTACTGGACCCCCTACGCCGACGTCCGCTCCTTTCTGGACGGCAACTACACCACCGGCCGCTACGTCTACCTGACGGAGCGCGGCTCCGAGAAGCTCCCCGCCCGCAACCTCATCGACCTGCGTCTCGCCTGGGGGACCAACGTCGCCAAGTCGGTGCGCGTCGAGTTCTCCCTCGAGTGCTTCAACCTCCTGAACGGGGACACCGCCCTCGCCGTCGACGACTACTACGGCCGGATCCGGCCCAGCAGCTTCACGAAGAACTCCACCTACGGCAACGCGACCGCCATCGAGAGGCCTCGCGAGCTCCGCGCCGGCGCCCGCCTGACCTTCTGACGTGATGTCCTAGCCCACGCTCTTCCTTGTCACGGGGGCGGTCCGGGGGGACCGCCCCCTCTCCTTTTCGGATCCTCGTCCCCCTGGGAGGTATCGGACCAATGCGCGACTGGAGACCCCGGTTCCTGACGGCCCTTCTGGCGGGCGCGGTGCCCGCCCTTCCCGCCGCCCTCGCCGTCCTCCTGGCGGCCTTCGCGGCGGACGTTTCCGCGGCGGCGCCCGCCTCGATGGGCGCCCCGAAGGGCCACCTCGTTCTGATCGGCGGAGGCGAGAAGCCGGTCGTCGCGATGAAGAAGTTCGTCGAGCTGGCGGGGGGGCCCTCCGCCCCGATCGTCGTCGTCCCGACCGCCTCGGAGGACCCGGACGTCGCCTCGTACTACACGAAGCTCTTCCGGGAGGAGCACGGCTGCACCGACGTCGTCGTCCTGCCGATCAAGACGCGCGAGGATGCGGGGCGAGCCGACCTGACCGCGGCGGCCGCGCGGGCGAAGGGGGTCTTCTTCGCCGGCGGCGACCAGGTCCGGATCACGAAGGCCCTCCTCGACACGCAGGTCGGGCTGGCGATCGACGCGGCGTTCCAGGGCGGCGCGGCCGTCGGAGGGACCTCGGCCGGGACAGCCTGCCAGAGCGCCCTGATGATCACCGGCGAGGGGGACTTCAAGGCCGTCCGGGCGAGCGTCGTCGAGCTGACGCGGGGCCTGGGCTACTTCCGCGGCGTCGTCGTCGACCAGCACTTCATCGCCCGGCAGCGCCTCAACCGGCTCCTGTCGGTGGTCCTGGAGCACCCGGACCTCGTCGGGGTCGGGATCGACGAGGACACGGCGGTCTGGGTGAAGCCGGACGGCACGTTCGAGGTCCTGGGCGACCGGTCGGTCGTCGTCCTCGACCCGAAGGGGGCGGTCCCCACGAGGAAAGCGGTCGACAAGGGGAGCGCCCTCCTCGGGGTCCAGGGCCTGAAGATCCACGTCCTCCTCCCGGGGGACGGCTACGACCCGATCCGGCGGGGGGTGATCCCCGGCCCGGCGACCGCGCCGGCCAGGCCCTGACGGAGTCCCCGAGCGGGGGAAAGCGAGGAGAGCCCATGCGGATGCGGAGAGGGATGCGACGGGACCTGATCGCGGCCGGAGCGGGGCTCCTGCTGCTCCTCCCGCCGGGGGCGGCGCGGGGCGCCGAGGCGCCGGCGAAGCTCATCTTCGACCAGAGCAGGTCGGTCCAGAACCGCAGGATCCGGCCGGCCGAGCCACCGGAGAAGGTCGACTGGCCGGGACGGGTCACGTCTCTCCTCCGCGAGGAGCCGGGCGACGTCGTCGTCACCGCGGTCGGCGACATGATCTTCAACGAGCAGATCTCGAAGCTGAAGACGCCCGAGCACCAGCAGCTCCTCCGGATCCTCCAGGAGGCCGACATCGGCTACGGGAACCTGGAGTTCTCGTTGAACTCCCATCCGGAGGCGCAGCGCCCCTTCTACAACTTCCGGGCCGACCCGGAGTTCGCGTGGGAGCTGGCCGCCATCGGGATCAACCTGGTCTCGATGGCGAACAACCACGCCCTCGACTTCGGGCCCGAGGGGCTGCGCGACTGCCTGAAGGCGCTCGACCGGGCGCAGATCACCCACGCGGGGGCGGGGATGACGCTGGCCGACGCGAAGGCGGTCGGCTCCACGGGCGTCCAGGCGGTGAAGACGAAGTTCGGGCTCCTCTCGTACGTCCGGTACTGGACCTCCAAGTACAGGTGCGCCGACCCGAGCGGCGCCTGCCTCGCCACCGTCAACCCGGCCGTGATCCTCGTCGCGGACAAGGAGGGGAAGGTGGAGCCGGTCGAGGGCCTCGTGGAAGGCGACGTGAAGGCGATGGAGGACGACGTCGTCGTCGCGAAGCGGCACCAGGAGGTCGTGATGGTCTCCCTCCACGACCACGACCGGAGCCACCACCGCGCCTTCGGGATCCAGGACACCACCCCGGCGAACGACGAGGTGATGTTCCGGCGGGCCGTCGACGCCGGCGCCGACCTCGTCCTCGGGACCGGGCCGCACGTCGTCCGGGGGATCGAGCTCTACAAGGGGAAGCCGATCCTCTACAGCCTCTCCAACTTCATCTACCAGTACCGCACGCCCGACAGGATCCCGGTCGACCTGATCCACCAGCGCGACACCGAGGTCGACCGCCCGACGAACGTCTCCGTCTGGGACCGCCGCGACCCGAGGCGGATCTTCGAGGGGTTCGTGGCCCGGATGACCTACCGGGACGCCAGCCTGAAGCGGCTGGAGCTGATCCCGTTCTCCATCGACGACGAGGGGCCGCTCTACGGCGTCCCGCGCCTCCCCACCGCGGCCCGGGCGAAGGAGATCATCGGAATCCTGACGAAGCTGTCGGAGCCCTACAAGACCACCATCGTCGACAGGGGGTGGTACGCCGAGGTGAAGCTCCCTTAGCTCCCGGGCGGCCTCAGTAGGCGTTCTTCAGGATCTGCTCCAGCTCGTCGATCAGGGGGGCGGTCGGGTTCGTCCCGAGGCACTGGTCGTCGAACGCGATCTCGGCCATGAACCGCGTCTTCGCCATGTACTCGGCTTCCGGGATCCCGGCCTCGCGCAGGGAAGCGGGGATCCCCACCTTCCGCTTCAGGTCGGCGATGGCGGTGATGAGGCTCTCGACGCCCTGCTCCGGCGTCGAGGCGTCCAGCTTCAGCGCCGCGGCGATCTCGGCATACCGCTCGCGAGCCTGGCCGAAGCGGATGTTGGGGTAGAGCGGGAACTTGCCCGTCATCGCGGCGTTGAACCGGATCACCGGGATCATCACGAACGCGTTGGCCCGGCCGTGAGGGATCTTGAAGGTCGCCCCGAGGATGTGGGCGAGCGCGTGGTTCGCGCCGAGGAGGGCATTCGTGAACGCGAGGCCGGCGATCGTCGCGGCGTTGTGCAGCTTCTCGCGGGCGAGGCGGTTGCTCCCGTCGGCCACCGCCTGCGGCAGGTGCTCGAAGACGAGCTGGAACGTCTTGAGCGCGAGCGGGTCGGTGAAGTCGGAGGCCATGACCGAGACGTAGCTCTCGAGGGCGTGCGACACCGCGTCCAGCCCCGTGTCGGCGGTCGTCGACGGCGGGACGGAGAGCGCCAGGTTCGGGTCGACGATCGCGATGGTCGGCGTCAGGGCGTAGTCCGCGATCGCGTACTTCGCGTGGGTCCGCGAGTCGGTGATGACGGTGAAGGCCGTCACCTCGCTCGCCGTGCCGCTCGTCGTGGGGATCGCGATGAGCTTTGCCTTCTGGCCCAGCTCGGGGAACCGGACGGCGCGCTTGCGGACGTCCGCGAACCGGAGCCTCGCGTCCTCGAACGTCAGCTCGGGCCGCTCGTAGAGGAGCCACATCGCCTTGGCGGCGTCCATCGGCGAGCCGCCCCCGACGGCGATGATGAGGTCCGGGCTGTCCTTCTTCATGAGCCGGACGCCCTCCTCGACCGTCTCCACCGTCGGGTCGGGCAGGACCTCCGAGAAGACGGTCGAGGTGATGCCCGCCGCGACCAGATAGCCTCTCAGACGCTCGATGAGCCCGCTCCGGACGGACGAGCCGGAGCAGACGACGAACGCGTGCCGGGCGCCCAGCTCCCTCACCTCGTGCTGGAAGAAGGTGTCGAACGAGAACGGCTCGAAATAGATCCGTGCCGGCACCCGGAACCACTTCATGTTGACCATTCGCTTCGAGATCCTCTTGATGTTGAGCAGGTGGGTGACCGTGACGTTGTCGGTCGTGATGTTCTTCCCGCCGGTGCCGCAGCCCAGGGTGAGCGAAGGGCGCAGGAGGTTGTAGATGTTGCCGATCCCTCCGAGAGAGGAGGGGGAGTTCACCACGACCCGGCCCGCGTTGATCGTCTCGCCGAACTCCCGGATCGCCGCCTCGTCCTGCGAGAAGATGGAGGCGGTGTGCCCCAGCCCGCCGAAGTGGGTCAGCTCCGTGCAGAGGTTCACACCGGCGCGGAAGGTGTCGACGACGTAGTAAGCGAGAACCGGGCAGAGCTTCTCGCGGGAGAGCGGGTAGCGCGCGCCGACCCCGTCGAGCGGGGCGATCAGGAGCCGCGTCCCCGGCGGGACGCTGATCCCGGCCATCTCGGCGATCTTCGTCGCCGGCTGACCGACGACCTTCGGGGACATCGCCAGCTTGGACGGGTCGATCACGATGTCCTGGATCACCGCGATCTCCTGCGGGGAGAGAAAGTGACCTCCCTGCGACCGCAACCGCTCGTCAAAGGCCTTCTGGATCACGCGGTCGACCACGATCGCCTGCTCCGAAGCGCAGATCATGCCGTTGTCGAACGTCTGGCTGAGCAGGATGTCGTTGACGGCCATCCGCACGTCGGCGCTCTTCTCGATGTACACGGGGACGTTCCCCGGGCCCACGCCGATGGCGGGCGTTCCGGAGCCGTAAGCGGCCTGGACGAGCCCCATGCCGCCGGTGGCGAGGATGAGCGAGACGCCCGGGTGGGACATCAGCGCGTGGGTCAGCTCGCGGGACGGGTTCTCCACCCAGCGGACGCAGTACTCCGGGGCGCCCGCGGCGAGCGCGGCTTCGTAGAGGACGCGGGCCGCCTCGTTCGTGCAGTGTAGGGCGTTGCGCGACGCGCAGATGATGATCGGGTTCCTCGTCTTCAGCGAGATGAGGATCTTGAACATCGCCGTCGACGTCGGGTTCGTGACCGGCGTGATCCCGAGGATGACGCCGAGGGGCTCGGCGTACTCGAGCATCCCCGTCTCCGGCGAGTCCTTGATGAGCCCGACGGTCTTCTCGTGACGGATGTCGTTGAAGATGTTCTCGGTGGCGAAGAAGTTCTTCGTCACCTTGTCCTCGAAGACGCCCATGCCGGTCTCGTCGACCGCCATCCGGGCGAGCTCGAGATGCCGGGCGAGACCGGCCTTGGCGGCTGCTTCGACCACCCGGTCCACCGCCTGCTGGTCGTACTGGAGAAAGACCGCCGACGCCAGCCGAGCCTGGTCTACGAGGTCATCCGCCGCTGCTTTCGCGCTCTGGGTGCTGCTCTTCTCATCCATCGTCAGAGGATAGGTTTGGCGCCCGGCCGACGCAAGAGCGAGGCTCCCTCTTTCCTCCGATGGTCAGGTCAGGAGGGCGGCGAAGGAGCTTCCCCGGGAACGCGCGGGGGATTCGGGCGATCCGGCGCCCGGCGGGCCGGGGCTCAGCCGATCGAGAAGGTGCTGTCCAGCCCGGCCACGAGGAAGATCTTCTTCAGCGTCGGGTTCGTCCCGCTCACCGAGAAGCGGTCCCCTCCGACCTTCCTTGCGACGATGAGGCAGATCCGGAGGAACGCCGACGAGACGTACGAGACCTTCTCGACGTCGAAGACGACCGAAAGCTGCTCCGGCTGCGCCGCGAGAAGCGCGTTCACCCTCTCCTCGACCGCGGTCTGGGCCTCCGCGTTCACCGCGGCGTCCATTCGCCCGTCGAACCGGCACACCAGCCGCGCCGCGCCAGGATCAAACTCCATCTCGACCATGGAAATCTCCCTTCATTCCCGTTCCAGGGCTCCCTCGCCGGACCGGCGAGAAAAGGGCGCCCTCGCGCGCTCGTGGCTCCGGAACTCTCCAGCAGGGATAGTAGCTTTGAAATCCGTCGGCTGCGCGGCCGAAAGTCGAAACGGGACAGGAACCGCCTGGCCACGTTCGACCGCGGGCTCTCCTCGCTCGTCACCCCCGGCCTCGTTCCCGCTGCGTACCTCGAGATCATTCCCGTCTGACGGAGGGATGACTCTCGCGCCAGGCGGGCGCCTCGGAGCAGATAGGGTCAGGTCTGGTGTCTGGCTTATACTGGGTGAGATGAGCCGACCCCTCCGACTCGAGCACTCCGGTGCGATCTGGCACGTGACGTCGCGTGGAAACGAGAGGAGAGATGTGTTCCGGGACGAGGTCGATCGAGAGAAGTGGCTGGACGTGATCGGGCGGGTGGCGGTGACGGCGGGCTGGAGGGTGCACGCCTACGTCCTG
>CAIMWE010000210.1 GCA_903845115.1 uncultured Acidobacteriota bacterium | reverse complement strand
GGTTCACGCACGTCCTGGACGACGCCACCTTCGTCTGGCACCGGGGCGGCGGGAGCTTCGGGCGCGAGGGGGCGCGGCGCGCGCGGATCGCCGAGAGACTCCTCGCGAAGCGGCATCCGGGGTTCCTGCCACGGCTCTCGCACTTCATGCGCGAAGACCCCCTGGCGCCTGCACGGGAGAGGGTCGTGGCAGCCCTCCGGCCCTCTCGCGGAGCCGTCCGGGCGGGCACGCGCCGCGTCGTCCACCTCGTTCACGGCTGGCCCCCCTACGCCACCGGCGGGACCGAGGTCTTCGCGAGGGCGATCGCGCTCTCCCAGTCGAGGCGATGGGATGTGGCGGTCTACGCCCGCCTCTCGGACACGAACCGTCCGAAGGGTGAGGCGATCGAGCTCCTCGACGAAGGCGTCCGCGTCAGGCTCGTCGTGAACGACTTCCTGCAGCGCGACCCGCTCTCGCGGAACGCGCTCCACGACCGGGGCTTCTCGGCGGACTTCGGGAAATTCCTGGACGAGAGCCGGCCAGAGCTCCTCCACGTCCACCATCTCGCGGGGCACGCGGCCACGCTGCCCGGCGAGGCGCGGCGGCGGGGAATTCCGGTCGTCTTCCAGCTGCAGGACTGGTGGCCGCTCTGCGCCCGGGTGAACTTCCTCGACGCGAGCGGCGGCGTCTGCACCGGACCCTCCCCCGTCAAGTGCGCACAGTGCAGGCCGCTGACCTCGCTCCCCCCGGGACCCTTGACGAACGCCGCGCTTCACGCGGTCCGGGCAGCGTTGATGCGGCGTTCCCTGGAGGCCGAGCGGCACGTGACCGGATCGCGATTCCTGGCGCAGAGCTGGGCCGACGCCGGCTGGCCGCCGGCCTGGTCGCGGCTGGAGGTCGTTCCGTACGGAGTCCCGACCCTCCCGCCGGGGAGACGCAAGCAACGGAGTCCCGGCCTTCCCCTCCGCTTCGGGTTCGTCGGGGCGCTGATGCCGCACAAGGGAGCCCACGTGGCCGTGGAGGCCTTCCGGGGCCTCCCTCGGGAGAGCGCTCGCCTCCGCATCTGGGGCGACCCATCGGCCGACCCGGCCTACGCCGCCCGGCTGACCGACGACCTGGGGGGGGCCGACATCCGGATCGAAGGGACGTTCCCGGAGAGCGAGAAGGGACGCGTCTTCTCGGAGATGGACCTTCTCCTCGTCCCGTCGGTCGGTCTCGAGTCGTACGGCATCGTCGTCGACGAGGCGATGGCCCACGGCGTCCCGGTCATCGCGAGCCGGGAGGGAGCCCTCCCGGAGCGATTCCCGGAGAGTTGCGGCGCCTATTTCCCGGCCGGAGACGCGGCCTCGCTGCGCTCGACGATCGACGCGCTCGTCGCCCGGCCGGAGACGGTCGTGGAGTGGCGGAACGCCCTGCCGCCGGTCCGGACACTGGAGGTCGCGGCACGGAGGATCGAGGAGATCTACGGCGAGGTCCTCGGTACACGGGGGGCGAGTTGAGGGCGGCGCGTCTCGCGTGGGATCTCCTGCGCGCGGAAGGGCCGCGCGGCCTGGGCGCGAGGCTGGCCGACCGCCTCGAGGAGCTGCGCCGGCGCGGGGCCGAAAGAACGGTCTCGCTCGAGGAGCTGACGGGGAAGGGAGGGCCGGTGCCGGTCCTCGACGTCCTCGCGACGCCGCTGGCCCCACGCTGGGGCGGGGTCTCCACGCAGTTCAGGGCCCGGATGGAAGAGGAGGCCCGTCTCCGGCCGACGGCCCTCCTTTCCCCCGAGAACGGACGGTGGATGCTGAGAACCTCCTGCGAGGGGGCCTGGCGGCGCGCTGATCTGGGGGCGTGGACGCCGGGGACGGACCCGTCGGCAAATCCTCGCGAGGCGATCGCCGCCATCCGGGAGGCGGTCCGAATCGTGGGCCCGAGACTCGTCAACGTCGAAGGGGTCTCGGGCTGGGCGCCGGGCGCCCTCCTGTCTCTCGCGAAGGAAGGGAAGAAGCTGGTCCTCTCGTTGCACGATTTCGCGCTCTTCTGCCCTAGACCGAACCTCGTCGAAGAGCCTGCTCTCCGCTTCTGCGGCTACTCGCGGGACGCCGGCAGGTGCCGATCCTGTCTCTCGGCGACGTTTAGCCTTCCGGCCCGATTCGTCGAAGGGTGGCGGACGTCGGGGGAGGAACTCCTGTCGTCGGTGGACGCGGTCGTCTACCCGTCGGACTTCCTCCGGCGTCAGCACGCGGCGCTCTTCCCCGGATCACGGCCCCGGTGCGAGAGGGTGCTGCCTCCCGCTGCGCCTCGACAGGGTGGGGCGGCGCCTGCCCGGCGGGAACCGGGAACCGATGCCCACGTCCCGCTCCACGTGGCGTTCGTCGGGGCCTACCGGCCGCACAAGGGGGCACTCGCCTTCGAGGAGCTGCTCCGCAAGGTCCCGGCGAACCGGGGGCGGACCGTGCGCTGGTCGATCCTCGGCAGCGGCGATCCGGCCCTGCTTCTCCGGGCGAAGCGCCTCGGGGCCGGCGTCGTGGGCTACTACCGGGCGGGGGGGCTCACGCGGCTCCTGTGCCGGGAACGCGTCGACGTCGCCCTTCTCCTGTCGATCTGGCCGGAGACGTTCGGGCTGACGCTGACCGAGTGCCGCGCCGCGGGCGTGCCCGCGCTCGCCTTTTCGCACGGGGCGATCGGCGACAGGGTGGCGGCCGAGGGCGGGGGTCTCCTCGTGCCTCCCGAGGACGGACCGGACGGCGTGGCAAGACTTCTGGAGAGGATCCTCTCGAGGGAAGTCGTCATCCCGCCATACCGCGGCGAAGAGGCAGGACCCTCGCCGGCTCGCGCGGCGTCCGAGCGGGGGGACCTCTACGCCGCCCTTCTTGCGGACGGTTGACGGTCCCAGGCCAGGAGGCCGGCCTCGGTCCGGGCCCGTGGGCTGCCCGTCCCTTCCATCACTTCCGAGTGGCAGGCTGAAAGGAAGATTCAACGCTCGGAGCAGCTCCAGGGTCGCGTGTTGGCCTGTAAAGCTCTATCCCGAAAGCACTTCTTTTCTTGAAATGGCCCTGGGCCGAAGCAGCGGATCGCTCCCGTGGAACCCTGGAAAAAGGGGATATGGTGGGTCTACATTGAATCCGGTGATCGGCTCCCGCGGCAACGGGGTCCACGTGAGGAGGAGGCTCCCTCGATGACCAGGAGACTCGTCCACGGATGGAAGGGCTTCACCCGCAGGGTCGGGGTGGTGCTTCTCGTTGCGATGGCCGTCCCGGCAGCGCAGGCCGCCTCGCCGCGGGTCGAATCCTCCCTTCGCGAGCGCCTCGTGAATCAGGGATCTTCGGCGGCCCGGGTCCAGACGGGAAAGGTGGTTCTCGAGCGAGGCCGCGAGGTCGCCTTCGACCTCGAGAGGTTCGAGGTCTGGGCCCCCGACGCCCGGATCACGGAGTTCTCGGCCGAAGGACCCCGCCAGATCCCGGTCCCCACCGACAAGTACTACCGGGGCTCCATCTCGGGCGAGCCCGGCTCCCTCGTGTTTCTCGCCGCGGGCAGAACCGTGCGGGGCCTCGTCTTCTCCGGGGAGGACGTATGGGCGATCGCCCCCGAAAGGGACGCCGATTCGGCCTCGTCTGCCGGCACCCCCTCCAGGGCCGTCCGGATCGACCTGAGCCGGCCGAGACAGGGAACGCGGCCCGACTTCTCGTGCCAGACGGACGCCCTCTCCACCCCCGCGTCGCCGGACGAGGAGGCCTCGCTCAGGGCGACGCTGGCGCCGCTCTTCACCTCCACCGTCTACTCCGCGGCGATCGCCGTCGAAACCGACTACGAGCTGTTCGTGAAGCGCGGAAGCGTGGGCGCCGTCACCACGTACGTCGGCGACATGGTGGCGGCCACGTCCGCGATCTACCAGAGGGACATCCAGGTTCAGACCACCCTCGGCGTCCTCCACGTCTACTCGACGTCGTCCGACCCGTGGACGCAGTCGAGTCCGGAGCTGGCCCTGTACGAGCTCGGGGATTACTGGCACACCAACTACGCCGGAGTGTCCCGGTCGACCGTTCACCTCCTCAGCGGGAAGAACGGCGGCGGCGGCATCTCGTGGATCGGGACCGTTTGCCGGGGAGACTTCCAGTGCTCGTCGGGAAACTGCGGCTCGGCCGCCGCAAACGGGCACTACGGGGGCGGCTACGGCGTCTCGTCGAGCCTCGCCGGGCAGTTCAGCACGACGAATCCCTCGTTCTACTGGGATCTCTTCTGCTTCAGCCACGAGATCGGCCACAACTTCAACTCGCCGCACACGCACTGCTACAACCCGCCGGTGGACACCTGCTGCCCGTGCGAGCCGACGAAGATCTCCGACTGCGTCGGTCCCGTCCCGCCCGAGAAGGGGACGATCATGAGCTACTGCCACCTCCGGCCGGGCGGCTACAGCAACCTCAAGCTCTTTCTCGCGGTCCCGGGGGAGTCGAGCGTGGCGGTCTACAACACGATGCGCGCTTTCGTGGAATCGCACACGTCGTGCCTCACGCTCGGGTCCGTGCCGGCGACGTCCTCGATCAAGCCGAACAACGGCTTCACGACCGGGGGAACGCCGGTCACGATCACCGGATCGGGGTTCCTCGCCGGCGCGACGGTGACGATCGGAGCCGTCGCGGCGACCTCCGTCATCGTCGTCAACGCGACGTCGATCACCGCCGTCACGGGTGCGCACGCCACGGGCGTCGTGGACGTCGTCGTGACGAACTCCGTCGGGGGAGGGGCCACGACCCTGGCCGGCGGCTTCTTCTACGTCCCGCCCCCCGTCTCGACGTATTTCTATTCCCTCTCTCCCTGCAGGTTGTTCGACACCCGCAACACGACGGGACCCGCGGCCGCGGCCCCCTCCCTCGCTGCGAGTTCCCTCCGGACGTTCTCGGTGGCAGGGAAATGCGGCATCCCGGCGTCAGCGACGGCCGTGTCGGTCAACGCATCGGCGGTTGCCCCGACGACCGCCGGGGAAATCCGGCTCTTTCCGGGAAACGGCATCTCGCCGAACCCGCCCGTCGTGAGTCTCGTGTTCGCGGCCGGCCAGACTCGCGCCAACAACGCCCTTGTCTATCTCTCGACGGACGGCCTACAAACCATTGCGGCGCAGAATCTTGCGACCGGTTCCACCCATTTCCTCCTGGATGTCAACGGCTTTTATGGCCCCTGATCCCTCTCGACTTGAGTTGTCCTCTCCCTTGGGGGAGAATTCTATTGCGCGTAGGAGGTACGTCATGTCCCATCTTCTTGACCTCGCCAGGAACCGGTCCTTCCGCCTTTTGGCGTCGGTGACGATCCTCCTCTCGGTCGCTCTCCCGGCGGCGGCGCAGGTCACCGGCGGGCCGTACCAGTACTACGCCCTGACGCCGTGCCGAATCGCCGACTCCCGGAACGCGAGCTTCACGGCCATGGGCCCGGAGAACGGGCCGCCGAACCTTCCGTCGGGAACGGGCCGGGTGATCAAGGTGAAGGGGAACTGCGGCGTCCCGGTGGATGCGGCAGCCGTCTCCCTGAACGCCGCCATCCTTACCCCGACATCGGCCGGTTTCTTTTCGCTCTGGCCGGCTCCTGGAGTTTTCCCCGTGGTCTCGACGATCAACTTCCAGGCGAACGAGCCTGGGCTCGCGAACGGAGCGATCGTACCGTTGGGTGCAGGGACGGGGCCCGACCTCAACATCGTCTTCGGCAACGCCGGTAGCCTGGCGACCATGGACTTCCTGATCGACGTCACCGGCTACTTCAGGTGATTTGATCGCGGGTAGCCCCGGGATTCCGAAGAACTCGGTATGCGACGCATAGCGGGCCTCGGCCTCCTCTTCTTCCTGGTCAACCTCACCTTTCCCGTGGCCGGTCAGAACTACCCTCCGGTGAAGCCGGGTTTTGGCACGAACGCGAATCCGGGTTTGGTCCTACCCGGTGCCGGAACCACCAGGGGGCACCCGATGGTCGCGGACCTCGGTCTGACCCCCGAGCACAAGTCGATCATCTTCGGGACGGTCACCGGGCGCCTCTACGTCATCCTGTGGGACGGGACGATGGCTCCGCATTTTCCCGTGCAGTTGGACCCGCCTTCGTCGATCGATACCGGTCCCGCAATCGGGGATCTTGACGGCGACGGCAAGCCCGAGATCGTCGTCGGGTATGGCTCTATCGCGAGTATCAACGGCGCGGTGTCGTCGCAGCCCGGGGGCGTGGTCGCCTACAAGCTCGACGGAACGGTTCTGTGGAGACGGACCGCCCTGGACTTTAGCCCTGACCCTCGCGATGGGATTCCGGACGCGGTAGTAGGGACTCCGGCCATCGGGGACATCGACGGGGACGGGAAGAACGAGGTGGTCTGGGGCGGGCTGGATGCACGCGTCTATGCCGTCAATGGCCTCGACGGAACGGACAAGCCTGGCTGGCCGATCTTCGTGCGCGACACGGTGTTCTCTTCTCCTGCTCTCTTCGACCTGCAGGGCGACGGCAAGCTCGAGGTGATCATCGGCGTCGACTCGCACCTCGAACCGGCGGTTGGCACGATCGCGGGCGGCTACCTCCATGTCTTCTATCCAACCGGCCAGCCGACCGTCGATCTCTACTGGTGGTCCGACCCTCCGGGCACCCGTACCCTCCCTGCTCCCGAGATGCCGGGATTCCCTCTGTACATCCCGAGCGCCCACAGCGCTCCGTCGATCGGCGACATCGACGGGGATGGATCGCCAGAGATCGTGTTCGGGACCGGGCCGTCCACAGACACGGGGCCCCGATACGTCTATGCCGTCAAGTGTGACGGCACCCCTTCGCCGGGCTGGCCGGTCACCGTCGACGGACGGGTCTCCTCCTCGCCTGCGCTCGCCGACGTGAACGGGGACGGCATCCTGGACGTGATCGTCACGGATGACTTGCCGCACCCGGGTCCGCCCTTCTCCCACGTCTATGCCTTCAACGGGGTCAACGGCGCCCGGATCTGGAAGGTCGTCCCGAGGTCGTTGGACGGCGGCGGTACCCCCAGTTCCGCGTCCCCGATCGTGGCGGACGTGATGGGGGATTCGAAGCTCGAGGTCATGGTCGTTGTGAACAGTGAAATATGCGTGCTCGACGCGACAACGGGACTCCAGCTGACCGAGTCGCACTACCCCCCCTTACCGCTCGAGACTCCGAAGCTCTCCTTCTATACACCCACGTCGCTCACGAGTGCTGTTGCCACCGACTTCGAATCGGATGGAGCAGCGATCGAGGTGGTCGCCATCTCGGGAACGCCGTTTCCGACCGCCCGGGACGGATACGTTGCGGTCTTCAACCCCGTGAAGAGCGCGCCCAGCGTGGAGGGCCCGTGGGGCTTCTTCCGGCAGAACGAACGCCGCCAGGGCGTCGCCCCGGAGACGCCCCCCTGCGCGCCGCCCGCCCCGCCGACGCCGCTCACTTACTACAGCCTCGCGCCGTGCCGCATCCTCGACACGCGCAACCCCACGGGTCCCTACGGAGGACCGGCGCTCGGCGCACTGGGGAGGAGGACGTTCGCCGTGCTGGGTCAGTGCTCGATCCCGGCCGACACCAAAGCGTTGACAGTGAACCTCACCGCCGTCAACCCGGTAAGCTACGGCGATCTCAAGTTGTTCGGAGGGCACGGCACGGCGCCGAACGCCATTGCGTTGAAATTCAGGCCGGGCCTCACGAGGGCCGGCCAGGCGATGGTCCAGGTGATCGGCGGGGAGGTCACCATCGAGGGAACGCAGACTGCCGGCGCTGTCGATGTCCTCCTCGACGTCTCGGGGGTATTCCGCTGACGATTTCGGGGTGAGCCCGAAGAAAGCTATCCTCGGGAAGAGGTGGTGAAGCGCGCGTCAGGGAAACGGTCCGCGAAGGACCGGGATATCGGCGGGCCTTCTCGTCAGGGCTTGCGGACTCCTCTTGGCAGCGATCTGACGAGGCAAGACCGGCGAAGAGCGTGTGCCTTGGCGGTGCTCGCGTTCGTCGTCTACAACGCGAACCTCCGTGCCGTTTCGTCGGGCGACTGTTTCCCGGCGCGATTCCTGCCGTTCTCGATCCTGAAGACAGGATCGGTCAATCTCGAGCCGCTGGTCGACGCCGTCCGGCAGGGCCACAAGGACCCGTACTGGCTACAGAAATCGATCGGAGGCCATTGGGTCTCGCTCTTTCCGATCGTCGCGCCGGTCCTGGTGACACCCCTCTACGTTCCGGCGGCGATCGCCGTGCAACGGGCGGGGTGGCGAAGATCCTACCTGGACGCGGTCGCCGAGTTGATGGAGAAGATCTCGGGATCGGCGATCGCCTCCCTTTCGGTCGCGTTCGTCTACCTCCTGGTGAGACGGCGGCTGAGTCCGGGAAGGGCTGTGCTCCTGACGGCGGCCTACGCTTTCGGCACGAGTACCTGGGTGACCGGGAGCCAGGCGCTCTGGCAGCACGGGCAAGCCGAGCTGCTCGTCGCGGGGGCTCTCCTTCTCGTGACGCGGGAACCCACTGGTATGCGCGCCTTCGCCATCGGAGCCGCCTGTGCCCTCGGTGCCATGAACCGGCCGCCTGACATCGTTCTCTTCGCGCCGATTGCGCTGGAGGCGGTACTCCGAACGAGCTGGAAGGGCCCCCTCCTTCGGGCGGGCGTGGCGGGCGCCGTGATCGCCGCAGCGCCCTTCCTCGCATACAACATCGCGGCCTTCGGCTTGCCGGGAGGTGGATACCAGGTCCTCTACCTTCATGCGTCCGGACGAGATGCCATCGTCCTCAGGGCATCCCTCTTCCCTGCGCTTTCCGGAATGCTCTTCAGTCCGGCGAAGGGCCTCTTCTTCTTCTCTCCGTTCCTCCTTTTCCTCGCGGGACGCCTGAAGAAAGACGCCCAGGAAGGACTCGCCGACCGCCGGCTTTCCCTGCTTCTCGGCGCCGGAGTCGTGACGCAGATTCTTCTCTACACACGGACCGAATGGCGAGGTGGCTACTCGTTCGGGCCTCGGTACCTCGTCGATCTGCTGCCCATCCTCGTGTTTCTCCTTGCGCCGGTCGTCGCCGCGCTCGGGAGGAGAGGACTTGTCGCCTTCGCCCTGAGCGCCGCGCTGGGGGCAGGTTTTCAAGCGGTCGGCGCCTTCTGCTACCCGAAGGGGCTGAGCGACCTCGTCGTGTACTGTGACGGACCTGGAAGCCCGAAGATGGACGTCTGGTCGCTCTCTCGGAGTCCGGTCGTTCTCGAAGCGCAAGCCGGAATGGCGCCGATGACGTTTGCGGCCTACGCAAGAGACGCCCTTCGATAGCCCTGACCCGCATGCGCCGAACACCGCCAGATCACTCGCCCGGCCCGCCCCGACTCGACGTCCCGGGGATATGCCGTTGACGCTCCGCCATCGAAACCGGGCCGGGAGCTCTCCGGCC
>CAIMWE010000209.1 GCA_903845115.1 uncultured Acidobacteriota bacterium | reverse complement strand
TCCGGCGAGGTGCTCTTCGACCCGGCCCTCCCGTTCTCCGACGTGAAGGCCTACATCCACGGCGCGGTCCCCGGTTTCGCCCGGTCGTTCGACCTCGCCGGGCGGTACGCATCGGTGGCCCTCGCCGTCCCCTACGTCTGGGCCTCCGTCGGGGGAAACGTCGGCGAGCAATACCAGGAGATCACCCGGTCGGGGCTGGGGGACGTGAGGCTCCGGTTCGTCGTGAACCTCCTCGGGGCACCCGCCCTCCCCCCTCAGGCATGGCTCGCCCGGAAGCCCACCACCTCGCTCGGCTTCAGCCTCGTCGTCCAGGCGCCCACCGGGCAGTACAGCGCCGAGAAGCTGATCAACATCGGGGGTAACCGCTGGGCGGTCAAGCCGGAGTTCGGGCTATCGTTCCCGTACGGCCGCTGGACGTTCGAGGGCGCGGCCGGAGTCTGGCTCTTCACGAACAACACCGCCTTCTACCCGGGGACCGTCGTCCGCTCCCAGGACCCGCTCTATTCCTTCCAGGGGCACATCGGCTACACGGTCCGCCCGGGACTCTGGGTGGCGGCGGACGCGACCTACTACGCGGGGGGGAAGACCTACGCCAACGACGTCCCGGGAGACACCCGTCAGGCCAACAGCCGGGCCGGCCTGACGGCCTCGGTCCCCGTCGCCCGCGGACACGCGGTCAAGGTCTCCGCGTCCCGCGGCGTCGACGCGCGCGTCGGCTCGCGTTTCGATTCGTACGGGCTCGCCTACCAGGTCATCTGGTTCGACCGGTAGGAGACGACATAGAAGCTCCCGTACCGGAGCAGCCGCTGGATCCGCGTCCGGAGAAGACCCGCTTCCTGGATGCCGGAATGGCGGAAGGGGTACGATACGGCATGCAGCGGGAATTCACGGCCATCATCGAGCACGAGGGCTGCTGGTTCTCGGCGCTGTGCCCGGAGCTCGACGTGGCGAGCCAAGGGCGGACGGTCGAGGAGGCCCGCCAGAATCTCCGGGACGCCGTCGAGCTCTTCCTCGAGGCCGCCAGTGCCGAGGAACTGGACCGAAGGCTGACGGGTGAGGTCTACGTTACCCGGTTCGAGGTGGAGCTTGGGGCGGCTCCGCGTTCTCTCGGGACGTGAGGTCTGCGCGATCCTGGAAGCTAACGGCTTCTCACGGATCCGCCAGAAGGGTAGCCACATCGTCATGCAGAGACGCTCAGTGCCCGGAGGCTCCGTCACGGTGGTCGTCCCCGACCACGACGAGCTCGTCACCGGGACCCTGGCGTCGATCATCCGGCAATCCGGCCTCGCCAGGAGCCTCTTCGAGCAGACGGGATGAAGAAGCCCGCAAAGGGCTGAAACCGCCCGCTGGCCCCTTCGATGACCGTACGAACCAGCGTCGCCTTCGAGGCGAGGCCTGGAGCGAAAAAAAGCCGCCCCGGGGGAAGCCCCCGGAGCGGCGCGTTCCAACGGTTGAAGGAAGGTTCAGGCCGCGCGGCGGCGAAGGGCGGAGAGGCCGGCGCCCAGCGCCAGGAACAGGCCGCCGGTGAGTCCGACGAGCGGGAGCGGGCTGCCGGTCTTGGGGAGCTTCTTGGCCGGCTTGACCGGCTCGGGAGCGGGCGCGGGAGCGGCGGCCGGAGCCGGAGCCGGAGCGGCGGGGGCGGGAGCGGCGGCCGGCTCGGCGGGCTTCGGCTCTTCCTTGGGCTTGGGAGCCGTGCTGGAGGCCACGACCTTCTGCTGCACCTTCGCGGGCTGCGGCACTTCCGTGATGATGGTCGCGGTGAGCTTCATCCCGGCCCTGAGGTCCTGGACGTTGACTTTCTTCCCGTCCACCATGAACTGGAAGTCCTTCGGGACCTTCAGGGTCTTGTTCTTGTTGTCCTCGCGGTAGACGAGCGTCTGTCCGGTGACGTTGACGACCTCGCCGCTCCGGACCTTGACGATCTGCTTCTCAGGGACCGCGGTGACCTTGGTCGTCCGCTCGAGCTGGACCTTCTGGCCGGGCTGCAGCTCGGAGACCGGAACCGGCTTGCCGTCGACGTTGACCCGGAAGTCGGCCGGGACCTCGCGCTGGAAGGCCTTCCCCTCCATCAGGAACACGACGTTGTTGCCGCTCACGTGGATGATCTCGACCTCGACCTTCTCCACCGTGGTCTGGGTCGTCTGGGCGAATGCGCCCCCTGCGGCGAGACACACGGCCACGAGAACAAGAGCGCACCACTTCGATCTGGACATCCTCTTCCTCCTCTTTTCGACCGCCCTCTCCGGGCGAACGTCGTGGGGCTTGCGCCCCTAGAATTACTCGAGCCCTGGCCCTTCTTCCGCTACCGCGTGCGTCGCGGTGCCTGCCGCCGCTCGACCTTGGCCCTAGATTACGCGATTTCCGGAGGCCCGGGACCTCGGAAAAGCACGAGGTTCATCCGCGGGAAACCACGAGCCCGGCGTCTGCCCCGGGAGAGCCGGATGCCGTCAGAACGCCACCCCGACCTGGAAGTAGAGGGCGCTGTGACCGCCCCCGGCAAGCCCGTATCCCAGGTAGACCGGGCCCAGGGGCGTCTCGGCCCCCAGGAAGAGGGAGCCGGCCGTCTTCACGTTCGAGAAGCTGACGTCCGAGCCGGTGTTCCAGGTGTTCCCGGACTCCAGAGAGGCGCCGAGGTAGACCCCTCCTCCGATGAGCGAGGGAAGCCTGCCGAACTCCCGGAGGAGGGTGAGCGAGCCGTACCCCATGTACGGCCCGGCGAGCGTGTTCAGCCCGTAGCCGGAGAGCCGGCGGAAGCCCCCCAGCTGGAAGTAGTCGTAGTACTTGAGGTCGGTCCCGACGGGGCTGCCCGCCGCCGCTAGGACCTGCAGGGTGTACTTCCCCGCCGAGAAGGCGGCCAGCCCCGTCGCGCTGAGCCGCCTGGAGCTCTCGTCGGCGCCGAGGGCCGGGGTCTGCCAGTCCATGATGGAGAGAAGCGCGAACCCGTGCCGAGGGAAGGGGACGTTGTCCCGGCTGTCCGCGGTGAGCCGCATCGAGACCGCCCCCCGGCTGACGCTCTCGGAGGAGAGAAGGTCGGTGGTTGCGTTCGTCGGATCGGCCCAGAGGTGTCCCACCTTCAGCCCGAGGCGCAGCTCTACGAATTTCCCGTCGCCGACCCCGGCGTCGAGCGAGCCCAGCCACTGCTTTGCCCGGTAGGTCACCAACCCGGACCCCCCTACGCCCTCGACGGGCGTCTGGTCGCTCTGGGTGATCCAGCCGACCCGGGGGGCGACGAAGAAGGGGCTTCCGGCCTTCACCGGCTGGAAGAACTCGAAGGTCACGGCGGCCGCCTGCCCGATTCCCGCGATGAGGCGCCACTCGCCACCGAGCTTGTTCACGCTCGTCCGGGTGACGTCGACGACCAGCTCGAAGCCGCTGTTCCCCTGGAAATCCGACTGGAGGTCGATGCCGAAGCGGGCCGAGGTCCTTCCCCACGCCCGGTCCTTGATGAGGATCTGGAGCACGTCCAGTCCGTCCTTGCGAACGATCCGGTAGTCGACCAGGTCGAACTCGCCGAG
>CAIMWE010000208.1 GCA_903845115.1 uncultured Acidobacteriota bacterium | reverse complement strand
GCCGGGATGGTCGGCCGCTCCGCCCCGATGCTGGAGGTCTTCCGCCTCCTCACGCGGGTCGCCCGCTCGAACGCGCCCGTGATGATGACCGGCGAGAGCGGCACCGGCAAGGAGGTGGCGGCCTCCACCGTTCACCTCCTGTCGCGGCGCGCGAAGCAGCCGTTCATCGCCGTCAACTGCGGCGCGATCTCGCCGACCCTCGTCGAGAGCGAGCTGTTCGGCCACGAGAAGGGGGCGTTCACCGGGGCCGACCGGCGACGGGCCGGGACGTTCGAGATGGCGCACGGGGGGACTCTCTTCCTCGACGAGGTGACGGAGATGCCCCCGGAGCTGCAGGTGAAGTTCCTCCGCGTCCTCGAGACCCGGACCTTCCGGAGGGTGGGGGGCAGCGAGGAGCTGGACATGGACATCCGCCTCATCGCGAGCTCCAACCGCGACCTTCCCGAAGCGGTCCGGAAGGAGGCCTTCCGGGCCGACCTGTTCTACCGGCTGAACGTCTTTCCGCTCCGCCTGCCCCCCCTCCGGGAGCGGAAGGAGGACATCCCGCTTCTCGCGAAGACGTTCCTCTCCCAGATCGAGGGGAAGGAGAAGCGCGGGTTCTCGTCGTTCGAGGGGCGGGCGCTCGAGGCGCTCTCCGGGCACGACTGGCCGGGGAACGTCCGCGAGCTCCGGAACGCCGTCCACCGGGCGTACGTCCTGAGCGACCCGCCCGCGATCCAGATCGAGGCGGCCGAGGCGGTCCTCCTGGACTCGGGCTCCGCCGAGCCCCGCCCCGTCACGGGCGGCGACGAGAGCTGGCCCCCGGTCCCGGTCCGCGTCGGCGAGACCCTCGGAGCCGTGGAGAAGAAGCTCCTCACGGCGACCCTCCTCGCGGTGAAGGGGGACAAGCGCGTGGCGGCGGAGCTCCTCGGCGTCAGCCTGAAGACGATCTACAACAAGCTAAAGGAGTACCAGCTGGAATCGTGAAGGCGGGGTTGAAGGACTTTCAACCCGGGTCGTAGGAAGTTCAAGTCGAGGCGGCGCGGGACGCCTCCAGGGTGCGAGCGGAGCCGAGAGACCGGTGGCACGCCACGTGCCTCCGGCTTCCCATGCGGAAGCTTCGAATCGGCGTCATCGACCTCGTCAGCAAGGGTCCCACGAACGCTCTCTACGCCCGGGTGATGAACGCGAACCTCGCCAGCATCATGCCGCAGGTCGTCGCCGTCTGGTGCGAGGCCGAGGGGCACGACGTCACGCACGTCTGCTACACCGGCTTCGAGAACCTGGTGGACGAGCTCCCGGCGGACGTGGACCTCGTCTTCGTCGGCGCCTTCACCGAGGCCGCCCAGACCTCTTACGCCCTGAGCAACCTCTTCCGGTCCCGCGGCGCGGTGACGGCCCTCGGAGGGCCTCATGCCCGCTGTTTCCCGGAAGATTCGGCGAAGTACTTCGACTACGTCTTCGGCTTCACCGACCGCGCGCTCCTCCGAGACGTCCTGGCCGACTGCTCACGGCACCGCCCCCTCGGCCGCCAGGTCGGCGCCTCGCGGCAGCCGGCGTCCCTCCCCGGCGTCCGCGAGCGCTGGAAGTTCATCGAGCCGACGCTCCGCAAGGCCCCGGCCCTGAAGCTCGTGCCGATGCTGGCCAGCCTCGGGTGCCCGTACTCCTGCAGCTTCTGCGTCGACTCGACGGTCCCTTACCAGCCCTTTGATCCCGGCGTCCTGAAGGACGACCTGAGGTTCCTCCTGACGAAGCAGCGCCGGCCGCGCGTCGGCTGGCACGACCCGAACTTCGGGGTCCGATTCGACGAGACGCTGGGCGCCATCGAGGAGGCCGTCCCCCCGGGGAGCATCGACTTCGCCGCCGAGAGCAGCCTCTCGATCCTGACGGAGCCCCACCTCGCGCGCCTCCGGAAGAACGGGTTCGCCGCGCTGCTTCCGGGGATCGAGTCCTGGTACGAGCTGGGCAACAAGTCGAGGACGGGGGCGATGAAGGGGATGGAGAAGGTCGTGGGGGTCTCCGAGCACGTCAACACGATCCTGAGGTACGTCCCGTACGTCCAGACGAACTTCGTCCTGGGGCTCGACTCCGACGAGGGCGAGGAGCCCTTCGAGCTGACGAAGCGGTTCGTGGACCTGACGCCGGGGGCCTTCCCCGGCTACTCGCTGCTCTCCGCCTTCGGGAGGGCGGCGCCCCTCAACCTCGAGTACCAGCGCGAGGGCCGTGTCCTCCCGTTCCCGTTCCACTTCCTCGACAACAACCACGCCATGAACGTGAGGCCCCGGGGGTACGAATGGCCGGAGTTCTACGACCAGGTCATCGGGTTGACCCGGCACACCTTCTCCTGGCCGGCGATCGCCCGGCGCTTCCAGGCGACGAAGGCGCGGCTGCCCCGCTGGCTGAACACGCTCCGGGCCGTCTCCTCGGAAGGGTTCGGGCGGATCCGCCACTACTCCGAGCTGCGGCGGAGGCTCGAGACGGACGGCCAGGTGCTCGGTTTCTTCGGCCAGGCGACGAGCGAGCTGCCCGACTTTTACGCGGAGCAGGTGAAACGGGACCTCGGGCCGCTCTGGCCCTGGCTGCCGGAGGGCGCGCTGGACCACGACCACCTCGCCTACCTGAACGCCCACGAGCCCGGGACACGCCCCCGGATCCAGAGAGCACCCGACGAGGCTCGGTCCAGCCCGGGTTTCCCCGCGATCCCCGTCCCGCTCGACGCGGAGCCGACCTGACGGACCGGCCGCCGAGAGCACGGCCCGCCGGGCCAGGCCGTCGCGGCCGAGAGGTGGCCGGGGGGGGCTCCGTGGCACGACACGTGCAGGTACCTTCGCGGTAGGAAAAGAAAAGGAGACCCCATGACAAGCCAGGAAACCCGCGGAAAAGTGAAGAAGTCGAAGGGAAAGGTCAAGGAGGCCGTCGGCATCATCGCCGGTGACAAGAAGATGGAGCAGGAGGGGGCCCTGCAGCGCGCCGAGGGAGCCATCCAGGAAGGGCTCGGCCAGGCGCGAGAGAAGATCGGCAAGGCCCTGACCGACATCGGTCACTCCATCAGAAAATAGCGCCCCCCGTCGCGTTCCTCCCGCCCGTGCCCGCTTCCTCGCCAGGGGAGCGGGCGCTTTCCTTCTCCACCTGCCTCTCACCAAAAGGAGAAGAGCCATGAAGAAGTTCGTCGTCGCCCTCGCTCTCGTCACCGCCGCTTCCCTCGGAGGCCCTTGCGCGGCCGAACCGCCGGGTCCCTCATCCTCCACGACAGCTCCCTCCGCGAACTCCGCGCTGGTCGAGGACATCACGCGGCTCTGGAAGGCCAACCTCTCCGAGGAGTTCATCGGCAAGTACATGGCCCACCAGGACCTCGCGCGGGACCTGACGGCCGAGGACGTCGTCCGCCTCCGGAGCGCGGGGGTCCCCGAGACGCTCATCACGTCGATCACCCTCCGGCGGACGGAAGCCGGCGTCGCGGGCGGCCCGCGGATGAACGCCGGACCCAGGGAATCCCAGCGCTGGGACGGCCTGACGCGA
Organism: uncultured Acidobacteriota bacterium; assembly: GCA_903845115.1. GTDB lineage: Bacteria > Acidobacteriota > Thermoanaerobaculia > UBA5066 > UBA5066 > CAIMWE01. The sequence goes on along the minus strand of CAIMWE010000208.1, from coordinate 5,803 downwards.
AGGAACTCGGGGATCGTGATCCTCAAGAGCCGGTGGGACGCCGGGGTCCTCGAGTTCAAGGAAGGGTCGCTTCGCTGGATGGACTCCAAGGATTCCGGGAAGAACGTCCTCCTCCCGGCGGCGCAGCTCACGGAGCAGCAGCTGACCTGCCTGAAGAAGGCCGGCGGGAACGAGTGCTTCGAGTGGGTCGTCAAGACCAGGAGCGACGAGTACCGCTTCCGCGACGTCGGGTGGAGCCAGGGCGAGAACGCGAAGGTCGGAGAGCTCTACGAGTTCTTCCACGCGGCCTACCCGGGCCTGATCTCCTCGCGCAACCCCGTCGACGAGAAGTGAGAGCCCTCCCGGCAGCCGCGAGGTGACGAGGCAGATCGTGCAATCCGGTCAGGACCTTTCTACAAGCCGGGCGCCTTCCGGCAGGGGCGCTCCCCCGCGGGAGCGAGGAGCTCGAATGGCATCCGGCGCGCTTCTCCACCTGTTCAGCCGCCGCCGGTGGTGACCCGGCGTCACGGGACGAAGCGGGCACCGGCCGTGCATGTCGGAAGCGAGGAGACGTCATGATCCACGAAGAACAGGCCGGGCGGCTCAACACTCTCCTCCGGGCCGAGCTCGCGGCCGTGGCCGCCTACCAGCACTCGCTTCGCTCGCTGGACGGCCCGTTCCGGGACAAGCTGGAGCAGATCCGCGGCTTCGCCGCCGCGCACCAGAGGACCGTGGCGGCCCTTCAAGAGTGCATCCGGACTCTCGGAGGCATCGCGGCCGCCGAGCCGGGGACGTGGGGCTCGTTCGTCATCCTGCGCGACGCGGCGTCGGTCCGTCAGCTCATCGGGGCGGAGGAGACGGGGCTCGCCAGATACGAGGCGGTGCTGCCGAGCCTCGACGGCGAGGTGCGCGACCTGGTCGCGCTCGAGCTCATTCCGCGCCAGAGGGTTCACGTCGCGACTCTCCACGGCCTTCTTCGCGACATCGGACCGGTGTGAGGAAGGACGGCCGGAGGGTCGGCCCGGCGTCTCGCGAGGACGCCGTAGCCCGGAGGCGAGCGACGCCGTTCCTGGGCGACTGAAGAGGATGGACGCCACGAACGCCCGCCAGACCGACGTCGCCGCAGCGACCTCCGGAGCCCAGCTCCCGGGCGGCGCCTCGCTGCCGGCGCCGCCGAAGGGCGGATCCAAGCCGAATCCCACGCTCCTTCGGAAGCGCGGCCTGTGGCTCGTCGTCGTCCTCGTCCTCGCCGTCGCCGCCGTACCCGGTTACCGCCTTGCGTTCGGAAGGCCGAAGGTCCTCTGGGCGACGGCAGCGGTGCAGCGCGGCGACCTGGAGAGCACGGTGGTGGCGGCGGGGATCCTGCAGCCCATCAAGTACGTCGACGTGGGAGCCCAGACCTCAGGAAAGCTCAAGTCGCTCAAGGTGCAGCGCGGCGACCAGGTGGCCCAGGACCAGCTCCTCGCGGAGATCGACCCGATCCTGGCGGACACGGCGCTCACGGCGGCCAACGCCACCCTCGAGAACATGACGTCGCAGCGCTCGGTGAAGCAGGCGCAGCTCGTCCTGGCCAGCGCGCAGAGGACCCGGAACGACGCGCTGTTCGCCGACCTGCTCCTCTCGGCGAACGACCGGGACGTCACGCGCGCGGCCTACGACGCGGCGTCGGCCGAGGTCGGGTCGCTGTCGGCCCAGATGGGGCAGGCCTCGGCGGCGATCGACACCGCGAAGGCCAACCTGGGCTACACGAAGATCACCGCGCCGATGGCCGGCGAGGTCGTCTCGATCAGCCTTCTCGAAGGACAGACGCTCAACGCGAACCAGCAGGCGCCGAACATCCTGCGGATCGCCGACATCAGCACCGTCACCGTGTGGGCGCAGGTCTCGGAGGCCGACATCGTGCGCGTGAGGCCGGGCCAGGAGGTCTACTTCACGGTGCTCGGCGACGCGCGGCGCTGGACCGGCACCGTCCGCCAGATCCTCCCGACCCCGGAGCTGATCAACAACGTGGTGTTCTACGACGTGCTGTTCGACATCCCGAACCCCGAGCGCGTGCTGAAGATCCAGATGACGGCGCAGGTGTTCATCGTGCTGGCCCGCGCGAAGAACGTCCTGCTGATCCCGGCCGCCGTGATCGGGAGCGCCGGCGAGGGCGCCACGCTGAAGGTCCAGGTGCTGAAGTCCGACGGCACGGTGGAGCCCCGGACGATCACGATCGGGATCAAGAGCGAGCTCGTCGCGGAGGTCAAGGCCGGCCTCGAGGAGAAGGAGCAGGTCGTGATCAGGCCGATCACGGCCCAGGCGAAGACCACGAGCGCGCTGAGCGCCAGGAAGGGCCCGTGAGCGAGCCGGCCCTCCTGGAGCTGAAGGGGGTCGGGCGGACCTACACCTCCGGCGGCACGCCGCTCACGGTCCTCACGGACGTGAACCTGGCGATCCGGAGCGGGGAATTCGTGGCCATCATGGGCGCCTCCGGGTCGGGCAAGTCGACGCTGATGAACATCGTCGGCTGCCTCGACAAGCCTTCGAGCGGCGCATATTCGGTCCGGGGTGTGGACGTCGCGAGTCTCGGAGGCGATGCCCTCGCCGCTCTACGGCGCGACACCTTCGGCTTCATCTTCCAGCGCTACAACCTGATGTCGGACCTGAACGCCGTGGAGAACGCCGAGGTCCCCGCTGTCTACCGCGGCCTGGCCAAGCCGGAGCGGCAGGCACATGCCACGGAATTGCTGCGAGCGCTCGGCCTGGACGACCGCCTCCGGCATTTCCCCAGCCAGCTCTCGGGCGGGCAGCAGCAGCGGGTCAGCATCGCCCGGGCGCTCATGAACGGCGGTCCGGTGATCCTGGCGGACGAGCCGACTGGCGCGCTCGACAGCCAGGGCGGCAAGGAGGTCATGGCGATCCTGGAGAAGCTGCACGGGGAGGGGCACACGATCATCCTGGTGACCCACGACAGCGACATCGCGGCCTGCGCCCGCCGGATCGTCCGGATCGCGGACGGGCGCATCACGTCCGACCTGGAGCAGGGGACGCCGGAGGGCCAGGGGGCGCCGGACCGGGGGGGCGGCAAGGAGGCCGGGCCAGACGGCTCCGCGGTCCTCGGAGAGGCCCTGAGGATGGCGCTGCGCTCCCTCGCGCACAACCGGCTGCGGACGGCACTCACGATGCTCGGGATCATCATCGGGGTCGCCTCGGTGGTGGCGCTGATGGCGATCGGCAACGGGGCGAAGCAGGACGTGATCGAGCGGATCCAGGCGATGGGGACCGACCTCCTGACCGTGATGCGGGGACCGCCCAACGTGCGCGCGTCGTCCGCCAGCGTGACGAGCTTCCTTCCCGAGGACCTGCCCTTCGTGGCGCACGTGCCGGGCGTCGCCATGGCGGTGCCGGAGACGAACCTGTCCTCGCTGCTCCGCTTCGGCGACGAGGACCTCACGGTGACGGTGGTCGGGACGGGGGAGGACTTCCCTTCGGTCCACGACTGGCCGCCCCAGGCCGGCGTCTTCTTCTCGGCGGAGCACGTGAGGCGCTATGCGCAGGTCGTCACGCTCGGCCAGACCGTCGCGAAGGTCCTGTTCCCGGAAGGGACGGATCCCCTGGGCCAGTACGTGCTGATCGGCAACGCGCCGTTCCTGGTGATCGGCGTGCTGAGCAGCAAGGGCCTGACGCCGCGCGGGGACGACATGGACAACGCCGTCTGGCTGCCCTACACGACGGCCGGGGCGCGTGTCTTCGGACAGCGGTTCTTCAACAACTTCGTCGTGAGGGTGCAGCCGGGCGCCGACATGAGCGCGGTGCAGACGGAGCTCCACTCGTTGCTCGTGAAGCGGCACCGCAAGGAGGACTTCAACATCCGGAACATGGCCGACACGATCGCCACGGCGAACGCCACCCAGGACACGTTGACGTACCTCCTGGCCGCGATCGCCGTGATCTCCCTCGTGGTCGGTGGGATCGGCGTGATGAACATCATGCTGGTCTCGGTGACGGAGCGGACCCGCGAGATCGGGATCCGCATGGCGATCGGGGCTCGCGGCTTCGACGTGCTGTTCCAGTTCCTCACCGAGGCCGTGATGGTCTGCTTCATCGGCGGCCTCGTGGGAGTGGCGGTCGGGATCGGCGGTGGGCTGTCGACCTCCGCGATCGCCGGCTGGCGCGTGATCTTCACCGCGGCGCCGATCGTGATCGCCTTCGGGTGCGCCTTTCTGACCGGGATCGTGTTCGGCTACCTGCCCGCCAGGAAGGCGGCCCGGCTGGACCCGATCGAGGCGCTCGCCCGCGACTAGACATCCGAACGTGGACAGGGAAAGGGAACCCATGAACGCGAAACTGGAGGTTGAAATGAAGACGTCCGTCGGTCTGTGGATCGATCACCGCAAGGCGGTGATCGTCGTCGTCTCCGAGGAAAGGGAATGCGCGTCGGAGATCCGGTCCAACGTCGAGAGCCAGCCGGGGCGGCTGGCGGGAGTCCGGTCGAAGGTGCCGTACGAGGCGCAGCTCGTCCTGGCCGACGACAGCCACGAGCGGAAGCTCAGGGGCGACCTCAACCGTTACTACGAGCAGGTGATCGCGGGGATCGGCGCCGCGAAGTCGGTCCTGATCTTCGGGCCGGGCGAGGCGAAGGGGGAGCTCAGGAAGCGCCTGGAGCACGCGAAGTTCCGCGGGGAAGTGATCGCGACCGAGACGGCGGACAAGATGACCCATCACCAGATCGTGGCGAGGGTCCACGGGTACCTTCTCGAACGGGAGCCGGCCCGGGCGAGGCGGGAGAGCGAGCTGGTTTCGAAATAGGAAGGGACGGGGCTCCCGCGGACGAAAGCGGTCCTTTTCGAGCCACTGGGGACCGCCTCGGGGGCGGGGCGGCACACGGTTTGCGATGGACCCGGATGGAAGACGATGATGAGCCCCTCCTCCGACAGGGTCGTTCCCGGGGATCCGGTTCGGGCCGCCGATCAGCGGCTGCCGGCGGGAATCGTCCCTTTGCCCTGGGGAAGACTCCCGGGTGGCGGGGCCGAGAGACCCCGGTTCCTCGAAACGACCCGGCTGGGCGCCGACGGGATGAAGCGGATCGGGGAGATCCTCGTGGACGCGAAGGCGATCACGGAGAAGACCCGGGACGAGATCGTCGCCTTCACGAGGGCGAACGGGGTCACGTTCGGGACGGCGATCCTGGAAGCCGGTCTCCTTCCGGAGCCGCTGCTCCTCCGGGCCCTCTCGGTCCAGTCGTCCTCGCCCCCGGCCAGTTCGCGAGACCTGGCGTCCATTCCCGCCGACGTCATCGCCCTCGTCCCGGGACAGATCGCCCAGAAGTACTCGGTCCTTCCGTTCCGCAAGGTCGGCCGCAGGCTCTATCTCGCGATGACCCGCCCGTGGGACAGCCGGGCGGCCGCCGAGGTCGAGTTCCTCACCGGCCTCGCCGTGCTCCGCCACGTGGCGATCTCGGTGCGGCTCGTCGTCGCCTTCGAGAAGTACTACGGCCTCGAGGCGCCGCCCCGGCAGAAGGCGTTGGCCGTGGCGCTGGACCGGCTGGCCGAGGTATCAGCCAATCCCCGGGACACTCCTCCGGAGCCGAAACGGGCGATCGAAAAGGACGAAACGCTGTTCGAGACTGTCTCCGCCGGCCCGAGCTCCGAGGGCGGAGGCCCGCAGCCGGCGCCGGCCGTCCACTTCAGGTATTCCGGGGCTCAGAGGCTGTGAAGGAATCTGGAAGGGGCCGCGTTGCTCGCGCCACGGCGTCAGCTTCAAGGCGCCGCGACGCAGGCGATGCGGGGCCATCTCCGAGGAGCGGCAACGCAGAAGATGGCGCCGTGCCGCAGCAACCCTT
>CAIMWE010000207.1 GCA_903845115.1 uncultured Acidobacteriota bacterium | reverse complement strand
CGAGGAGGCAGACCACCGGCGAATCGCCCAGCGCCTCGGCCAGGGAGGCCATCACGGGCCGCGGGAGCCAGGAGGCCGCGTCGTCCATATGCCTATTTCATCGCCGTCCCGATTGCTATTGTAAGGCCGTCCCGATCACGGGTGCCGCGCCGCCCCTTGTCCGGCGAAGAAGGCATCGAGATCGCGACGGTGGCGCCGTTTCCGGGGAGGGCCGCCCCTTTCCCGGTCAGGCCCGCCATCTCCGCGGCCACGGGGGCCAGCTCGAGGCCGATCACGGTGACGATCGCCCCCATCGCGGCCGGCGGGAAGACGACGTCGAGCCACCGGGTCCCGGCCATCCGGACGACCTGAGAAACGACGATGAAGAACAGGCCGAACGCGATGAAGCCCCCCTGCGCCGCCGCGTAGCCTCCCAGCGCTGGAGCGGCCAGGATGGCGAAGACGGGCGAGAGGAAGGCGAAGCTGGACCCGAGGTAGGCCGGGACCTTCCCTCGGCAGACCGCGAGGTAGACGAGCGTCCCGACGCCGTTCAGGAGCAGGGACGTCGCCGGGTTGACGTGGAGGAGGAACGGGACGAGGACGGTCCCGCCGAACATCGCGAAGAGGTGCTGGAGCGAGAGGGGGAGCGTTTCCAGGAGCGGCAGCCGCTCGTCGACGTCGATCGCCCGTCTCTCCATCGGGCCTCATCCGCTCGTCCGCGTCCGGGCCTCCGGCCGATTCTAGACGCGAGGGAGCATCGGGTTCCGCTCCAGGGACCTCGCCCCGAGACTAGAATGGCAGGCCGTTGCACGCGGGGAGCGGCTCCGCGAAGGGAGTCCCGATCGCCCCCTTCCCGGGACCGCCGCCCGCGGGAAAGCGGACTCGAGCGCCCGGCCTCCGGGCCCCTGAGCCGCGGGAGGGGTCCGATGCGGTCCGATCTCGACTATCTCGTCCCGTCATCGGTCGAGGAGGCGGTGGCCCTCCGGGCCGCGTCGGCGGGGGCGGCGTACCTCCTCGGCGGGACGGACCTCCTCCCCCAGATGCGGGCCGGGAGGAAGGCGCCGGGGCAGCTCATCGACCTCAAGCGGATCCCGCCCCTCCGCGAGATCCGCGAGACCGCGGACGGCGGCCTCTCGATCGGCGCGGCGGTGGTGATGGCCGACGTCGAGGTCCACCCGGCCGTCCTCGGCCGGTTCCCCCTCCTCGCCGAGTGCATCCGGACGGTCGGCGCCTGGCCCCTCCGGCAGCGGGCGACGCTCGGTGGAAACGTCTGCAACGCCTCGCCCGCGGCGGACGCGGCCGTGGCGCTCCTCGCGCTCGACGCGGCCTTCCACGTCGTCTCGGCCGAGGGGCGCCGGTCGATCCCGGCCGGCTCCTTCTTCCGCGGCCCCGGGCAGACGGCTCTCCTCCCGGGCGAGCTGCTCACCGACCTCGTCCTTCCGGGGGGAGCGGCCGGATTCCGGGGGCGGTACCTGCGCCTGTCGCGGCGGAAGGGGATGGACCTGGCGACGGTCGGCGTCCTGGTGGGGAAGTCCTCCGGGACGGCTCCGGACCGCTGGCGCATCGGCCTCGCGGCCGTCGCCCCGACGCCGCTCCGCGTCGCGGCGGCCGAGGAGAGGCTCGAGGCGAAGGGGGCCGCGGCCGCGGAAGAGGCCGCCGCCCTGGCGGTTGCCGCGTGCCGCCCGATCTCGGACCTCCGCGGAAGCGCGGAGTACCGGCGCGACATGGTCGGGGTCCTGGTCCGCCGGGGCGTCGTGGAGCTCGGATGAGGAGGCGCGGATGAGGAAGACGATCACGCTCGAGGTCAACGGGGCGAGCGAGACGGAGGAGGTCGAGGTCGGGATGACGTTGCTCCGGTTCCTCCGCGACCGCCTCGACCTGACCGGGACGAAGGAGGGGTGCAACGAGGGCGAGTGCGGCTCGTGCATGGTCCTCCTCGACGGCCGCCCGGTGAACAGCTGCCTCGTCCTGGCCGTGGAGGCCGGCGGGGGGAAGGTGACGACGATCGAGGGGCTCTCGAAGGACGGGGCCCTCCACCCGATCCAGGAGGCGTTCCTCGCGCACGCCTCCATCCAGTGCGGCTTCTGCACGCCCGGGATGGTCGTGACCGCCGTGGCGCTCCTGAGGCAGAACCCGGACCCGTCGGAGGAGGAGATCCGCTCGGCGCTGGCCGGGAACCTCTGCCGCTGCACCGGCTACCGGCAGATCGTCGACGCGGTCCGCGGCGCGGCGGCCGCGATGAGAGCGAAGGCAGCGGCCCCGCTCGCGGTGAGCGCGTGAGCGCCGGCCGCTCGGTCGGCCGCGACGTCCCGCGAGTGGACGGCCTCGACAAGGTGACCGGCGCCGCGCAGTACACCGCGGACCTGAAGTTCCCTCGCCTCCTCCACGTCGCGGTGGTCCGCTCGCCGCACCCGCACGCTCGGGTCCTGGACGTCCGGACCGGCCTGGCGTCCCGGGCGCCCGGAGTGCGGGCGGTGGCCTCGGGGCGCGACTTCCCGCTCCACACCGGGATCTACCTGAAGGACCAGACGGTCTTTGCGACCGACCGGGTCCGGTTCGTCGGCGACCCGGTGGCTGCCGTCGCGGCCGAGTCGCCGGAGGCCGCGGCCGAGGCGGCCCTCCTCGTCGAGGTCGACTACGAGCCGTTGCCGCCGATCTTCGACGTGGAGGAGGGGATGGCCGAAGGGGCGCCCCTCGTCCACCCCGACCTCGGGCGGTACGAGGTGGTCCCCTGGATCCAGCCGAAGGCCGGCACGAACGTCTGCAACCACCTGAAGATCCGGAAGGGGGACTACGAGAAGGCGCTCTCCGGCTCGTGGCGAGTCTTCCAGAACACCTTCCGCGTCCCGCAGGTGCAGCACGTCCCGCTGGAGCCGCACGTCTCGGTCGCGAGGGTCGACCTCTCCGGCAAGGTCGAGGTCCACACCTCGGCGCAGAGCCCGTTCACCGTCCGCCACCTCCTCGCGGCCTGCTTCGGCCTGTCGCACGGCGACGTCCGGGTCCACGTCCCCTACGTCGGCGGCGGGTTCGGGGGGAAGGCGGGGATCAACCTGGAGCCGATCGCGGTGGCCCTCGCCATGCGCTGCCGCGGCCGCTGGGTGCGGCTGATGGTCGACCGGCACGAGGAGTTCTTCGCGACGGTGGTCCGCCAGGGGCTGAGCGCGACTCTCGTCACCGGGGTCGACCGGAGCGGCAAGGTCCAGGCCCAGAAGATGCACTACCTCTGGAACTGCGGGGCGTACGGCGGGTACGGGGTGAACATCGTCCGGGCGGCCGGCTACACCTGCGGCGGAGCCTACGAGTTCCCGAACGTCTGGGGCGACAGCATCGGCGTCTACACCAACCGGCCGGTCGGCAGCGCCTACCGCGGCTTCGGGATGCAGGAGATCCACTGGGCCCTGGAGCAGCAGATGGACCGGGTCGCGCTCGAGATGGGGATCGACCCCGTCGAGTTCCGCCTGATGAACTGCCTCGGCGCCGGGAAGTCCACGGTCACCGGGCAGGTGCTGGACGAGCACGCGGGGCGGGTCGACCTCTGCATCCGGAGGGTCGCCGAGGAGATCGGGCTCGACCCGGCGCGCGAGAGGCGGCCGTACCGCGGGAAGGGGATCGCCTGCGCCGTGAAGGCGCCGGCGATGCCGAACGACGCCGCCTCCTCGGTCGTCCTGAAGTTCGCCGAGGACGCCACGCTCGAGATCCTGATCGCCGGCATCGACTACGGACAGGGGTTGATGACGGTCGCGGCCCAGTTCGCGGCGGAGGCGCTCGACATCCCGTTGGAGACGATCCGCGTGAAGGGGTGTCCCGACACCGACCTCTCGCCGTACGACTGGCAGACCGTCGCCTCGCGGCAGACCTGGGCGACCGGCAACGCGGTCCTGAGGGCCGCGTCGGAGATCGGGCGGCAGCTGTGCGAGACGTCGGCGGAGGTGCTCTCGGTCCCCGCCGCCGACCTCACGCTCCGTGGCGGCCACGTGGTCCACGAGCCGACCGGCCGCTCCATTCCGCTGACGCGCCTCGTCATGGGGTACCAGTTCCCCGACGGGCACGCCATCGGCGGGCCGGTCGCCGCGACGACGTCGTACCTCCCCGAGGGGCTCCTCTTCCTCGACCCGGAGACGAGCCAGAGCGCGAAGCCGGTGGCGAAGTGGACGTTCGGCGCGCAGGCAGTGGAGATCTCCGTCGACCCGGAGACGGGGCAGGTGACGGTCGAGAAGGTGGCCGCCTGCTACGACGTCGGCCGCGTCGTGAACCCCGGCCTCATCCGGGGGCAGACCTACGGCGGCATCGTCCAGGGGATCGGGACCGGGACGATGGAGGAGCTGGTCCTCGACCCGAAGACGGGCCGCGCCCTGAACGCCTCGCTGATGGACTACAAGATCCCGTCCACGGAGGACGTGCCGACCGTGATGACGGTCGACTTCGTCGAGACGCCGCAGAAGGACGGCCCGATGGGGGCCCGCGGTATCGGGGAGCACACGATGATCCCGACCCCGGCGGCCATCGCCAACGCCCTCTTCGACGCCTGCGGCGTCCGGATCAGCGAGATGCCGATCACGGCGGAGAAGGTCTGGCGGGCCCTGAAGGAGAAGGAAAAGGTCCGCTGCCGTACCCCGCTTCCGTGCCGTCCGCTGGCCGCTGGGCCGTTCTCGGCGGAGAGCCTCGCCAGGCACCTCTCGAGCCTCCCCGTCCCCGCCCGGACGGTCGCCCTCCTGACCGGGATCCCCCGGGGGAACGGCTCCGTCGACTCCGTGACCGTGAAGTGGGCGCACGGCCGGACCCGGGCTCTCGTCGGGACCCTCCGGTCCGGAGACGTCCGGGAGGTGGCCTACCAGCCGGACGTCGCGGCCCTCACCGGGCTCGGCCCGGGGCTGACGCCGACCGGGGACGACCTGCTGGTCGGGCTGGCCGCGATGGCCAGCCGGCTGGGGGACGCGGGCCTCGTCGACCCCCGGGCCCTCCGGGCCTACGGCGGCTCCCTCGGCGGCCTCGCGTCCGCGTCGACGACCCCGGCGGCTCTCGCGCTTCTCGGGAACGCCGCGAACGGGCTCTACCCGTCCGTCCTCGCCGCGGTCGTCGAGTCGCTCGGGAATCCCGACGTCCAGCCGGAAACGCTCCTCGAGAGGGCCGCTCGCCTCGCGGCCGTCGGAGCCCACTCGGGCGCCGACCTCCTGGCGGGCGCCCTCGCTCTCGCCCTCGGCATCGTCTTCCCGGAGGAGGCCCGGTGAACGTCCTCGTCCTCGTTCGCGAAGGGTGCTACCAGGATTCCGCGCGGCTGATGCAGGTGAGCCGCGAGCTGTCGGCTCTCCCCGGCGTCGTCGAGGCGGTGGCGATGATGGGGACCGAGACGAACCGGACCCTCCTCGCCGAGGCGGGGTTCGCCGACCCGGCGCTCGACCGGGCGACCCCGCTCGACATGGTCGTCGCCCTCCGGGCCGGGACCGCCCACGCGCTCGAGGAAGCGCAGGGGGCGCTCGCCCGCGTGCTCGCCGGGGCGGCGCCGGCGGAGAAAGCCGGCGGACCGGCCCGGCGGCCCGGAACGGTCGCCGAGGCGCTCGCCGCCCACCCGGCGGCCAGGCTGGTCTCGGTCGCGGTGCCGGGGCCCTACGCGTCCTTCGTGGCGAACCGCGCCCTCGACGAGGGCCGGAGCGTCTTCCTCTTCTCCGACAACGTGCCTCTCGCCGACGAGGTGGCCCTCAAGGAGCGCGCCGTCCGCCTCGGCCTCCTCGTCATGGGCCCGGACTGCGGGACGGCGATCATCGCCGGGACCGGCCTCGGCTTCGCGAACCGGGTGGACCGCGGCCCCGTCGGGATCGTCGGGGCGTCGGGGACGGGGATCCAGGAGCTGTCGTGCACCCTGGACCGGGCCGGAGTCGGCATCTCGCACGCCATCGGGACAGGGAGCCGCGACCTCTCGGAGGCGGTCGGCGGCTCGATGACGGAGATGGGCCTCTCCCTCCTGGCGAGCGACCCGGACACCCGTTGCATCGTCCTCGTCGCCAAGCACCCGGACGCGGGCGTGGCGAGACGCCTCCACGGCGTTCTCGCGAAGCTCGGGAAGCCGGTCGTCGTCCGCTACCTGGGCGAGGTCCCGCACCCGTCGGACGACGGCGTCTTCTACGCCAGGTCCCTCGACGAGGCCGCGACCGCCGCCTCCGTCTTCGCTTCGGAAGGGGGCGAGATCGGCGACACCCGAAGTCTCAGCGGGACGGCGTTCCGCCCGATTCCCCGGCCGGGCCCTCCGGGCGAGGGGCGCCTCGTCGGTCTCTTCGGCGGCGGCTCGCTCGCCGCCGAAGCGGCGTTCGTCCTCGCGGCGCACGGCGTCGCCACGGTCGTGTCCGAGGAGAGGCTGACGGCCGGGGCGTCCCTGCCGTCCGGCAATCTCATCGTCGACACGGGAGGCGACGCCTACACCGTCGGGCGCCCCCACCCGATGGTCGATCAGACGGTCCGGTGCGGCCTGATCCGGTCCGCCGGCGCCGACCCGTCGGTCCGGGGCCTCCTTCTCGACCTCGTCCTGGGGGACGGGGCCCACCTCGACCCGGCCCCCGAGATCGTCCGCGCCGTGGCGGACGCGCGGGCCGCCCGCACGACGCGGGGCGGCTCTCCCCTGGCCGTCGTCGTCTCGGTCTGCGGTTCGCGCCGCGACCCGCAGGGGACCGAGCGGCAGGAACGGCTCCTCCGCGGCGCCGACATCCACGTCGAGTCGACCGCCGCCCGGGCGGCCCGGGTCGCCGTCCGGACGATCTGCTGCCCGGTGGAGGTGAGCCGGTGACCGGGCCGTCGGCTGGCGGGCTCCTCGAAGGGTCCTTGGAGATCGTCCACGTCGGGATCGAGGCGGTGGCCCTGGCGGCGGAGGCGACCGGGGCCCACGTCACCCGGGTCGACTTCCGCCCGCCCGCCGGGGGGGATCCCGCGAGGATCCGGGCGCTCTCGGAGCTCCTGTCCGGGCCGGCGGCGAGAGCCATCGACGCCGCGAACGCCCGGGCCCTCGCGCGTCTCGTCGCGAGCCGGCCGCACCTCGTCGGCATCGGCGTCGCCCGCGACGTGATCCCCGGGATGGCGGACGACCTCTTCCTCCACGCGGGCCCGCCGATCTCCTGGGACCGGATGTGCGGCCCGCTCCGGGGGGCGGTGATCGGCGGCCTCCTCCACGAGGGAAGGGCGAGGGACGTCGCCGAGGCGAGCCGCCTGGCCGCCTCGGGGGCGATCCGCTTCGAGCCGTGCCACCACCACGACGCCGTGGGGCCGATGGCTGGCCTCGTCACGCCCTCGATGCCGGTGTTCGTCGTCGAGGACCGCGCAGCGGAGGGGGCCGGCGGGCGGACCTACTGCACGCTGAACGAGGGGCTCGGGAAGGTCCTCCGGTACGGCGCCTTTTCCGGGGAGGTCCTCGCCCGCCTCCGCTTCATGCAGACCGAGCTGGCCCCGGTGCTGGCGGCCGCCCTCGCCCTCCGGGGCCCCGTCGACCTGAAGCACCTGATGGCCCAGGCGCTCCAGATGGGCGACGAGGGGCACAACCGGAACCGGGCGGCCACGTCGCTCCTCTTCCGGGACCTGGCGCCCGCGATCGTCCGGGCGACGGAGGACCGTGAGCGGGCCGCGCGCGTCCTCGAGTTCGTCAACGGCAACGACCACTTCTTCCTCAACCTGTCGATGCCGATGGCCAAGTGCATGCTGAAGGCCGCGGAGGGGGAGCCCCTGTCGTCGCTCGTCACCGTCATGGCGCGGAACGGCACCGACTTCGGCTTGCAGCTCGGCTCGATGCCGGGGCACTGGTTCAAGGGCCCCGCCCAGATGGTGCGGGGGCTCTACTTCCCGGGCTACACGGAGGCCGACGCCAACCCCGACATCGGCGACAGCGCCATCACCGAGACCGCGGGGATCGGCGGGTTCGCCATGGCGGCCGCCCCGGCCATCGTCCAGTTCGTCGGCGGGACGGCGGCCGACGCGATCGAGACGACGCGGGAGATGGGGCAGATCACGGCCGGGGCCAACCCCGGCTTCGCCATCCCGCAGCTCGGCTTCACCGGCACGCCGACCGGGATCGACGTGAGGCTCGTGGAGGAGCGCGGAGTCCTGCCGTCGATCAACACCGGCATCGCCCACCGGGAGCCCGGCGTCGGGCAGGTGGGGGCCGGCCTCGTCCACCCGCCGTGGGAGGCGTTCCACGCCGCCCTCCTGGCATTTTCCGAGCACGTTCGCGCCGTTGGCCCGAAGGACCGCGGCTGAAAGATTAGGAGACGTCCATGCTTCCGATCGACCTGACGATCCCCCTCGGCATCGGGACTCCGGCATGGCCCACGTACGAGCCGCTCCAGATGAAGTACTTCAAGCGGCTGGCGCCGAACGGGGCCAACGGCCAGCTCCTGACCCACTCGAACCACCTCGGGACCCACATGGACGGCGAGATCCACTTCTACTCGCCCGGGAAGGACATGGCCGCCCTTCAGCTCGACTTCCTGATGCACGAGGGGGCGGTCGTCGACCTGTCGGACTGCGCCGGCGACTACGACGTCTACACCTCGAAGATGGTCGAGGAGCGGGTGGAGGTGAAGGAAGGGGACATCCTGATCATCCACACCGGCTACCACCACTACGGGTGGGACCAGCCGGTCGCCGACGAGATCCGCTACATGGTGAAGCACCCGGGGCCCGACCGGGAGTTCGCCGAGTGGGCGCGCGCCAAGAAGCTCCGCTGGATTGGAGTCGACTGCGGCAGCGCCGACCACCCGATGAACACGATCATCCGGACCTGGATGCCGCGGCAGGCCAAGGAGGCCGACGCCCACTTCCGGGCGAAGTACGGCAAGCCCCTCGACGAGTTCTACGACGATTCGAAGTACCAGCTGATGCACATCGAGCTGTTCAACCACGGGATCATCCACGCCGAGTGCCTCGGGGGGGACATCGACCTCCTCCTCAACCGGCGGGCGGTGATCGGTGCCTTCCCCTGGCGCCTCGTGGACGGCGAGTCGTGCATCTGCCGGATCGTGGCGTTCGTGGACGAGACAACCCACGCCGAGCTGATGGCGAAGAAGGCGAAGGCGGTCCTGACGAAGTGGGGCGACGTCTCCGGGCAGCCGAACGCCTGGCTCCACGAGGAGGCCCGGAAGAAGGGCTGAGAGGGAACCCCGAGGAGAGCCGTATGACCGACCACGCCGACCCCGCGTTCCGTTCCGCCACCGCCCTCCTCTCCGCCCTCGAGCGAAAGGAGCTTTCCAGCGAGGAGCTGCTGAAGCACTACCTCTCGCGGATCGAGCGGCTCGGGGGGACGTTCAACGCCGTCGTCACGCTCGACGCCGACCGGGCGCTGGCCCAGGCCCGGCGCTGCGACGAGGAGCGGGCCCGCGGCGAGGCGTGGGGCGCGCTCCACGGCCTCCCGGTGACCGTGAAGGACTCGTTCGAGACGGAGGGGATCCGGACGACCTCCGGGGGAGCGAAGGAGTACCTCGCCTACGTCCCGTCCCGCGACGCCGACGTCGTCGAGCGGCTGAAGGTGGCGGGAGCGATCGTCTTCGGCAAGACGAACCTCTCGACGCTGGCGATGGACATCCAGACCTACAACGCCGAGTTCGGGACGACGAACAACCCCTGGGACCCCGCCCGGACCGCCGGAGGGTCGTCGGGCGGCAGCGCGGTGGCGATGAGCGCCGGGCTCTCGGCGCTCGAGATGGGGAGCGACCTGGGCGGGTCGATCCGGATCCCCGCGTCGTTCTGCGGCGTCTTCGGCCACCGGCCGAGCTACGGCATCATCCCGACACGCGGCCACATTCCGGGTCCGCCGGGAACGCTCGCCGCGCCCGACCTCGAGACGGCGGGGCCGATCGCCCGGTCGGCCTGGGACCTCGACCTGGCCCTCCAGGTCCTGTCCGGACCGGACGATTCCGAGGCGCACGCCTGGCGGCTTCACCTCCCGCCCCCGCGCAAGAGGTCCCTCCGCGACTACCGCCTCGCGGCCTGGCTGGACGACCCGGCCGCGCCCGTCGACGCTTCGCTCCGGGAGCGGCTCGAGGCGGTGATCGGGGAGCTGCGCGCCGCGGGCGCGACGGTCGACGAGACCGCCCGGCCCTCTTTCACCCTGGAGGAGAACGCCCGCCTCTGCATGAGGGTGATGTACGGCAGCATGTCGAGCGGCCTGCCGGAGGGGCAGTTCGAGAAGCTCCGGGCGCGGGCGGACGCCCTCCCGCCGGACGACGACTCGTTCCGGGCCCGCCTCACGAGGGACACCGTCCAGACCCACCGCGACTTCGACCTCGCCCGCGAGCGGCGCGAGCGGCAGCGGGCCCTCTGGGCCGGCTTCTTCCGCCGCTTCGACGCGCTCCTCTGCCCGGCCTTCCCGACCCCGGCCTTTCCGCACGACCAGAGCCCCGACATGGCCAAGCGGACGCTCTCGGTCAACGGCGTCGCGCATCCCTACCTCGGGACGCTCCTCGGCTGGCCCGCGCTCGCCGGACTCTCGTCGCTCCCCGGCACGGTGGCGCCCGTCGGCTTCACGAGGGACGGCCTCCCCGCGGGCATCCAGGTCGTCGGCCCGTACCTCGAGGACCGGACCTCGATCGACGTCGCCCGCCTCGTCGCGGAAGTCTCCGGGGGCTACCAAGAGGGGTCAGGTCTTTAGGTTGTAGGTTAGGGTCTCGCCCAGGGAGGCAGGGGATGGCTCGACCGGCTCTCTCGAAGCCCGAGCCAAGCGGCGGGATCGCGGCAAACTACAACCTAAAGACCTGACCCCATACGGAGGTCCTCCGTCGTCTCCCGGAGGCGGCTCGCGAGGTGCCTCGCGAGGACGAAGAGGATCGTCTGCCCCAGGTCGGGGTCTTCCAGGAGGATGCGCGAGAACTTCTCCTGGGTCAGGAGGAAAGCCTCCCCCTCCTCCTCCGCCACGACGTCCGCGGTCCGGGGGCTGTGCTCCAGGAGTCCGATCTCGCCGATCGGGCTGCCCGGCCCGAGCCTGGCGAGCAGGAGAGGGGACGGGCTTCCCGGAGCGTAGACCGTCGCGGTGCCCCTCCTCAGGACCCACATCCGGTCGCCGGGGTCCCCGGTGCGGCAGAGGACGTCCCCCTTTTCGAACCGGACGACCGGCAGGTTTCCCTTCTTCCACGAGGCCTCGAAGACGCCCAGGGCCCAGCCGGAGATGGTCATGGGACCGGGCCGAGCCGAGCCGGAGCGGCTGGAGGCCCCGGTCTCGAGGACCCGGTCCTCGGCCCACTCGAGGGCGCTGTCGAGGTCGGGGAAGATGCCGATCGCCTGGCGTCCGGGAACGGCGGCGGTGCCGTCGAGCCAGCCGGCCCTCGCTCCCGTCACGAGGAGGTGTCGGTCGCGGCCCTTGAACCTCGCCGCGATCTGTCCCAGCGTCGTCAATCCGGACGTGTCGATGTCGCGGAGGCGGCGGCAGTCGAGGATGACGATCGACGCCTGGTCGCGAAGCTCGTCGACCTCGGCGGCGAAACCGTGGGTGTTGCCGAAGAAGAGAGCCCCCTGGAGCTCGAGGACGGCGACCGACCGGCCGTGGGCGGAGAGCGCCTCGCGTTCCGCGTGGGTCCGGATCCGCTTCGACCGGGCGGTCGTCCCGTCCCTCCGCCGCGCGACGACCGGCCGGCTCATGTCGAGCATGAAGAGGAGGCAGGAGAGCCCGAACCCGACCGCGACGCCGGAGATCGGCTGGCCCAGGATCGTCGCCAGGAAGACCGCGAGGATCACCGAGCCGTCCCGCGCGGCCCGGCGCCGCTTGCTCCGGTCCCGGTCGGTGAAGGCCTGCCGGAGGACCTGGAAGCTCCAGCGGTCGACCAGCCGGAGCGACGTGGCCACCAGGATCGCCCCGAGGACGACGAGCGGCAGCCAGGTGACGACGGAGGGGAGGAGGATGCCTCCGGTGAGGAGGGTCGCCCCGCTGGCGATCGTCGAGAGACGCGTCCGGCCTCCGGCGCGGTAGTTGGCCATCGAGACGGAAAGCGACGTCGACACGACCAGCCCGCCCGCGAGCGCGGAGGCGAGGTTTCCCATCCCCTGGCCGAAGACGTCCCGCCTCGGGTCGGTCTCCACGCTCGCGAGGAGCTGGGCCGTCCGGAGCGCGAAGAAGGTGTCGAGCGTCCCCACCAGGGCCAGCGTGAGGGAGCCGACGAGGACGGTCCGGACGAGGTCCCCGTTGCCGAGCAACGCGTTCGCCCCGTGCAAGGTGAGGAGCGGCCAGGAGGCAAGGCGGCTTCCGGGGAGCGCGCCGATCGTGGCTCCGAGGAAGAGCCCTGGCCGGAGAGCCGTCAGGACGTGGAACCCCGCGGTCCCGGCCACCAGCCCCACGAGGAAGTTCGGGGCCGTCGGGGCGAGCCGCCCGAGCAGGAGGATTCCTCCCAGCAGCAGCGCCCCGAAGAGGGTGACGAAGGGATGCGGGAGCAGGGAAGAGGCGAAAGCGCCGCGGAGGTGCCGGACGCCAAGCAGGGCCGGGACCTGGTGCCAGGCGATCAGGACGGCCACCCCGGAGACGAATCCCGCCATCACCGGGTGAGGGACGAACCGGATGACCCGGGAGAGGCCGGAGAGGGCGAAGAGGATCTGCCAGAGGCCGACACAGACGACGCAGAGCGAGAGCACGCCCAGCGCCCGGGACGGGTCGCCGGGGATGGCGGCGACGATCGAGGCGAACACGCTCGCCTGGATGACGCAGATCGGCGTGGTCGGAAACGACGCGACGAACGAGGATCGCCGGAAGACCGCGGCCGCGATCCCCCCCACGATGGCGCAGAGGAGGCCGGCGATCGCGCCGCGGGCAACCCAGTCGGGACCGAGGGGGGTGTACGCCAGGACGCCGGCGCCGACGCAGAGAGGGATCGTGAGGCTGGCCGCAACGACGCCGGCGGACGCCTCGCGCGCGGCCCCGCGGAGGCCCCCGGCGCGCGAGATCGCGCCGAGCGCAATCGTCCCCTGCCTCTCGAACAGGCGGGCAGCCCGGGCGGCAAGGGAGGTCTCTCGCATCGGTCGGTCGAAGGGTCTGGCCGCCCGATATACCTCCCGGAAAGCCGAAAGGCAAGAAACGGAATGGGCCTGACGGGCCTGGTGCGCTTTCCTCTTCTGCGTCGCGTCAGTCAGCTCGCGAGGCAGGTGGAACGGAGTGACGACGGGAGTGTCGCGGTATGGGCCGCCCGGCTCGGCCGGCGCCCGGGCCCGGGCGCCGGTCGGCAGAAGCCGGTAACCTACAACCTAAAGACCTGACCCCAATCACTTCTTGACGGGGGGTCTCTCGTTCATCAGGGCCCAGAAGAGGCCCAGGGCCTTCACGGTCTCCAGGAAATCGGTGAACGCCGCGGGCTTCACGACGTAGGCGTTCACGCCGAGCCGGTATGCCTCGAGGAGGTCGGGCTCTTCGCGGGACGAGGTGAAGATGACGACGGGCTGCAGGCGCAGGCGGTCGTCCGACCGGATCGCCGCGAGCACCTCGAGGCCGGTCACCTTGGGGAGCTTCAGGTCGAGGAGGATGACGACCGGCAGGACGTCGGGCGCCAGGGCGAACTTCCCGCGCCGGTGCAAGTAGTCGAGCGCCTCTTCGCCGTCCCTGGCGACCTCCACGCGACTTGCCAGGTTGCACGACGCGAGCGCCACGAGCATCAGCTCCACGTCGTTCGGGCTGTCCTCCACGAGCAGGATGTCCTTCACCTCGTTCAGCATGGGACGACCTCCTTCGAGGATGGAAGCGTGAAGAAGAACGTGGCCCCCCGGTCCAGGGCCCCTTCGGCCCAGGCCCTCCCCCCGTGACGCGTGACGATCCGGCGGACGTTCGCCAGCCCCACCCCCGTCCCTTCGAACTCGCTCACGTGGTGCAGGCGCTGGAAGAGGCCGAAGAGCTTGTCGACGTACTTCATGTCGAAACCCACGCCGTTGTCGCGCACGAAGACGCAGACGGTCCCGGGGTCGGCCGGCGAGGCCGTGCCGACCTCGACGACGGGGGCCTCCCGGGTGCGGCTGTACTTCACGGCGTTGGCGAGCAGGTTCACGAACACCTGCTTGAGCAAGGCGGCGTCCGCGGTGACGTCGGGGAGCTTCCCGATCTTCCATTCGACGGTCGGCCCGGCCGAGAGCCGCGCGACCTCGCTCCTGGCTTCCTCCACGATCTCCCCGAGGCTCACGGTCGTCTTCGAGAGGCCGACCCGGCCCATCTGCGAGAAGGCGAGGAGACTGTCCACCAGCTTCCCCATCTGGATCGCGGAGCCGTCGATGACCTCCAGGTAGTGACGGCTCTTCTCGTCGAGGGTGCCGGCCGCGTGCTCCTCGAGAAGGGTCACGAAGCCCGTCAGGTGCCTGAGCGGAGCGCGGAGATCGTGGGAGACGGAGTAGCTGTAGGCCTCCAGCTCCTTGTTGGCGGCCGTCAGCTGCGCCGTGCGGTCCCTCACCCGGTCTTCCAGGTCCGCGTTCAGCGCGCGGACCTCTTCCTCGCTCCTGCGCAGCAGCTCCGCCAGACGTTCCCGCTCGCGGATCTCGCGCCGGAGATTCTCGATCGAGGTGACCGACGCCTGGAGCCTCTCCGCCGTCTCGTTGACGGCCCGCGCCAGGTCCCCGAGCTCGTCATCTCCGCGGATCTCGATCCGGTGAACCAGGTCGCCGTCTCCGATGAACCGCGTCCCCGCCCGGACGGCCTCGACCCTCCTCGCGAGGGAAGACCCGACCACCAGGGAGTTGCCGATCACGATTCCGAAGACGACGACCAGGCAGCCGCCCAGGAGGAGCAGCGCCCTGGAACGGGCGGCCTCGGCCGATCTTTCCGCCGAAAGCTCGAGCTTCTCCGTTCCGCTGGCGAGGGCGTAGCCTTTCAGCGCGAGATGCCCGAGCAGCCGCTGCTCGCCTTCCGGGGAAAGCCGGCGCGCCGAGCCCCCCGCTCTCGTCCTCGCCTCGACGATCTTCGAGAAGATCTTCTGGGTGTCCTCGAGCACGACTTGCAGCTCGTCGAGGAGGGCCCGGTCGTCCGGACTCTCGAAGATCTCCCGGGAGCGATCGAGCAGGGTCTCGAAGGAGCGTGTCGCGGAATGCCACTGCGCCAGGGGACGGTTCTCGGACGTCAGGAGCCATTCGTCCCGGAACATCGTCCGCTGCATGGCGATCCGCCGCAGCTCCCGGGACATGTCGGCGCGGCCCTCGGCCCGTTGCACGGCCCGGAGAGCCAGCGCGAGGATCAGGATCACGAAGGCGGCAGCCGCCACGGAGGCATAGGCGTTCAGGACGATCCTGGTCTTGATCCTCACCGTCCCGTCCTTCTAGCGGAAGATTCCGACCGCTTCCGGCTTCACAGAGCGGAGGACCTCGGGACGGATGACCTCGAGGAAGTCGGGACTCGCCCCTGAGGGCGCGAGTCCGCCCTTGACCGCCCAGCGCGTCTGGTCCTCGAGGCTCACCAGCAGCGTCTGGTCCAGGCTCACCCGGAGGACCATCGTCCCCCAGAGCCTCCCGAGGAAGGCCGGGTCCATGGAGGAGGCGCGGGCCACCAGATGTCCCGACTCCACCGCACTTTCCCGGACGAACGTCTCGGCCCGGAGGAGGGCCCGGAGCGCCCTCCGGACTGCCTCGGGCCGGCGCTCGGCGAACTCTGGAGTGGTGGAGAGGCAGAAGATGTCGCTGTAGATGGTGTCGTCGAAGAAGATGACGCCGTTCCCCCCGAGGGCGTCGACCGCGTTCTCGAGAGCCGGCTGGAAAGCGCAGACGGCGTCCACCGCGCCCGAGGAGACGGCGCCGGGGAGGTCCCCCGGCTTCAGGTCGACCAGCGTGACCTCCTCGCGGCCGATCCCCCTCGTCTCGAAAAAGGAGTAAGCGAAGAAATCGGCCGTGGTGCCTCGCGTCAGCCCGATCCGCTTTCCCGCGAGATCGGCCGGAACCGCGATCCCGCGGTCCCTTCTCGCGACGATGGCCAACGCCCTGGTCGAGGAGCCGATCACCGCGACCACGGCCACCCGCCGGCCGGACGCGACGGCGAACATCACCGGCGTGTCTGCCGAGATGGCCAGGTCCGCCTTCCCGTCGAGGAGCGACTGCAGGGCCGGCTTCCCGAATTCGAAGGGCTGCGGGGTCACCTCGAGCCCCTCGGCGAGGAAATGGGACTTGGCGCTGGCGACGTGGAAGAGCGAGGAGATCGGGGTGAGGGTGTAGGCCACGGTGATCTTCTCGGGCGGGCCGGGAGGAGACCGGCGCTCCTTGACGCAAGCCGGCAGGGT
>CAIMWE010000206.1 GCA_903845115.1 uncultured Acidobacteriota bacterium | reverse complement strand
CTCGTCGGGCCGGACGCCGCTCTGGCCGAGGAGCCCGAGCAGCAGCAGCCCGTACTCGTCGGAGGTCCGCTCCGGATGCGTGGCCACCCGCCAGTGGAAGGCGAGGAGCTCCTTCCGGAAGAGGCCGAGGGTGACGTGGGTGTTGCCGACGTCAACGCAGAGGATCACGGCTGGTCCTCTCGATCCGGTTGTCGGCGTCGACCCAGACGACCGTCGGGGACCAGTCCGCGGGGGGCGGCTCCGGGACGAGGGAGTACGACATGACGATCACTTTATCCCCCTTGCCGATCATCCGCGCGGCGGCGCCGTTCAGCTGGATCGTGCCGGAGCCGGAGGTCCCCGCGATCGCGTAGGTCTCGAGCCTCGCCCCGCTTCCGAGGGCGACCACCTGGACCTTCTCGTACTCGCGGATCCCGGCGGCGAGGAGGAGGTCGCGGTCGACCGTGATGCTCCCCATGTAGTCGATGTCGGCCCCGGTGACCGTGGCCCGGTGGATCTTCGCCTTCAGCATCGTGCAGAACATCGTCATCCCTCCAGGATCCCGGTCTCCCACCGGCCCCTCTCGAGCAGGAAGTTGTCGATCAGCCTCGTCGGTCCGACGCGGACCGCCAGGGAGAGGAGGAGGTCTCCCGCCGCCTCGCCCAGCTCCTCGAGCGTCTCCGGGTCGGCGACCGAGACGTAGAGCGGCTCGGCCAGCGGCTCGCGCGCCAGGACGCTCCGCATCGCCGTCCGGAGCCTGCCCCCCGAGCGCTCGCCCCGGTCGAACGCCTCTCGCGCGGACGAGAGCGCCCGGAAGAGGACCGGGGCCGACGCTCGCTCCGCGGGCGAGAGATAGGCGTTCCGCGACGAGAGGGCGAGGCCGTCGCGCTCCCGGACGGTCGGGACCACGACGACCCTGAGGGGGAAGCCGAGGTCCCGGACCATCCGGCGGACCACCGCCACCTGCTGCGCGTCCTTCTGCCCGAAGTAGGCCCGGTCGGGAGCGAAGGCGAGGAAGAGCTTCGCCACCACGGTGGCGACCCCCCGGAAGTGGTCGGGGCGCGACGCCCCCTCGAGAGGGACCGAGAGCCGCTCCACCGTCACGAACGTCTGGAACCCGTCCGGGTAGACCTCCTCCGCGCGGGGCGTGTAGACGACGTCCGCCCCGCACGCCTCGAGGAGCTCCAGGTCTCGGCCGAGCGTCCGCGGGTACTTCGACAGGTCCTCGGCAGGACCGAACTGGGTGGGGTTCACGAAGAGGCTCGCCCCGACCGACGCGCATTCGGCCCGGGCGCGCCGGACGAGCGCGGCGTGCCCCGCGTGGAGGGCCCCCATCGTCGGCACCAGGCCGAACGGCGAGGGGCAAGGGCGGCGGGCCTCCCGGAGCTCCTCGGGAGTCGACGCCACGGTCATCCGTCCCGTCCGGGTCATCACGGCCTCCTCGGTCCCCGCCGGTCGCGGACCGCCGCCCGCCGCTCCGGCGCCGTTTCCTCGTCGGAAAGCTCCGCTTCCAGCGCCTCCCACTCCTCGTCGGGCATCTCGTAGGCGTGCTCCGGCATCGGGAAGGCTCCCGATTCGACGTCGGCCCGGTAGGCGGAGAAGGCCTCCGTCATCCGCTCGTAGAGCGACTCGTACCGTTTCACGAAGCGGGCCGTCACCCCGGGCAGGAGCCCGAGGAGGTCGTGAGCCACGAGGACCTGCGCGTCGCACGCCACCCCCGCCCCGATCCCGACCGTCGGGATCCGGAGGCGAGACGTGACGAGCGCGGCGAGCCGCCCCGGGACCGCCTCCAGCACGACGGAGAAGCAACCGGCCTCCTCCAGCGCCAGGGCATCGTCCAGGATTCGCCGCGCGCTCTCCCGGTCCTTTCCCTGCACCCGGAACCCGCCCAGGAGGTGAATCGACTGCGGCGTCAGCCCGACGTGTCCCATCACCGGAATGCCGGCGCCGAGGATCGCGCGGACCGCCCCGAGCATCCCTCCCGCGCCCTCCAGCTTGACGGCGTCCATGCCCCCCTCCTTCACGAACCGGCCCGCGTTGGCGACCGCCTCGCGGGGGCTGACCTGGTAGGAGAGGAACGGCAGGTCGCCCACGAGGAGGGGCCGGCGCGCCCCCCGGGCGACGGCGCGGCAGTGGTGGACCATCTCGTCCATCGTCACCGGCAGCGTGTTCTGGTAGCCAAGCTCCACCATCCCGAGCGAATCCCCCACGAGGAGGACATCGATCCCAGCTTCCTCCGCCGCGCGAGCCGAGGGGAAGTCGCAGGCGGTGACGACCGAGAATTTCTCCCCCGACTCCTTGCGGCGCCGAAGGCCGGGAGCAGTCACCTTTCTCTGGATGGGGATCGGTTCCTTCGACATGTCGTCCCGTCTCGGTCGCGCAGGCGATCCAAGCGGTGGGGAGATCCTACCACCTTCGGCGGTCCGGGGACACCGTTCTGCTACAGTTCCCGATTCCCGATGAGAGGACACTCCCCTCCGTGACGGTCGCCGGACCCGGGCCGGTCCGCTCGGTCGTCTACCGCCTCCACTTCGTCGCCGCGGCGCTCCTGGGAGGCCTCTCGTTCCTCCTGGTCTCGTTCTTCGGGCTGATCTACCTCGCCGTCACGCGCGACCGGAACACGGCGGCCCACTTCGCCCACGCCTTCTCCTTCGTCATGCGGACGCTCCTTGGGTGGAAGGTCGACCTCGAGGGGCCGGAGCGGCTCGACACGGGCCACCACCCGGTCGTCATCATGAACAGGCACCAGTCGAACCTCGACGTCGTGACGCTCGGCATCTTCTACCCGTTCCGCACGGTCATCCTCGGCAAGAAGGAGATCCGCAAGATTCCCCTCTTCGGCTGGTTCTTCGCGG
>CAIMWE010000205.1 GCA_903845115.1 uncultured Acidobacteriota bacterium | reverse complement strand
CGGGAGCTGGAAGCCTATTCCTACTCCATTTCGCACGAGCTGAGGACGCCGCTCCGGGCCATCGACGGACATTCCGCCCTGATCGTCCGGGACTGCGGCGCGCTGCTCGGGAACGAGGCGCAGCATCACTTCCACGAGGTGCGCTGGAACGCGCAGAGGATGGGACGGCTGATCGACGACCTCCTGGCGTTTTCTCGCTCGGGCAGGACCCAGCTCGCGCTCAGCAGGGTGGACATGACCGGAGCGGCCAGGGCCGCCTTCGCCCGCCTCGAGTTTCCACCCGCCCTCGTCCAGCGGGTCTCTTTCAGCGTGGACGACCTGCCCGAGGTCGTCGGGGACGCCGAGCTCCTGGGCCGGGTCTGGGAGAACCTCCTGTCGAACGCCGTGAAATTCGGCGCCGCGCAGGAGAGGCCCGAGATTCATGTCGAGGGGAGCGTAGAGAACGCCGAGGCGATCTACCGGGTCCGCGACAACGGGATCGGCTTCGACATGCAGTACGCCGGCAAGCTCTTCGGCATCTTCCAGCGCCTCCACAGGACGCACGAGCTCGAGGGAACCGGCGTCGGCCTCGCCCTCATCCGGAGGATCGTCGTCCGGCACGGCGGGCGCGTCTGGGCGGAGGGCGGACTGGGGACGGGAGCCACCTTCTCCTTCGCGTTGCCCGTCATCCCGCTGGACCGTCAGCCGTCCGCTCTCCGGGCGTGAGCGGGACGGAGAGGGACCTTCACGTTCCCCCCCGCCCCGCGCCGCCTCAAGTCCTCACCCCGGAACAAGCCTCACCGAGCTCGCCCGCGGGAACCGCCGGCCCGCCTGCCGTCCGGGCCGGGGGCCGCGGGGAGGGCCACGGCGGTCGTCAGGTCGTCAGGTGGAGGTCGATCAGTCCGTGCTGCGTGAAGGCGCCGATCATCGGAGTGAGGAGCCCGATCAGCAGGAGGACGAGTCCCCCTCCCCCGAGAGCGGCGAAGCCGAGCATGGCGGGAACGGACGCGGCGCGGAGCGTGGCCTCGTTGTTCAGGCGGACCTTGATGTCCGCTACCTTCACGGGGACCATGTTTCCCCGCGTCGCCATCGCCAGCTGTTGCTCGGCGACGGCCTTCGCCAGGGGGACGCCGGCGACGATGACCTCGACCTTGTCCGCCGTCGCCTCGATGCCGGGCGCGTAGATCGCCGGAGTCCAGGGGTCTCCGATCTGCTGGTTCGAGAGCTGCCAGAGACGGAAGGACCCTCCCGCGCAGGCGAGCAGCCCGACGACGATCGCGAAGAACCTGAAATGGCCGGTGGTGATGGACACTCTGCACCTCCCAAGGTCTCCGGCTCTGCCGGGCTGAGAAGGCCCGTTCGCCCGGAAGCCGCGGGGAGCCGGCGAGGAAGAACGGCCCCCGGTGCGGGCGGGACGGCCGGTCTCCGCGAAGGGTTCCGGTCGCAGGCTCATTCTACGTCCGATCTCCCCCATCGCCTCCGGTTTCTTGCTTCGCCGGAGCCAGCGGCCCAGGACCGGAACGGCGCGATTCCTGAAGGGCCGCTACGGGACCCTCGCGGGAAAACGCGCCACCTTCCCGGCGGGCGTCCGCAGCTCGTCGAAGAACCCCGTCACCTCGCGGAGCGTGTCGTCGAACCGCTCCAGGGGGAAACAGTGCCCCGCTCCGGGCAGGAGCACGAACCGGGCCTCGGGAATCACCTCCGCGAGCCGCCGGGAGTTCTCCTCCGGCACCAGCCGGTCCTGGTCGCCCGACAGCACCAGCGTCGGGACCCTCAGCGCGGCGAGCCTCTCGGTCGACGCGTGGAGCGTCACCGCGGTCATCTGCTGCAGCAGCACCTTCGGGTTCACTCGCTCCCCGCTCGCGATGAAGGCCGCGAGCGCCTTCGGGTCCCTCTTCGCCGTCTCGCGGGAGACGAGAGCCCGGCCCAGCATCCCGTGCGCGCCGAGGCGGGAGAGGAGGCCCCCCACGAGAACGTCGGTCGAAGTCAGGACGGAGGGTTTCCGGCTCCCGAGCCACCCGGAGAAGGTGGCCCCCAGGACCATCGCCTTCACCCGGACGGGGTGCCGGAGCGCCAGCTCCATCGCGACCATCCCCCCCATCGAGATGCCGAAGACGTAGGCGTTGGCCGCCCCGGCCGCGTCGAGGACGGCCGCGGCGTCGTCGGCCATGTCCTTCACGCGGAAGACGAGGCCCGCCGACGTCGACCGCCCCGCTCCCCGGTTGTCGTAGACGATCACCCGGTACCGTTCGGCCAGGCGCTGCGGCAGCGGGCCCCAGGCCTTCGACGAGAAGCCCATCCCCATGATCAGGAGCACCGGGGGAGAGTCCTTCCTCCCGAACGTCTCGTAGTGGAGGCGCACCTTCCCTCGTTCGGCGATCGGCATCTTCAGCTCCTCGGCCGTCTCCCCCGCGGAGGCTCGGCCGGGCCGGCCGCTTTCGATAGCTCCGCGAGGGCGGTGGGGATCGCGCGCTTCAGCTCGGGCAGGTCCTCGGCGTGCTCGGCGTCGCCGAGGAGGCCGATGCCGATCGACCCGTCGTAGCTGAGCAGGGCGACGGAGATCGTCGTCGTCGTGGTGAGCGGGACCGCCGGGTAGCAGGCTAGCAGCTTCCTGCCGAGGAGGTACAGGGGCACCTGGGGCCCCGGGACGTTCGTCACGACCAGGTTGAACCAGGGGGCCCCGGCCTGGAGCCGCGTCGCCAGGGCGGCCAGGACGTGAGGGGTGAAGTTGCCCAGCCGGGTCAGCGCCATCGCACCGACCGCCTGCCGGCTCTCCTTCAGCCCCTTCATGGCGGTCGAGACCTCGCGAAGCCTGAGGAGAGCGCTCGCCTCGTGCACGGGAAGCGGACAGAAGATGGCTGCGACCTGGTTGCCCAGAGTCCCGCGCTCCTCCGGGGGGCGGACGCTGACCGGGACCATCACCCGGAGCGGGCCGTCGACCCGCTCCTTCCTCCCGAGGAGGAGCGACCGGAGCGCGCCGGCCACCACCGCGAGGACCACGTCGTTCACCGTGCCGCCGAGGGCCGCGCGGACCCTCTTCACCTCGGGGAGGTCGATCGAGACCATCTCGAAGAGGCGGCCCCCGCCCACCGGACAGTTCAGCGGCGACGCCGGAGCGGGACCCAGCCACGAGATCCCCGCCAGGGGCCCGAGCCCCCCCACGATCTCCTCGAGCGCGCGCCGCCCCTCGGTCGCGGGAGTCAGCGCCTCCCGGGCCATCTCGAGGGGGCGCAGCACCCCGTCGCGAAGGGAATCCACGAACAGGGAGACCGTCCCGGGAGCGGGCCGAGGTTTCCACGCGGCACTCTCCCGCGGCGGCTCGGGGCCCCGGCTCCCCGGCTCCGTCTCCATCAGGATCGAGGCTAGGTCGACGCCCGAGATGCCGTCGATCATGCAGTGGTGGGTCTTCGAGACGACGGCGAACGTCCGGGGCCCGACCCCCTCGACGACCCAGTATTCCCACAGGGGCTTCGACCGGTCGAGCGCCCGGGCGAACAGCAGGCTCACGAGCTTCCCGAGCTCCGCCATCCCACCGGGCCGCGGGAGCGCGGTCCGGAGCAAGTGACGTTGCAGGTCGAAGCCGGCGTCGTCTACCCACACCGGCCTCCCGAGGCCGAAAGGGACGGACGCGAGCTTCTGGGCGTACCGCGGCACGCGGTCGAGCCGGGAGGCGATCAGCGCGGCCAGTTCGTCCTGCCCGGGGGGCCTGCCCTGGAAGAGCGAGACGGACCCGACGTGCATCGGGGCGGTCGGCGCTTCGATGTCGAGAAAAGCGGCATCGAGCGCGGTCAGCCGCTCGTACCAGACGTCGCTCTCGTCTCCGCCCACCCCGACATCCTAGCTTAGCACCCCGCTCCCTAAATGCGGTGACGTGCGTTCGGAGCGCCGCGCGGCCATATGCGAGGCGTCGCGACGAACGTGGCCGTCCGCCCTCGGAGGAGCGACAACAAAGCAGATGGCCGCGCGCCGCCCGAACCCGAAGGGCGTAAGGCGGCTGCGGGCGATTTCTGCGTTGCGCCTCCTCGGCGGAGAGCCAACTCCAGCCTGCGTCGGCGCGCCTTGAAAGCGCCT
>CAIMWE010000204.1 GCA_903845115.1 uncultured Acidobacteriota bacterium | reverse complement strand
CATCCCCGGAGCCCCGGGGGCGAGCGGAGCTCGCCAGGGCGCGCGAGTTCGACCCTCGTGTCCCGCTCCAATATAAGTAGACCGAGAGCCCGGCGACGCCGGGCTTTCGCATTCGAGGGAACTCGCGACGCGGGGGACCAGCTCCTTCTCGACGTGGTGCGGAGTTCGCCAGGGCGTGGGGGCAGAGGGAGCGAAGCGAGCGGAGCCCCCGAACATGTCTCGCCCGTTTTCTCGCTCTTGACAGGAGGCAGCGGGTCGCGTAAGTTCCTCTGCTCCGTCCCTTCGGAATATTCGGAGGGGCGGAGACCACGGTCGGAAAACTCGAACCAAGGAAACTCCAACTCTTCGCCATGACCACGGGATCCCGGTCTTGGGCGCGCTCTTTTGACGAGGGCCTGGCTGAACCGGACATCCCTTTCCATCAGCCGGAGCGTCTCGAACGGGCGCCCCACGCAAACTAAGACCGGAGACCTGGATTCCGTGAGCAGCCGAACGCCTCTCCCGAACATCAATGAGTTCCCCCGCCGTTGGATCGTCGTGGATGCCGACGGGAAGGTCCTCGGCCGACTCGCGAGCGCCGTGGCCCAGCACCTCTCCGGAAAGCTGAAGCCGCAGTACACCCCGTTCCTCGATACGGGGGACTTCGTGGTCGTCGTGAACGCCGAAAAAGTGGCCTTCACGGGGAACAAGCTCGACGCCAAGATGTACCGTCGGCACACCGGTTTCCCGGGCGGGCTCAAGGAGATCGCGGCCGGAAAGCTGCGAGCGACGAAGCCCGAGCAGGTCATCGAGGCGGCCGTGCGTGGCATGCTTCCGAAGACCAAGCTGGGCCGGAAGATGATCAAGAAGCTGAAGGTCTACGCCGGGCCGAGCCACCCCCACGTGGCCCAGGTCTCTGTGTCCTGACCCCCGCAACGAGCGTATCGGCATCACGCCATAACGAGATCGACGACACGGACGACAGGAGAGACGGAACCTTGACGAACCTTCAATACCACGCGGTCGGACGTCGCAAGGAAGCGGTGGCCCGCGTGTTCCTCCGCCCCGGAAACGGATCCTTCCAGGTGAACGATCGCCCGTTCGACGAGTACTTCCCGAACGAAGTTCTGAAGATGGTGATTCGCCAGCCTCTCCAGCTGACCGAGACGGTCGAGAAGTTCGACATGGTCGCGGTGGTCGATGGCGGCGGAAGCGCCGGGCAGGCGGGGGCGATCCGCCACGGGATCGCGAGAGCCCTCTGCCTCTTCAACGGAGAGCTGCGGGGGACGCTCAAGAAGGCCGGCCTCCTCACCCGCGACTCGCGGATGAAGGAACGGAAGAAGTACGGTCAGCGCGGCGCCCGGGCCCGGTTCCAGTTCTCCAAGAGGTAACGAGGACAGCATGAGTCAGATCGCGATGAAGGAGCTGCTCGAGGCGGGCGTCCACTTCGGGCACCAGACGAAGCGCTGGAACCCCAAGATGAAGAAGTTCATCTTCGGGAAACGGAACGGGATCTACATCATCGACCTCCAGAAGACGCTCAAGTGCTTCCGCGAGGCGGCGACGTTCGTCACCGAGGCGGCGGCGCAGGGGAAGAACATCCTCTTCGTCGGCACGAAGCGGCAGGCCCAGGACGCCATCTTCGAGGAAGCCAACCGCTGCGGGATGTTCTTCGTGAACAACCGGTGGCTGGGCGGGACCCTGACGAACTTCGTCACGATCCGGAAGTCGATCACGCGGCTGAAGGAGATCGAGGCGATGCTCGCCGAGGGCTCCGACGCGATCCTCACCAAGAAGGAGCGGATCAAGCTCGAGCGCGAGCGGGCGAAGCTCGCCAAGAACCTCTCCGGCATCACCGAGATGGACGAGCTCCCGGACGTCCTGTTCGTGATCGACCCCAAGAAGGAGGCGATCGCGGTTCAGGAGGCCAACAAGCTCAACATCCCGGTCGTCGCCATCGTCGACACGAACTGCGACCCGGACCCGATCAGCTACGTCATCCCGGGCAACGACGACGCGATCCGCGCGATCAAGCTGTTCACATCGAAGATCGCCGACGCGGTCCTCGAGGGTCTCCACGCCCAGGAGGAGAGGTTCATCGGGAAGGCCCACGACGACGCGGTCGACGAGCCGATGCCCTCCAACTTCGGCGTCACCGACGCGGCCGTCGCGCCGGAAGTCCTCCCCAAGGACGTGGTCCCTCTCCAGGCCTGAAGCCGCCAGCCTCGATCCAACCAGCCGGCGGGGCAGGCGGACTCCAGACTCCGCACCCGCCGGCTTTTTCACGCCGGAACCGATTCCAACCGGACCTCCGCGGTCCGACCCGACAAACCCGACGGAAACCAGGGGAACGAAGATGGAAATCACCACGGCCCTCATCAAGGAGCTCCGCGAGAAGACCGGCGCCGGAATCCTCGACTGCAAGTCGGCGCTCACCGAGACGAACGGGAACATGGAGGAGTCCGAGAAGATCCTCCGGAAGAAGGGCCTCGCCGCCGCCGCCAAGAAGGCGGGGCGCGCCGCGGCCGAGGGGCTGATCGGCTACAAGGTCGATGGCCAGACCGCCGCCCTGGTCGAGCTGAACTGCGAGACCGACTTCGTCGCCAAGACCGAGGATTTCGGGAAGGCCCGCCAGCTGCTGGCCGACCTCGTATTCCAGGCCGCGTCGCTCGGCGACGCCCCGGATGGGGACGGCGCCACCCTACGCGCGATGGCCGCGCCGGCCGGACTTCCGGGCGCGGCGGCCGGGACGATCGGCGACTGGCTCCAGGCCTCCACCGCCAGGACGGGTGAGAACACCCAGTTCCGGCGGT
Organism: uncultured Acidobacteriota bacterium; assembly: GCA_903845115.1. Classification (GTDB taxonomy): domain Bacteria; phylum Acidobacteriota; class Thermoanaerobaculia; order UBA5066; family UBA5066; genus CAIMWE01. Next base: position 4,547 of record CAIMWE010000204.1, on the reverse strand, counting down.
TCGCGCGCCTCGTCGCCGGGGCCGGCGCGAAGCTGAGCCTCTATGCCCACCCGGGCGACAAGACGGTCGTCGTCGTCGAGACCGTAGGCTGCGACGACACGCTGGCGCGAGACCTCGCGATGCACGTCGCCGCGCTCGCGCCCCTCTACGCGGGACGCGAGTCGGTCGCGCCGAAGGCGCTGGCCGACGAGCGAGAGATCGCCAAGGCGAAAGCGGTCGCCGCCGGAAAGCCCGAGGCGGTCGCGGAGAAGATGGTCGAGGGAATGATCTCAAAGTGGTTCGGCGAGGTCGTCCTCGTCGACCAGCCCTTCGCCAAGGACGACAGCAAGAAGGTCTCGCAGGTGCTCGTCGACCGCGGCGAGAAGGGCGCGAAGGTGGTCCGGTTCGTCCGGTACAAGGTCGGCGAGGGCGTCGAGAAGAAGCAGGGAGACTACGCTGCGGAAGTCGCTGCGCTGACCAAGTAAGGGGGATGGACCGATGAACGGCGAATCCTCCTCCTCCGCCCAGGCCGCGCCCGTCTATCGGCGGATCCTGCTGAAGCTCTCCGGGGAGGCCCTCCTCGGGACCCAGACGTTCGGGATCGACCCGGCGGTCGTGGCCCGGATCGCCGACGAGGTCGCCGAGGTCTGCCGGCTGGGAGTGGAGACCGCGATCGTCATCGGGGGCGGGAACATCATCCGCGGGGTCTCGGCGGCCACCCAGGGGATCGACCGCGTGACGGGCGACAACATGGGGATGCTCGCGACGGTGATCAACGGCCTGGCCCTGCAGGACGCCATGGAGAAGCGGGGGTTCTTCACGCGGGTGATGACGGCCTTCGAGGTCCGCGCGGTCGCGGAGCCGTTCCTGCTGCGGCGGGCCATCCGCCACCTGGAGAAGAAGCGGGTCGTCATCTTCGCGGGCGGGACGGGAAGCCCCTTCTTCACGACCGACTCCGCGGCGGCCCTCCGGGCGAGCGAGATCCGGGCGGACGCGATCCTCAAGGCCACGAGGGTCGACGGGGTCTACACGTCGGACCCGAAGAAGGACCCGCACGCCAAGCTCCTGGCGCACATCACCTACCAGGAAGTTCTCGAGAAGCGGCTCGGCGTGATGGACGCGGCCTCGATCTCTCTCTGCCGCGAGAACCGGGTCCCCATCCGGGTCTTCAACCTCCTCGTCCCCGGCAACATCCGCCGGGTCGTCCTGGGCGACCCGACCGGGAGCACCGTCGACGGAGGCGGCCTCCCGTCCTGACCCCCGGTTTCCCGGATCCACAGCAGACCCGCTCTTCGAAGGAGAGGAACGATGCCGACGGTCAGCGAAATCAAGAAGGACACCGAACGCCGGATGCACACGTCGATGGAGGCGCTGAAGAGCGAGCTCAAGCACCTCCGGACGGGAAGGGCCTCCGTGGCGCTCCTCGAGGGGATCATGGTCGAGTACTACGGGACGCCGACCCCTCTGAACCAGGTGGCGAACCTCTCGTCGCCCGACGCCACCCTCCTGCTCGCCCAGCCGTGGGAGCCGGCGCTCTGCCCGGCCATCGAGAAGGCGATCCGGACGAGCGACCTCGGGCTGAACCCGGCATCCGACGGCAGGATCGTCCGGATCCCGGTGCCGTCCCCGACCGAGGAGCGGCGCAAGGAGATCGTGAAGAAGGCCCACACCCTCGTCGAGCATACGAAGGTGGAGCTGCGCCACCACCGCCACGAGGCGAACGAGAAGGTGAAGAAGGAGGCGAAGGCCTCCACCATCTCGGCGGACGACGAGAAGCGGACGCTCGACGAGATCCAGAAGCTGACGGACAGGTTCGTGACGGACGTCGACGTCGTCCTGAAGACCAAGGAGACCGAGATCCTCGCCAGGTGAGGGCCCTCGGTTCGTCGGTGACCTCGTGACCACCATCGCCCTGGTGCCGGCGGCCGGCTACGGGACCCGCTTCCACGACGCGGGGCCGAAGGCCCTCGTCCGCCTCGCCTCCCGGCCCCTGCTCCTCCACGCTCTCGACCGCCTCTTCGCCTCCGGGAGGGTCGACCGGGCCGTGGTGTCGGTCCCGGGGGAGTTTCGCGCCCGTTTCGTGAAGGCGCTGGCGGGATTTCCTTTCCCGGTCACCCTGGCCGACGGCGGCGTGACCCGGAAGGAGTCGGTGGCAGCGGCCCTGGCGATGGCGGCGCCGGAGAAGGACGACTTCGTCTGCGTCCACGACGCGGCTCGTCCCCTGGTGGACCCGATCGAGGTCGCCGCGGTCGTCGACGCGGCCCTCGAGACCGGCGCCGCCGTGGCGGCCTACGCCCTGGCCGAGACGATCAAGCGGATCGACGGCGGGAGGATCGTCGAGACGGTCCCTCGCGGGGAGCTCGCGGCGGCCACGACGCCGCAGGTCTTCCGGGCGGGCCTCCTCCTCGAGGCCATGGAGAGGGAAGGGAAGCGCGACGTCACGGACGACTCCGAGCTGGTCGAGCGGTCCGGCGTCCAGGTGCGCGTCGTCCTCACCTCTCGCTGGAACATCAAGATCACCTATCCCGAGGACCTGGCTGTCGCCGAGGCCTTCCTCGCGCGGAGGGAGAGGTAGTTGGCCCTCCGCATCGGCCAGGGGCTCGACGCCCACCGGCTCGTCCCCGGCAGGCCGTGCGTCCTCGGCGGTGTCACCGTCGATTCCGACTCGGGTCCCGATGGGCACTCGGACGGTGACGTCGTCCTGCACGCCCTCGCGGACGCCCTCCTGGGGGCCGCCGCCGCCGGCGACCTGGGCGGTATGTTCGGGGAGAGCCGGCCGGAGTGGAAGGACGCCCCCTCGTTCCGGTTCGTCGAGGAAGTCCTCGTCCGGACGGGACGGCCGAGAGTCCTGAACGTCGACGTCACGGTCCTGGGGCTCCGTCCCCGGCTCGGCCCGTACCGGGAGGCCATCCGCCTCCGGATCGCGGAGCTGCTGGGAATCGGAATTGGTCAGGTCTCGGTCAAAGCCTCTTCCGGCAATGGGTTGACTGACTTCGGGAGAGGGGACGGAGTGGCGGCCTCGGTCGTCCTCCTGGCCGAGATCGGGAGCTGAGGAGATGGTGATCGCCGGTTTTCACCCGGTCCGGGAGGCGCTGGAGAGCCGTCCGAAGTCTGTCGAGGCGCTCTTCCTGCAGAAGGGAAGGCGGGACTCCCGGATGGCGGACCTCGAGTTGCTCGCGCATCAGCACGGAGTCCCGGTTCGCGTCATTCCCCGCGAGGAGCTGGACCGGCTGGCGCCGCGGGCTCACAACGGCGTGGCGGCCCGGATCGCGGTCCGGGAGTACGACGAGCTCGAGACCTGTCTCGCCGGGGAGAAGGGGAGCCGGCTGGCGCTCTTCCTGGACGAGATCACCGACCCGGGGAACCTCGGGGCGATCCTCCGTTCGGCTGCAGCCCTGGGGGCCGCCGTGGTGGTGCCCGAACGGCATGCCGCCCCTCTCTCGGACGTCGTCTTCAAGGCCTCGGCCGGGGCCGTCGAGAGGGTCAGGATTGGGCGATGCGGGAACGCCGCGCGCTTCCTGGAGGACGCGAAAGAGGCGGGATTCTGGGTGTTCGGCGCCGACGCCTCGGGGGAACCGGTCTCCGGGGTGGATCTCACCGGCGACGTGCTCCTCTGCCTCGGGTCGGAGGGCGAGGGCCTCCGCCGGCTCACCCGGGAGGGGTGCGACCGCCTGGTATCGATCCCGATGGCCGGGGGGGCGGGCTCCCTGAACGTTTCGGTCGCGGCCGGCATCTTCCTCTACGAAATTCGTCGCCAGAAGGGGGGGACGCGAGGTGTCGGCACGAAAATGGCTTGACCCCCCGGCCGTGGCTGCCATAAAATCAGGATTCGCGCTTTCCCGGGAGGCGCCCGCCCATGCCCCAGAGGGGGTTCCCTCGTTCCATCGGCGTCATGGGTGAGTTCTCTCCGGAAGAGCGGGAGGTGCTGGCGTAGCTCAATTGGCAGAGCAGCCGATTTGTAATCGGCAGGTTGCGGGTTCAAGTCCCATCGCCAGCTCCAGGGCGTTCCGGGAAGCCGGAATCGCAGGAGAGGGCCCCGGGGGACGGGTGAAACGGTCACGGCGAGAGAACAGAGAACTCTGCGAGAAAAGAAATTGAAGGGGAGATTCGAAGGGCAGATGGCCGAGTGGTTAATGGCAGCAGACTGTAAATCTGCCGCACTGACGTGCTACGGGGGTTCAAATCCCTCTCTGCCCACCATTTCCTTTGGAAATGGTGTTTCCGCTGTTTCTTTTCTCGGGGAACCCGGTGGCCGGGTTCCCCGAACCCCTCCGCGCCTCGGGGAAGTCGGGAGAACCGGAGATAAGGGGAAAGCCCACGTAGCTCAGTTGGTAGAGCACGTCCTTGGTAAGGACGGGGTCAGCAGTTCAAATCTGCTCGTGGGCTCCAGCTTTCTCGGTCGGGAATCCGGGTATGGCGCGGCGTTTCCAGCGGTGGTTGACAGCGAGTGCGGGAGTAACTCAGTGGTAGAGTCACAGCCTTCCAAGCTGTTGGTCGCGGGTTCGAACCCCGTCTCCCGCTCCATATGTGGAAGGACCGAGGCACCGTCGAGGGTCGTCGAAAATGTT
>CAIMWE010000203.1 GCA_903845115.1 uncultured Acidobacteriota bacterium | reverse complement strand
TGGTTCGGAGTTACCCCCGATGGCTCGCACCGAACGGAGGGATTCTGATGAAGCTGAAGGCTGTGCTCGTCCCGGCCCTGGCCGCCCTGCTCTCCCTGGCCGCTGCTCCGCTGGCTGCGCAATGTCCGTCCACGGGTTGCCCGGCGCAGACCCTCGGAACCGTCGAGGTCCCGGCGGAAGGCGCCCTGGTATCGGGATACGTCCAGGTCGTCGGGTTCGCCCTGGACGGAAACCTGGTCTCCAACGTCGACCTCTTCGTCGACGGTACGGCTGACCAGAACCGGGTGACGGCGCCCGGGGGGGCCAACATCAACCTCCCGCGGGCGGACGTGATCCAGGCGTTCCCTGCCTACGCCGGGACGGCCGGGTCCGATCCGGGCTGGCAGATGTCGTTCCGGGCCGTCAACTACTCGAACGGCTTCCACACGCTGTTCGTCCGGATCACGGACGTCACGGGCTGCTGCTACTTCCTCGCCCCACGCACGGTCCGGATCGACAACAGCCGGAACCAGCCGCCGTTCGGCTGGGTCGACTTCCCCAAGCCCGAAGGTTCCGTGCAGGCCAACGGGGTCCTCGAGGTCGCGGGATGGGCGCTGGACGACCGGGTCGTCGACCACGTGGACGTCCTGGTCAACAAGCGTCTCGAGCGCCAGGCGGTGACCGGGATCTACCGGCCGGACGTCGCCGCGGCCTACCCCGGCGCGCCGGGCGCCCTGATCTCCGGGTTCGTCCTGAACCTCGACTCCACGCGGATGACGAACGGCGTCAACGTCATCGACGTCATTGCGGTCGACGACCAGGGGCAGAAGGGCCTTCTCGGGACCCGGCGCGTCCAGGTCTTCAACAACTCCCCGAACCTCCCGCCGTTCGGGGAGGTCGAGTACCCCCTCCTCAACTCGACCTGGTTCGGCAACTGCAACTTCGTTTACGGCGGTCCCTCGGGCGGTGACATCGTGGATCCGCGTTTCGTCATGTGGGTCTCCGGGTGGGCGCTCGACACCTCGGTCGTCCAGGAGCGGGGCGGCGTCTCGCACGTGATCGTCGAGATCGACGGCGTCACGCTGAAGGACAGCCGGATCAACTGCCACCGGGAGTTCGCCCTGAACAACCGGCTGGTCGACTGCTACGGGTTCTACCGACCCGACATCGAGATCCTCTACCCCGGCTTCCAGCAGGCGCCGAACTGCGGCTTCAGCTTCGCGATCGACGTCGGGTACCTCATCACTCAGCGCAGCTTCCGCGAGGGCGGGCACATCCTCCAGGTGAAGGCGGCGGACAAGGAAGACCAGATCACGCTGCTCAAGGAGATCCCGATCACGTTCGAGTGCTCGAGCGCGAGCCTCGACCCGCCGCCGATCGCCTACGTGGACGACCCGCCGAACTACAAGATGGTCAACGGCGTCTACCCGGTCATCGGCTGGGCGCTCGACCTGGACGGAGTCGCCGAGGTCCACGTCCTGATCGACGGGGTGAAGCAGGTGGACGCCGTGACCGGCATCTTCGCGGCCGAGTACGGCCTCGCGAGCCCCGACGTGGGGCAGATCTACCAGAACTACCCCCAGAGCGGCTACGCGCGCTGGCGGTTCTATCTCGACACGACGAAGCTCTCGAACAGCGAGCACGACCTGCTCGTCGAGGTCGTGGACGGACGCGGAAACGTCCGCTCGGCGGGGACGCGCCGGTTCCTCGTGGACAACAACACCCTGGTCCGGTAGGCCGATCCGAACCCACGTGACCCCGAGGGCCCGGCAGCTTCTGGCGGCCGGGCCCCTCGTCTTTCTCCTGTCGGCGTCAGGGTGCTCCACGCGGGCGGCCAGCTGCTCTTGCTTCCAGCGGCTTCTCGAGGAGGCTGGCTGCAGCGCCCACGGCGGGACCGAGCTCGGGTTCCCGGCGGCCCGCCAGTTCCGGGGGCGGTTCGCGTCGCCCGGTGCCATGGCTGGAGCCCGGGTCGCCGTCCAGGCCGAAAGCGGCGGGCCCGTCCGGCTGCTCTCGACCGACCCGGCCGGAGGGTTCGACGCCGGCCCCCTCGAGGCCGGCGCCTATCGCTTCGTCGTCTGCCGGCCCGGGATGCCGGGCGCGTCCGGGTGGGTCGCGGTCTCCCCGACCGCGCCGGAGACGCCGCTGGAGCTCGAGCTGCCCTACTGATCCCGGAGCGGAGCTACTTCTTGGCCAGCTTGCCGTCCTGCGAAGCGCCCGTTCCCGTGATCCCGGCCAGCTTGGCCGCCTCGGGGAAGAGCCCTAGGGCCTCCTTCAGCTGCCGATCCCCCTCCAGCTGGACCCGGTACCCGGACTCGCGCCCGTACACGGTGTTCATCAGCTCCTCGCGGATCGCACGGTCGACGAGGCCGGGGTCCTTCTCCGCCGCGTACAGCTCCTTCGCCGGCTTCTCGAACGGGTTGGGCCGGGAGTCCACGAACTTGAAGAAGTCCGACCGGACCTCGTCCGACACCTGGAAGTTCCGGGGCACGCTGGCGTGGCGGGTCCGG
>CAIMWE010000202.1 GCA_903845115.1 uncultured Acidobacteriota bacterium | reverse complement strand
TCGCCTACACCCAGGGGATCAAGATCGCCGCCGCGGTCGCCGCCAGCGCCGTGATGGCGTCGATGGCCAGCCTCTCCGACATGCACGTCTGCCCCGTCCCCGTACCGATCCCGCCGCACGGGCCGGGCTTCGTCCCGACGGGCAGCGGGACGGTGATCATCGGGAATCTCGGCGCGGCGCGGCAAGGAGACAAGCTTTTCGAGGCGTGCGGCGGCTCCGTTCCGATCGCAATGGGCTGTCCGACGGTCCAGATCGGCGACTGAAGTCGGGTCGGGGGAAGTTCCCGGGCTCGCCGCTGCAGCCGTTGCAGTCGTTGCATCTATGCCAGGAGGCAGCACTCCGCCGCGAGCTTCCGGAGCGTCTCCTCGATCTGCTCCGGGAGAGGGCGCTGGGGAGGCTCGATCACCTCGGCCGCCCCTAACCGGGCGGCGTCAGGAGACGCCGGTATCTCCGGCTCGAGGAGGGGGAGGATCTGGGAAGCGAGCCCCGCCCGGTCGGTCTGACCGTCGAGACGCGCGAGGACGAGCCTGTCGAGGAGGCTCAGCTCGACGTCCCGGAGGAGGAGGTTGGTGGCGTTCTCTCCGGCCGCGGCCTGGAGCCGCGCGTAGGGAGTGGCGAGGGGCCTCTCCCCCGGGGAGGCCGCGATGGGGGGATCGGTCAGGTGGAGACTGACGAGCTGCGCCATCATCGCCTGGAAGAGCGCCTGGGTCGTCAGCGCGGCGACGTCGGGCATTCCCTCTGTCCGCTGGTCCCCGATCGCTGCCCCCACGGCCGCCTCGAGATCGCCGAAGGCGAGGGCCCGCGGCCAGGCCGAGCAGAGCGCCCCGAGGACCGCGACCAGCCGCGGGTCGTTCGTCTTGACCTTCCGGCCGTCCTCCAGGACGAACACCGAGGCGCCCGGCGAGTCCGGGTCTTCGAGCGGCGCTCCCTGGCGGACGTGGGCGCGGTACCTGCACCGGCGCAGGGAATCGAGGGCGGGGGCGCCGGCGAGGGGGAGGCCCGCGTGGCAGAAGAGACTTCGCCGGAAGCGCGTGTTCCTGAGGAAATCCGCGTGCTGCTCGCGGCCGATCCGGTCGAGGCCATAGCCGTCGATCGTCCGCCAGACTCTCTCGGGGAAGATCTCCGACGACTGCAGCTCGCGCTCCTCGGCGAGGTACTGGAGGCCGTGCGCGGCGGCGCGTTCGACGATCTGGAAGAAGTAGACGGGGTGGTTCTCGTCCTCGAGGTCGTCGTGGAGCAGGTACCAGTCGGGCATGTCGCCGATGTAGGCCGATTCCCCCTTGAGGAGCAGGGCCCACAGGCTCTCCTTGGGGCGGGCCGACTCGGCCAGGAACTGGATGAAAGCCCGCGCCTTCGCCGCCCGGGTCGCGGGGTCGCCCACGTCCCGCACGTGGTAGAGCATCATGTCCCGGAACATCGTGCTGACGTGCCAGCCCGGGAACGTGTTGTAGCTGACGTAGGCGATCCCCCTCGGGGAGAGGTTCCTCGAGGCGATCTCGAGGATCTTCTCCTGGACTTCGTGTTCCACCCACGAGAAGACCCCGTGGGCGATCACGTAGTCGAAGAGGCCGAGAGACGAGTCGACCGCGAGGAGGTCGACGGTCCGGAACTCCAGGTTGGTGAGGCCCGCCGCGAGGGCCCTCCGGCGCCCCTCGTCGATCTGCAGCTCCGAGCGGTCGACCCCGACGAAGGTCGTCCGGGGGAGGAGGAGAGCCATCGGGATCAGGTTTGCCCCGCGCGCGCACCCGAGCTCCAGGACCCGGCCTCCCTCGAGCGGCGGGGGATCCAGTCCGCGGAGCATCGCCGTCGTCGCGAGCACCTCGGGATGGGTGAACGAGTGGGCAGCGGCCAGGTACGGAACCTCGTCGTAGCGAGTCGGCTGGAATCCCTTCACGGTGCTCTCCTCGGTCAAGACCGGTCAAACGCCCCTTCCCCGGGGGGCCTACGAGCTCTTCCGGATCCTTCCCTTGCACGTCGGAGCGAAGGAGAGGAGGGGCCCGCGCTACCGCTTCGCGCGCGGCCTGGCCGCGGTCTTCCTCGTCTCGGCCGGCGGCGGGGGAGCCGGCGGCTCCGGCTTCACATCCTCGCCGGGTTCCAGCAGCTCGGGAGCGGTGTCCTCCACGAGCCACAGGAGCTCGTGCTTCAGGGGGTCGTGCAGCGAGAGGAGGGCGTCGGTCTGGATGACCTCCTCGAACGCGTTGCGCCCCGAGATCTCCGTGCTCTCCAGAATCAGGGAGTCGGGAGGCCGGAAGGTGCTCACGGCCGTCGAGATGACGGTCAGGGGCAGGTCTCCGAACTCGGGCAGCTCGCAGGCCGCCGCGGGGAATCGAAGCGCCTCCAGGAACTCGCCGATGCCCGTGGACGGGGACGTCGCCGCCCTCATGATGAGGGAGTGGAGGACGAAGCTCTGCAGCGCGTGGCTGGAACGGTTGCGGTCGCCGAGGAGCTCGCGCAGCCTGGCGGGCGGAAAGCCGGCGTAGTAGACGACCCATTTGAGGGGCGACGTGACGGACACGGTCTTCGTCCCTTGCGGCGTCTTGATGACGTGGTCGTACTCGAACGGCAGCAGCTCGATGCCCGAGCCCGTGATCTGGATGGGGGGCACGAGCTGGGGGGAAAGGCCGTACAGCTTGCTGCTGGCGATGGAGGCGTAGAGGTCCTGGATCTCCCGGTTCACCTGCTTGGACCGGCCGCCGGCCATCGCGGGCAGGAACGCGGGCTTGGCCGCCGCGTGGGGGGAGCCGCCCGCGGGCGCGGGGTTGAGCCGAAGGAGCCTGAC
>CAIMWE010000201.1 GCA_903845115.1 uncultured Acidobacteriota bacterium | reverse complement strand
TGAAGGAATCTGGAAGGGGCCGCGTTGCTCGCGCCACGGCGTCAGCTTCAAGGCGCCGCGACGCAGGCGATGCGGGGCCATCTCCGAGGAGCGGCAACGCAGAAGATGGCGCCGTGCCGCAGCAACCCTTCGGGCGGGCCGCGGTTGGGGGCAAAGCCGGCGTTACTCGTCGCGTTCGATGCCCCGCATCGATCCGCTCCTCGCGCCTGGGCTTTGCCTCCCAAGCCCGGCCCGCGCGACCCCTTCGAGATTTCTTCACAGCCTCACAGGGCTGACCATCCGGGTCTTCCGGGAGCGTCAATCGCAGGAGGCCAGCGCGAAGCCCTCGCGCTGGAAGTCTTCGTCGAAGGCAAAGGCCGTTCCGATCCCACTGGCCCGCATCACGCCGAAGCTCACGAGGTCGACGAAGCTGACGCGGCGCCTCCCGCGAGCTCCGAGGACGCGGACGGTCTCCCCGTGCCGCGCGGCGTCGACCCACTCCACCTCGAAGCCACGGCTCTGCGCCAGCCGGACGGCCGGGGCGGTCCCGAGCCGATGCTGGACGAGCGCGATCGACTCCACGAGGACGTAGCTGTGAGTCAGGAGGTTCTCCCCCCGGTCCAGGAGCCCCTCCAGGATTCGTCGCGCGTTCTCGTGATTCGGGTCCGCGGAGTCGGCCAGAGCGTAGAACGCCGACGTGTCGACGAAGATCACCGGCGTTTTCGCTCCGGGCGGGCCTGCGCCAACGCCTCGTCGTGACGTTCAGAGACGGGCGCGAGTTCCCCCTGGCGGGAACGGCCGGCGCCGACGAAGGAGAAGTCCTCTCGCCGGGAGGGCCGCGAAACTCGCTGAAGAGCCGCCGCAAGCGCCTCGCGGACGAATGCGGAGAGCGAGACGTGCCTCTCGAAAGCGACGCGTCGCGCCGACCGGTAGGTCTCGTCGTCGAGCTGGATCTGCGTCCGCACCATGGCCAGCATCATAACAGCATGATGGCATCGCTCCGGCGGTCGGCGCCCCTCCCTGCCACCGCAGTCGCATCGACCGCGAATGGCTCGCCGATGCCCGGCCGTGGGCGATTTCGAGGCCTTCACGGCCGCCACCTCCAGAGTCACCCTGGATCCGGTCTGCGTCCGTCCCCGACCCAGAACAACGCCGAGGCGTCTTCGGTCGGGCGGTACCCCGCGTCCCGCCGAACCGCGATCTCTCGGTTCAGCGGGTCAGGAAACGAGCAGGAAGAGCGCCGGGACGGTGAGCAGGCTGAAGAAGGTCGAGTAGAAGACCCCCTGGGCGGCCAGCCCCGTGTCGCCGCCGTAGCGCTCGGCCATCACGCTGCAGACGATGGCGACCGGCATGGCCGCGATCAGGACCACGACCTGCCGGGTGACGTCCGGCAGCCGGAAGCCGGCTCTCGCCAGCGCCGCGCCGATCGCGATCGTGACGAGGGGCGCGGCCACCAGGCGGCCGATCACCGAGCCCCAGAGCGAGGCCGGCAGCTTGTGGACGGAGACGGGGAGGGCGCCCAGCTGGGCCCCGATGGCGAGGAGCGACATCGGGATGGTGAGGCTGCCGACCATCGCCAGGGCGTCGAACAGCGAGGTGCCCGCGATGCCTCCCGCCGAGAGGCTCGCCGACTGGAGGTTGCCGAGGCTCCGCGCCCCCGGGAAGAGCAGCGCGAAGACGATCCCCCCGGCGGTCGCCCAGAGGCCGATGTTCGTGGCCAGGTTCCGGATGGCCTGCGAGATCTTCCCGTGGAGGATCCAGACCCCGATCGACCAGAGGGCCAGCTGCGCGCCCACGTTGCAGAGGAGGACGACCCGGACCCCGGCGGCGCCGTAGAGCGCCTCGGCGATCGGGAGAGGCAGGAAGACCCAGTTGGGGCTGGCGATGAGGAAGAGGACGGTGCTGCGCTGCTCCCGGCCCCCGAAGAGAGGCGCCAGGGCGAGCCCGACGGCGTAGGCGACGACGACGATGCCGAACGGGATCAGGGGGAGGAGCCAGCTCTCCCGGAGGACGGCGGTGTCGACCGTCCGGATCATCTGGGTGAAGACGAGGGCCGGGAACGCCACGTCGACGACCAGTCGGCTCAGGGCCGCCGTCACCTCGTCCTTCACGTATCCGCGCCGCCGCGCGAGCCAGCCGGCCATGATGACGACGAACATGCCGGCGATCTTGACCAGGACGATGCGCGCTTCGAGCATGCTCGGCACTTTAGAGCCCGGGCGGCCGGGTGCCAAGGAGTTCCGCCGCGTAGACTGCCCCCGGATGCGGAGGGTGTCGGGAAGGCTCAGGAGAGGGGCTCGCAAGGTCCTCGGGGCAGCGGCCGGAGGCTTTCTGATGGCGGCGGCGGCCGGAGCCGCGTACCAGTTCCTGGCCTCCTGGAACTCACGCCGAAGGTTCTCCCCGCCCGGGCGGCTGGTCGACATCGGGGGGCACTCCCTTCACGTCCTGGAGATGGGCCAGGGGAGCCCGGCGGTCGTCCTGGAGTCGGGCCTGACCGCCACCAGCGCGGTCTGGGGGTGGATCCAGCCGGCGGTCGCCGAGGCGACGCGGGTACTGGCCTACGACCGGAGCGGGATCGGGTGGAGCGACGAGAGCCCGGACCCGCACGACGCCGCGACGGTGGCGAGGCACCTGGCGAGCCTCCTGGACCGGCTGGCCGTCGACGGCCCGGTCGTCCTCGTGGGTCACTCCATGGGCGGCCTCTTCGTCAGGGTCTTCGCCGACCTCTTCCCCGGGAGGGTGGCCGGGATGGTCCTCGTCGACCCCGCGCACCCCGATCAGCTCGAGCGCTTTCCCGAGGAGGTGGTGCGGCTCCAGCGGACCTTCATGGGGCAGCTGAGGGTCGCCCCGGTCCTGGCCGGCCTCGGCGTCCTCCGGGTATCCGGGGGGATGCCGGACGAGGCGGAAGATCTTCCCGTGGCGAGCCGGGGCGACGCCGAGGTCTTCTTTTCCTCGACCCACCATCTCAGGGGCGTGAGGGAGGAGATGCTGGCGTGGGACGAGAGCGCCGGGCAGGCCCGGGGCGCACGCCTGCTCGGCCGCCTCCCGCTACTCGTCCTTTCGGCGACGGAACCCCCGTCGGCCCTCGTGTCGTCGCTCTCCCCCCTGCACGAGGAGCTGGCGCGGCTCTCGAGCAGGGGCGAGCACCGGCTCGTCGAGGGCGCGAACCACCGGTCGATCCTGATGGTCGCCGAGAAGGCGCGCGCGACGGCGGCCGCGGTCCTCGAGGTGGTGGACGGGGTCCGGTCCGCCGAGACCCCGTCGGCTTGATACGGTTCCGGCGAAAGCGGTCGGGGCGCCGGTTTCAGGCCCTGACGAGGTTCGTCCTGGCGGGGAGTGGCCGGTATCTCGTCAGCCGAGCCAGGCGCGGATCTCGTCCTCGGTCGGGACCCGGCCCGCCATCTTCACGACGCCGTCCACCGACACGGCCGGGGTCGAGAGGACGCCCGCGGCGGCCATCTCCGCGAAGTCGGAGACCTTCTCGACGTTCGCGTCGAGCGACCCCTCCTTGACCACCTTCCGGACCCGCTCCTCGGTCAGGTGGCATTTCTGGCAGCCGGGACCGTAGACCTTGACGTTCTTCATGGATGCGCCTTTCAGAGGACGAGGTTGAAGAGGTAGCCGACCACGAGGATCCCGAGGCCGACGATCGAGGCGAACGTGACGAGGAGGGCCGGCTTCAGGACCTTCCGGAGGATCACCATCTCGGGAAGCGAGAGGCCGATGACCGACATCATGAAGGCCAGGACGGTCCCGAGGGCCGCCCCCTTGCCGAGCAGGGCCTGGACGATCGGGATGATCCCGGCAGCGTTCGAGTACATCGGGATGCCGATCAGGACGGCGAGCGGGACCGACCACCAGGCCTGCTTCCCCATGACTCCGGCCATGAAGTTGGTCGGTACCCAGCCGTGGATCCCGGCGCCGACGGCGATCCCGGCCATCACGTACGGCCAGACCTTGCCGACGATCTCCCTGACGGCCCCGGTGCCGGCGTCGATCCTGTCGTCCCAGGAGAGGCGATCGGCCGAGCCGTCCCCCTCGGCCGCCGGGATCGCGTAGACCCAGGGCTCGACCCACTTCTCCAGTTTCAGCCGGCCGATCACCCAACCCGACGCGAAGGCGACCAGGAGGCCGGTTCCGGCGTAGAGGGCTGCGACCTTCCAGCCGAAGAGGCCGAAGAGGAGCGCGAGGGCCACCTCGTTGACCATGGGGGCCGACACGAGGAACGAGAAGGTGACGCCGAGGGGAACGCCGGCCGTCACGAAGCCGATGAACATGGGGACGGCGGAGCAGGAGCAGAAGGGGGTCACCACTCCGAGCAGGGAAGCGAGGAGGTTCCCGAGCGATTCCCTCTTCCCGGCCAGGATGCGGCGAGTCCGCTCGGGCGTGAAGAACGACCGGACGACCCCGACGCCGAAGACGACGAGGACGAGGAGGAGGAGGACCTTCGGGACCTCGTAGAGGAAGAAGGCGACGGCCGCCGCCAGGTGGGATTCCCGGGTCAGGGGAAGGAAGCGGTAGGTCAGGAAGTCGGCCAGCGGGGCGATGCCGCGGTAAGCCCCGTACCAGAGCGCCAGGAGGACGAGGCCCGACGCGATCAGACGCGCGCGGCGCGGCGCAGCCGTGTTCGGGGTCGCGGCGGGCTGGCCTTCCGCGCCGGGAGGAGCGGGGGGGAGCACCGGAAGGGCGAGAGGTCCGTCCATGCTCTCTTCAGGACCTCAGGCCGAGCGCGGAGAGGGAAGCGGGGACGAGGATGACGGCGCTCGTGCCGATGAGCACCCAGCCGAACGCCCTGTGCAGGCGCTGGGCCCAGATCGAGGCCTTGGAGCCGAGGTACGCCGAGGCGAACCCGCTCGCGACGCCGGCCAGGAAGAGCAGCACCACGTGCCCCAGGGAGTACGTGATCATCAACGCGGCCCCCCAGGCGATCTGCCGCTCGTAGGCGACGAGGGAGAGAACGAGGACGAGGATCGGCGTGGCGCACGGGGACGAGAGCGTCCCGGTCAGGGCGCCCAGAGTGAAGGCCCCGGTGACGCCGGCTCCCCGGAACCGGGTCCCGTCGAGGGCGGGGAGGGGGATCCGGACGAGACCGGCGAGGTGGAGGCCCACGACGGCGAGGACCCCACCGAGGAGGAACGGCCAGAACTTGCCGATGTCGCCGATCAGCCGGCCCGTCAGCGCGGCGACCGTCCCGAGGAGGGCGAAGCAGATGGCCATGCCGAGGGTGAACGCCAGCGAGAGCGTGACGGCCCGCCGCTTCGAGACAGCCGTTCCCCCCACCGTCGCGACGACCAGCGGGACGGCGGCCAGGACGCACGGGCTCGCGGACGAGAGGAGGCCGCCGGCGAAGACGAGGAGCAGCGTCAGCGCCGGGGGCGCCGATCCGGCCGCCGCCGCGACCCGGGAGGTCAGCTCCTCGATCAGAGGATCCCCTTCTCCTTCAGGGCCTTCCGGAACTCGGGGAGCGGAAGGACCCCGATGTGGCGGAAGACCTCGGTTCCCTTCGAGTCGAAGACGATCTGGGTCGGCATCGCCATCACCTTGAACTGGCGGGCCACCTCGGGGTGGGTCTGGATCCAGAAGTTGTGGACGCGCCCCTTCTTATCGAGGTCCGTCCGGATCTCCTGGAGGACGGGCTGCATCTGGCGGCAGGGGATGCAGGTCTCGCCGCCGAACTCCATGACGACCGGCTTCCCCCCCTGGAGCGCCGCGGTCAGCTCGGCGGGGGAGAGGGCGGTGATCGGGTTCGGGCCGGGCGGCGCGGCGGGGGGCGCGTCCGCGGCTCCGGCCGGGGAGCCCTGCGCCGAAGCGAGCGCCAGGGTGAGGAGGAGGGCGGCGAGGGTTGTTCGGTTCATGAGAGGCACCTCCGGGGCGTTTCCCGTCATTTCGTTACATGGCGAAATGTAGAATGAAGGGGTGGGGAAGTCAACATCGCCGCCGCCGGTCCGGGAAGACCTCCCGTACACTCGGGAGCGAATGACGGCGCCGCTCCACGACCTGACCCGTCTGGTGAAGGCGATGGCCCACCCCGCCCGCCTCCGGATCCTGGCGATGCTCGAGGGGGGGGAACTCTGCGGCTGCCAGCTCACGGCCGCGCTGGGGCTCGCCCCGTCGACCGTCTCGGCGCACCTGGCCGAGCTGAAGCGGGCGGGGCTCGTCCTGGAGGAGAAGCGGTCCAGGTTCGTCTTTTACGCCCTCTCGGGCGAACCCGCGGCGCGCGCCTGGCACGCCGACGCGATCGCAGCCCTCCGCAAGGACCCGGCCGTCGAGGCGGATCGCCTGCTCGTCTCGCGGATCCGGAGGGTGCCGGTGGAACGGTTCGCGGCGTCGGGAGGGGACCTGTCGTTCCTGCCGGCCCATCCGGTCAGGGGCAGGGCGTAATCTCCGGCCCAGGAGGCTCGCTCATGCCAGCCGCACCCCAGCCCTCCCTCCGGTTTTTCCACTCGAAGGCGCTCAGGGCCAAGACCCTGAAGGTGATAGACACGGTCGAGAAGGCAGACGACCCGACCCGGCACGCAGGCGCCTTGGCCGACCACGTCGTCGAGCTGACGGAGGCCGGGTTCGACTACTTCCTGCTCAAGCCGCTGGAGATGGTCGACGCAAACTTCGTCGTCCGTCAGACGGCGAGCTTCGGCATGGGGGGCGCGCTCCGGATCATGTCGCCGGTGATCCAGACCATCCTGAAGGGGATGGACGGGAAGCAGCTCCTGGCGGTCTGCACCTTCATCCGGTCGCTGATGAAGTAGCGGCGCCCGGAGGGCTGCCGGGGAATTCCCCCGGCGACGTCCTTTCCATTCGCTTCGCGGAGGCGCTCGGCAGGAACGGCGAAGCGAACGAGGTCCGTTACCGGTTCGTAAGGTTGTTACCGATCGGTAATGTCGTCAGGCCTCTCCGGAAGGATGGCGATTCAGCCGGAAGCCGAAGAACCGGCACTCCAGGCAGTCCGTCAGGGGTAGCCGGGGCGTGGCACCGGTTCTGCACTCGCGAAGTCTGAGCTTGAAGCCTGAATCGTTAGCCGCGGCGAAAGGAGCCTCGACATGAGTGACGGAGCCCTGAGCAAACGGGCGTTCCTGAAGCAGGTCCTCGTCGGCGTCACGGGAGGGGCCGCTCTCCCGACCGTCGCCAGGGCCGCGTCCGATGGCGCCCCGGCGCCCAAGGAGATCGTGCCCCCCCAGGCCGTCAACGAGAACCACATCCTCCGCATGATGAAGGATGTCACCCGGGCCCTCGCCAAGCCGATCGAAAAACGGCGGTGGGGAATGGTGATCGACCTCAAGAAATGCGTCGGCTGCTCGGCCTGCACGATCAACTGCGCGACCGAGAACGCTCTCCCGCCAGGCGTCGTCTACCGGCCGGTCCTCGAAGAGCAGCTCGGGACCTATCCCAACGTCGGCCGCAGGTTCGTTCCCCGCCCCTGCATGCAGTGCGAGGAGCCCCCCTGCACGAAGGTCTGTCCCGTCGGGGCGACCTTCAAGCGGCCGGACGGGATCACCGCCATCGACTACGACCAGTGCATCGGCTGCCGCTACTGCCTCACCGCCTGCCCGTACAGCTCCCGGACGTCGGATTTCGGCGATTTCTTCACGCAGGGGGTAGGCCTCGACCCGAAGAACCTCCAGCCCTACGAGAAGCGCGACACGCTCGAGTACCACGAGAAGCGAAACCGGGCCAAGCACGACTCGCCGGTGGGGAACGCCCGGAAGTGCACCTTCTGCATCCACCGGATCGAGAACGGGATGCTCCCGTCGTGCGTTTCGACCTGCATCGGCCACGCCACGATGTTCGGCGACCTCGACGACCCGAAGAGCCTCGTCGCGGAACTGTCGGGCTCACCGCGGGCCATGCGTCTGAGGGAGGAAATCGGCACCAAGCCGAAGGTCCTCTACCTGGTGTGAGGAGGCAGCGATGAACTCGAAGATTCTCAAGACCCTCTGGCTCGTGGCGTTCGCCGTCGGCCTCTTCTCCGTCGCGGCCCGGTTCTTCCTCGGAAAGGACCTCGCGGCCTACAACAGCTACATCCCCTGGGGACTCTGGGTTTCCGTCTACATCTACTTCGTCGGAATGTCGGCCGGGGCCTTCCTCCTGTCGACCGCCGTCTACGTCTTCAAGATCCAGCGGCTCGAGCCGATCGGGAAGCTCTCTCTCCTCGTGGCTCTCGCCACGCTCGCCGGCGCCCTGGTGACCATCTTCATGGACCTGGGCAGGCCGTTCCGGTTCTGGAAGGTCTACGCCAGCCCGAGCGCCACCTCGATGATGACCCTGATGATCTGGCTCTACACCTCCTACATCGTCCTGCTCGTCGTCCAGATCCGGCTCGCCATGCGCGCCGACCTCGTCGCCGCATCCGGAAGGCCCGGGTGGTTTGCGGCGGTTGCCCGGCTCCTCGCAGGCAAGGAGGCCCCGACCCCCGCCCGGCTCGAGAAGGACCGGCATCTCCTCGGCATCATCGGAATCGTCGGGATCCCCCTGACGCTCAGCTTCTCGGGCGGCGTCGGCGCTCTCTTCGGCGTCGTCGGGGCCAGGCCCTACTGGAACAGCGCCCTGATGCCGCTCCTCTTCATCTCCGGCGCCCTCGCGAGCGGCGCGGCGCTCGTCGCCGTCGCCTTCACCCTCTTCCGGGAGGACCGTGAAAGCGCCATCTTCCGGGACCTGACCCTGCTCCTCGCGAACGTCGTCCTCGGCTTCCTCTCCCTGTACGTCATCTTCGAGTGGGCCGAATTCT
>CAIMWE010000200.1 GCA_903845115.1 uncultured Acidobacteriota bacterium | reverse complement strand
GGTCGTCCTCGCGATCGAGCTGAAGGTCTGGCGCGACGGGGAGAAGGACCCGCTGTCGGAAGGGCTCGAGCAGCTCGACGGCTACCTCTCCGGGCTGGGCCTCCCGGGCGGCTGGCTCGTCGTCTTCGACCGGCGCAGCGGGGTCGCGCCGATCAGTGAGAGGACCAGCGCGACCGAGGTGACGTCGCCCGGCGGAAGGGCGATCACCGTCATCCGGGGATAACGGGGTCGATGATCTTGAATCGCGGGGAGAGCGGTCGCGCGGAACCCGAGTCGCGCCTCACTGAGTCGTGCTACCGCGGTCGGGCGATCCGCCCCACCGGGCCACGGCATCGACCGGTCGGATCGGTGCCCGGAGCCGAGTCAGAGGTCTCTCGGACAGGGGTAGCATGTGCGAATGTCTGCTCGGGTCTACCTTGAGACCTCGGTCATCAGCTACCTTGGGGCCCGGCCATCCAGGGACCTTGTCGGGGCCTCGTGAACGCTGACCCGATCCTCGACGAACTCCACCGAGAGAGAGAAGAGTTCCTGCAGGAATGCAGCAACGATCCGGACGTGCTCTTCAGGACGCTGAAGGAGCTGGAAAGCAGGCTCCCTCAGCCAGTCCGGCCAGCCCCTCCTCCAGCGGACTCCGCTTCCCCCAGACAGCGGCACGATCGCGGCTGATCCGCCATTCCCCTGAGGAATAGGAGTCAGCCTCGACTCGTTGACTCGTTCCGGGGAGGTCGTGCGCGAGGGGAGGAAGGATGGAACGAGAGGGATGACGGCCCGTTGCGAAACGCGTCAAGTCGAGGCTGACGCCGGATCAACGAGCGAACGACACGATCAGTCGAGGTCGAGGAAGACCTGCAGGGCTTTCCGGACCGCGGCCCGAAGGCCGGGCTCCGTCAGCTCCCCGTAGGCAGGGCCGAGCCGCCGGATGGAGATCGTCCGGACCTGATGCCCCAGGGCGATGGAGGCGGCTGGCTGCCCAGCGGCGCCCGCGGGCAACAAGACCTCCGTGGCGTAGATCCTCCGGCCCGCCTTCACGCTCGTGAGGGGCACGACGGCGACGATGGGAAGTGCCTGGTTGATCACCTCGCGCGAGACGACGAGCACCGGACGCGTCCCGGCCTGCTCGGACCCCAGGGCGGGATCCAGCGTCGCCCTGAAGAGCCGCCACTGGAACGAATCTGACCTCATCGGATCAGCCTGGCCGTCTCGGCGTCCGCCGCTTCGAAGTCCCGTTCGACTTCCTCGCACGCCGCCAGGAAGTCGGGATCGGCGGCGGCTTGCCGGAATTCCTCGGCAAGGAGCGCGTCCCGTTCCCGAAGAAGCGCCTCTCGGAGAACGCGAGCGACGAAGGCGCTTGCCGAGGGGGCACGGCCCTTCCCGACCACCTCCCGGACCTGCTCCGCGAGCTGCTCGGGAAGCGAGTAAGTGACCTTGACGCTACTTCCGGCCTTCATGGTAGTCCGGATCTTACCACCTAAAAGTATTCCGTCCTAGTCATACCGATAGGGCTTAGTCGTCAGCCTTTGCTTGGCTTGTGGACGGCGGGTCGGTCCTCTACGGGAGCGTGGCAGACGGGCGCCACTTCCGGATGGAGCAACGGCCCGGAAGGAGACCCCCCTGGACCGCTGGAAGCTGGCAGAGTCGCCAGTCACGCCACCCGCGTCTGCACCTTCGGTTCGACCTGTTTCCAGGTCGTCTGCCGCGCGATCCGAAGCTCGTAGTCCGACTGCAGCTCGAGCCAGATTTCGGGGGACGTGCCGAAGTACTTGCCCAGGCGCAGCGCGGTGTCGGCCGAGATCGCGCGGGTGCCGTTGACGATGCCGCTGACGCGGTTCGCCGGTACGGCGAGCGCCCGTGACAGGGCGTTGGCGCTGAGCCCCAGCGGGACCATGAAGTCCTCCATGAGGATCTCGCCAGGGGGGATCGGATCGAGCAGTTTCGGTCTTGACGCCATCAGGCACCTCTCAGTGGTAGTCGACGATCTCGACCCCGTGGGCACCGCCGTTCTTCCAGGTGAAGCAGATTCGCCACTGGTCGTTGAATCGAATGCTGTGCTGACCTCTCCGGTCGCCCTCGAGCGCCTCGAGCCTGTTGCCCGGCGGGGCCTTCAGGTCCCGGAGCACGCGCGCCCTGTGAAGATAGAGCAGCTTCCTCCGCGCCGGGCGCTCTATCGCCTGGAATCGGCGGACCGGCGCGTCGTGGAAGAGGGCCTCCGTCTCCTTGCTCCTGAAGGACCGGATCACGAGGCCAGTCTATTACGTATGACGTCATACGTCAAGGCACCGGCGCCCCGGGGAGGCTCTCCTTCGGTCATGGCACGCCGCCATCCGGCAGAGGTCGGGCTAGTCGCCGGTGCTCCGGGATGGTCAGACCGGAGCGGACGGCGGGAGGGTCGGAATACGGCCCTTCCGCAAGCCTTCGACGATTTCCAGTCCCGTCTCCAGGTCCGGGTAGCTCACGGAGTAGGCGGGCCCCGCCTCAGCCCAGAGGGCGAGCGCTTCGAGCTTCGCCTGCGTCAGGTCCCGGATCACCGCCTCCGCCTCGACCACGCCCCGGAGCACCTGCGCGGGGGAGAGGGGCTCGACGCGCGGCGCCTCCCCCGGCCGGTAGGAAGGAAAGAGCCGGAGGGCGGGCGTCACGGGGTGCGCCACCCGCGGTCCGCACGGCGGAAGAAAGCGGACCGGCTGGCCGAGCCGCATCACCGTGGAGGCGCGTCCCAGGTCGGGGCGCCGCGACGCGAGGACCGGGAAGCTGCCGGGCTTGATGCACAGCGGCAGGCCCAGCCCGACGAGGCGGCCGTCCGGGGTCACCGGTATGACGTCGTCGCCGAGGAGCCCCAGCCCGTCCGCGTTGAGCGCCGCCGCGAGAGTCGTCTTCCCCGACCCGCCCGGGGCGACCAGCAGCAGCCCCCGCCCGTCGGGGAGAACCAGCCCCGCGCCGTGGACCACCAGCAGGCGCTCGCCCCCCCTGCATCCCAGCTCGGTCAGGGTGCGAAGCGTCGCCACCACGGCGCCGTCGGCGTCCGTGCCGCTGGCCAGGGGGTCGCCGTTCCCCTCGAGCGTCCACCGCTCCGGACCGCCCCGCAGCGCCAGCCGGTGGAGGACCTCGCTCCCGCCTCCGTCCCGCAGCGGCGCGAGCAGGGGCGCAAGAAGAGGCGC